>JAIROG010000034.1 GCA_031257675.1 Treponema sp. | reverse complement strand
CGTATCAATGACGCTGAACCCAGGGCTTCTCGTATCGAACCGGCAATAGGCATATATACCTCCATGTTTTCAGTATATTTTATCGGATACCCTGAGTAAACCGGGCGCAGGGCCTCCCGCCGCCGGCTTTCCGCTTCATAGTGGGCTTCCCGCCCGGTATATATCCCTTCGCCGCTATTCCGGCTCAGTTCCCGGTATACGCTGCTGAGATCTTTGCCCAAAATGACTGAGATAATGTCCTTGGAAAGGCCCATGCCGGTCATGGCCTGTAGCGCGTTTCTTTCGTCTATGGTATAGTGGGTATAGGGCATCGTCTTCCTCCGTTGAATTGGTTTGCAACTTCATTCTATCGGATTTGACGATGCCTTTTCTATGCCTTACCCTTTTTGCGCTTCAGATTTGATTTGGACCTTCAATATCCTCAATCAGTCTGTTTATGCTTCCTGCATTTGCTTTTTTAACCTTATGAATTCCGCAAAAAAATCTACAAGGCTGAAAAAAATTGGACCACAAAGAGAGCGGATTTTTCTTGCTTTTTCTCTTTCTGTGAACTCGGATTTGTTATACCGCCGCCGCAAAGCTTTCTACGGTGAACAGCGGCGCGGGAACTGACGCCGCGCGCCTATAGGCGTTTTCTCTACGCTTTATCCGTCGATGCCGGACAGCCTAGTATCTCAAATTCACACCTATAATGATGCGAGGTTTTACCGCAATCAGAGTGGACGGCTCCATTTTGTATACTACACTGTTTTGCGTATGCGCAAGCGATTCTTGCCGTCTAGCGCCTTTTTCTATCAACTCGGCGGTGTGGAGGAGACCCCATGAAGAACCAGCGCCAACGCCGATATAGAGGGCATCGGTAAGGTCGTATTTTCAATCCAATATTTCCCCCAACGCTAAGATGATGATCAAGCATTTGAACATCAACAAGCGTGTCACTCCGCGTATCTTCCATCATTTCGCTATATTCGGTGCCGATCATAAGCCACTCAACGTTGAGCGCGCCAAAAAGGGCGAGACGGCCGGTGATATAACGTCTGAATGAAACGCCAAACGTGAACCCAATCTGCGCAAAAGGGCGTATATATCTCTGTCAGGACGCTCCGTAATAAAACCGCCGCCAAACATACCCTGTAGAAAGACGTCTATACCACTTGTTTTGCGGTTTGTAACGTTTGGAAAGATATACGCATCAAAGCCCCGCTCCCTTAGAAGACTTCCATAGTGATCCCGCCTCAACCAGAGTGGTAAAAGTGCCGCCAACAGAAGCCCATCACTTCATCTTGAGCAAAAGCGTCATTGACGCTTATGATCCAGAAAGCAATCATTGCAATCTTTTTCCTGTGATCTACACGCCTCATACCGCTTTGCCCTGCTTATATTTGCAACCGCTCCGCGTGATGATACGCCTTCGCCCGCAATTCTTTTACGGTCTCATCCAAAAGGTAGTCGTCAAACCGCATCATGCGGTCTATTGGGGATGCGTCGCCGGGTAGGATTTCGATGATGCGGGTTGCCGTTGAGTTGACGAACTCGTGATCATGCGAGTTGAACAGGATCACCCCGGAGAAAGCGCACAGTCCGTTATTCAGGGCGGTGATGGCTTCAAGATCGAGGTGGTTGGTCGGTTCGTCAAGGATAAGCGCATTCGCGCCGGAAAGCATCATTTTTGCGAGCATACACCGCACTTTTTCGCCGCCGGAAAGCACGTTTACGGGCTTCAGCGCCTCATCGCCGGAAAAGAGCATACGTCCCAAGAAACTGCGTACATAAGTTTCGTCCTGATCCGGAGAATATTGGCGCAGCCAGTCCGTGATCGAGAGGTCTAAATCGAAAAACCGGGAGTTCTCCTTGGGGAAGTACGACAACGAGGTTGTCTGCCCCCAAAAGAATTCGCCCGATGATTGTTTTTGCGCTCCGGCGATGATGTCGAACAGCGCCGATTTCGCTTGGTGTTCCTGCCCCACGAACGCGATCTTGTCGCCCTTGTTGACCGTAAGGCTGAAATTTTTTAAAATGTCCCCCTTACCGGCGGTTGAAAAGCTAAGGTTTTCGATGTTTAACACGTTGTTGCCGATGTCTCGATCCGGTTTGAAGCCCACGTACGGGAATTTGCGGCTTGTTACCGTAACGTTTTCAAGGTTGAGTTTTTCAAGCACTTTCTTCCGGCTTGTCGCCTGCCTGCTTTTTGAGGCGTTGGATGCGAATCGCTGAATAAATTCCTTGAGTTCGCGGGCTTTTTCTTCGTTTTTCTTCTGCAAGTCTTTCGCCTGCTTCTGAAGTATCTGGCTCATCTGGTACCAGAAGTCGTAGTTGCCCGAATACAGGGTGATTTTTCCAAAGTCGATGTCCGCAATGTGGGTGCAGACGCTGTTCAAGAAGTGGCGGTCATGGCTCACCACGATTACCGTGTTGGAAAAATCAATGAGGAAGTCCTCAAGCCACGAGATGGACTCAAGATCAAGCCCGTTGGTCGGCTCGTCAAGCAGAAGGATGTCGGGGTTGCCGAACAGCGCCTGAGCCAGCAGTACGCGCACCTTTTTGGTTTCGTCAAGCTCGCTCATCATCTTGCCGTGATCCGCCTCGTCAAGACCAAGACCGGAAAGGATCTGGCTTGCTTGGGCTTCGGCTTCGTATCCGCCGAGTTCGCCGAATTCTGCTTCCAATTCCGCGGAACGGATGCCGTCCTCATCGGAAAAGTCTTCTTTTGCGTAGATGGCTTCCCGTTCTTTCTGTACGCTGTAGAGCTTGGGGTAGCCCATGACAATCGTGTCTATCACGGAATATTCCTCAAACGCGAAGTGGTCCTGCTTGAGCGCCGCCAGACGCTGTCCTGCCGTAACGCTTATTTCTCCCTTGTCGTGTTCCACCTCGCCGGAGAGTATCTTGAGAAAGGTCGATTTTCCCGCCCCGTTTGCGCCGATGATTCCATAGCAGTTGCCGGGCGTGAATTTGAGATTAACGTCTTTGAATAACGTACGTTCTCCATAGCTTAAACGTACATCTGTAACTGTGATCAATATATACCTCGTTTGTCTTGCATAGAGAGGCTTAAAGCCTCTATTATAAACAGCAGTGATCCGGACTTGCCGGCAAAGAAGGCGTCAGCCATTTTTCTTAAAAACGCCTAAGATTTTTGCGAAAAATCCTTTTTTTGCGGGCTTTTCTGACTCCGCCGCAGGCGCCGCCGCTTGCCATGTTTCGGCGGACTTTACCGGCCGTTTGCCTGCCGCAACCGGCGTAGACGAGGGCTGTTTGCCTTGCCGTGAGCGCCGGCTTTTTCGCTTGCGGGAGCCGTCCTGCCGCGGTTTATCCTCCAGCCCGGCGGCATTTGCGGCAATGCCGCCGCCGTACTTCGCCCGGTAATACGCCATGCGCTTTTCAAAAGACATTACGGAAAGACCGCCGTTGTCAGAACCGCCCGCTTGTTCTGAACGCCCTTGTTTTAGCGGGAACCTGCGTTTCCTATTTTTAGCAGGTTTTTCAGCGCCCCGCGCTTTATCGTCCCGTGATATATCATGCGATTCATCGTACGATGAATCGCGCAACGGCGAGTCGCGTTGTGATGCGCCGCGCATTTTCCCGTCTTTCCGCGCCCGCCGTTCGTCGCCACGCGCCCGATCCGGCTCGTTTCCTTTTTTTTGCTCACGGGGTCCGGCGTATACGCTGGCGCGTACGCTTCTGCCTGCGCTTTTGTCTTCCGCATACAGATGTTCACCCGCGACTTCCGAGGGGATTTTCATATCAATGTATCTTTCGATGGCGGCAAGCTCGTACACGTCCTGCTCGCTGGCAAAGGATACAGCCTTGCCGGTTTTACCGGCTCGGGCGGTGCGCCCTATGCGGTGAACGTAATTTTCAGTTTCGGCGGGCAGATCGTAGTTGACAACCAGGGCAAGCCCTTCAATGTCAAGCCCGCGCGCGGCGACATCGGTGGCTACGAGGAAGCGCGTTTTGCCGGCTTTCAGATCTTCAATTATCTTGAGTCGCTTGGATTGAGGCAGGTCTCCTATGATAAACTCAATTTTGTAGCCATTGACATCAAGACGCTTTGCAATGATTTCCGTGTACCGTTTGGTGTTGCAGAAAATAATGGCGCTTTCTGGACGCTCCCGTTCAAGGACGCCCAACAGCAACTTCATCTTGTCTTCAGACGGCACGTGGTAAAGAAGTTGCTCCACCTCTTCAACCGTAACGGTTTCCGGCGCAATCTCTATTTCAAAAGGCGTCTTTGTGTATTCCCACGCAAGATTTTTCACCCATGTATTGAGCGTCGCGCTGAAAAGCATGGTCTGCCGCTGGTCTACGGGCGGCACCGCTTTGATGAGCTTCCGCAAGTCCGGATAAAACCCCATGTCAAACATACGATCAGCCTCATCAATTACCAAAAAGGCGATATCCATGAGGTTCATCTGCCCTGAAGCGTTTAGATCAAGCACCCGTCCGGGCGTTCCCACCAGCATCTGTACATTGCCGCGCAACAGTTGCTGTTGCTGCCCGTAGCCGACCCCGCCGTAAAAACTTCCGATCTTGAAGGGAAGGTATTTTGCAAGCAGTTTCGCCTCCTCTTCAATTTGAACCGCCAATTCTCGCGTTGGCGCCATGACAAGGGCTTTTTTCCCATGTAAAAGCGGCTCCGTAAGGAGCCTTTGAAAGATGACGATTAAAAACGCCGCGGTTTTTCCGGTGCCGGTTTGAGACTGCACATAGAGGTCTTGTCCATTGAACGCATTGCTAAGCACCTGCTTCTGAACCGGCGTACAGATCAAATAACCTGCTTCTTTTATGCCTTTTTGCAGATCGTTATGTAGATTCAGTTCGGTAAATTCCATTTTAAAACAAGTATAACACAGTTTGTTTTTTGTGAACAGGGGTGGAGTATGGAGCGGCGCGGCGCCGGACCGCCCGCAACGTGTTCACCGCTAGCCCGTAGCGGCGTCAAGCGCTTCTTCCCGCGCGGAGAGTTTGAGGGCGTCGAACAACTCCGCCACATCGCCTTGCATGATGATGTCCAGCTTGTACAACGTGAGGTTGATGCGGTGATCCGTCAGTCTGTTCTGGGGGAAATTATAGGTGCGGATGCGCTCGGAACGGTCGCCCGAACCGACCTGACTCCTGCGGGCTTCGGCGCGTTCGGCCGCGGCTTTGGCGGCTTCCGCCTCGTAAATGCGGGCGCGGAGTATGCGCATCGCCTTTGCCTTGTTCTTTATCTGGCTTTTTTCATCCTGACAATGAACCACAATGCCGCTTGGAATGTGGGTGATGCGCACCGCCGAATCCGTAGTGTTGACGCACTGTCCGCCCGGACCGCCCGCCCGCATCACGTCGATACGCAGATCGTCCGGTTTGATGTCGATTTCGGTCTCGTCCGCTTCGGGAAGAACCGCGACCGTAACCGCCGATGTGTGGATGCGCCCGGAAGCCTCAGTCTCAGGCACCCGCTGTACGCGGTGAACGCCCGACTCATAGCGGAGATTTTCGTACACATTGCCGCCATTTATGGAAAAAATGATTTCTTTAAATCCGCCAAGCCCGGTCTCATTGGAATTCATAATTTCAAACCTCCAGCCCTTGGTCTCCGCAAAACGGGAATACATGCGGAACAGATCCGCCGCAAAAAGCGCCGCTTCATCGCCGCCGGCGCCGGCGCGGATTTCCATGATGATGTTCTTTTCATCAAGAATGTCTTTAGGAACAATGAGGAATTTAAGCTTTTCTTCGGCTTCCTGCAACCGTTTTTCCAGTTCTTTTACTTCTTCTCTGGCAAGCTCCTTCATTTCAGAGTCTTTCTCTTCCTGTAAAAGCGTTCTCGCGTCGTTGCATTGAGCGGACAGCGTTTCAATTTCGTTGTGCGCCGCCGCAATGTCGCCGAGTTGGGAGTATTCTCTCATTAAATCGCGGTATTTGTTGTGATTCTTCACCAATTCCGGGTCTTGCACCAGTGTTGACAGTTCTTTATAACGGCGAAGCATGGAATCTAATCTTTCGTTCATGGCATGACTATACCATACCGCGGCGCGTTTGTGAAGGGATGGGCAAGACTCCCTGTCGAAAACAATAATGGACTTGTTCGACAACGCAGTTGGTTGCCAAACAAGTCCATTATGTCATCTCAACGCCAATAGAGCAAATAAGAATCAGAGATGCGAAAAAACATTTTTAACTCGAAATTTTCATTTGTTATTGTTCAGTCGGCCGCCTCGTAACCCGCCTCCGCAATGGACGCCTTTATGCTTTCAAGCGTAACGCCGTCCTTGTGGTCCACAACGGCTTTCTTGTCTTTAAGGCTCACCTTGGCGGAACTGACGCCGTTTATCGCTTTAAGCGCCTCTTTTACATGCTTTACGCAGTGTTCGCAGGACATGCCTTCTATGGTTACTGTTGTTCTCATAACGCCTCCTGTTATGTACCCATTTTATACTTTCACGGCAGCGCGGTCAACCGGCGCGGCGAAAAATTCGCTTGACAAGATTTTCCAGCAACTTTTTCTTTGAAACAACGTCTAAACAATACTATGATTTCTTTACTAAAACAGACGTTATCAGAACTGAGCCAGAGAGCGGCGATGAAATTCAAAGACCGGACGGCGTTTGAGATTTACCGTGATGAATGTACATACGACCGTGTCACCTACAGGGAATTTGGCGGAATGACAAGGCGCTTCGCGTCTTTGCTTGCATCGCTGGGCGTAAAGCCTGCTGACCGTGTTATGATTATCGCCGAAAATCGTCCCGAATGGGCTATAGCCTATTTTGGCATCGCCCAAGCCGGCGCAGTGAGCGTTCCGGCGCTCATTGACTTTTCCTGTGAACAGATAAAGGGCATTATCAGCCACGCCCAGCCTTCCGCAATCTGCGGGACGGAAAAGACCATGCCGAAAATAGCGGAAATACTGGGAGAGGGTACAGCGTCGGACATACCGGCGCGGGATATGCAGGCGGCGATTCCGGTCGTCTGCCTTGACAGCATTAAAAATATGCATAAGGACACTTACACGCAGAAAAGCGAGGCAGATGCCAGCATTCTTGTCTCAATACGGGGCCGCATGAAACGGCTTTTTTTGAGCGATAGGGACCGCTTTCCCGATATGGAAGAAGACGGACTGGCGACGATTGTGTACACATCGGGGACACTCGGCGACAGCAAAGGGGTCATGCTTTCCAATCGCAACCTATTGTGGACAGCGCAAGCCGCCCTTAAAAAAATGAACATATATCCACGCGACCGTTGTCTTTCGATCATTCCGCTTGCCCATACATACGAGTGTACTATGGGCTTGATAAGCGCGATTCTCAGCGGCGCGTCAATCGTGTACCTTGACAGGCATCCATCCCCGTCCGCCATGATGGGCGCAATTCAGACGTTGAAGCCAACAGTGATGCTTGCGGTTCCGCTTTTTATTGAGAAGATTTACTACTTCCGCATCGCGCCGCGCCTTTTCAAAAGTTCTCTGTACCGGTTTCCGTTTACCCGCCGCTTGGCGATACTCTTTGCCGGACGCAAGCTCCTCTCGTCTTTCGGCGGCGGCTTGCGATTTTTGGGCGTGGGCGGCGCGCCGCTCTCCGAAGAGGTTGAGCGGTTCCTGTGGAAGTCGCAGTTTCCTTACTCGCCGGGGTATGGTCTTACCGAAGCGTCGCCGCTTGTGGCGGGCGCCGCGCCGTACCGGTTCCGGTTCCGCTCCGCAGGCAGACCGCTCGCGGGCGTGGAAGTGCGCTTGGCGCCTGATGCAAACGCCAGCGGAACCGCCGGCGCTTGCGGTGAAATTCAGGTGCGGGGGCCAAATGTGATGCTTGGCTATTACCGCAACGAGCTGAAAACCAGAGAGGCGTTTACCGAAGACGGGTGGCTTAAAACGGGCGATTTAGGTTGCTTTGACAGAAAAGGCTATCTCTATATTCGGGGCAGGATAAAAAACATAATTTTGTCTCCTTCCGGTGAAAACATTTATCCAGAAGAAATTGAGATGTTGTTGGGTCAATCGCCCCTTGTGGAGGATGCCCTTGTCCGCCCGGGAAAAAACGGAGAACTCGTCGCGTTTATTTTTCCCGCCGTTTTCGTCCAGTCCGAAACCGCCGCCGCCGGATTTTCCTCTGAAAATATTGCGGAAAAACTGGAGGAATTCAGGCGATCTCTGAACAAGCGCCTTGCAACCTTCTCCCGCATCGATCGTATTGAGATTATGAAAAAACCATTTGAAAAGACGCCGACTGGAAAGATCAAGCGGTTTTTGTATGTATGAGCCTCTCAATCCGCCGGATTTCTTGGGTGCGCGACGGTTCTACCCTTCGCTTTGCGAATTCAAACGTTGCCTTATACGGGCGATAGCCGCAGTCGCTTCGGTAAATAAGGGATTGATGCGCAACACCCGTTGGTAGGCTTCTTGCGCCAGCGCATACTCGCCAAACGCCTCACGAGCAAGACCCATCCGGTACCACCACAGCGCGATATTCGGCTCCAAGCGAACCGCCACCGAATAGGCGATATCCGCGCGCTGGTACTTTCCCTCCAGCCGGTAAATTTCTCCGATAAAGAAATAAGCGGTCGAAACCCGGTCGTTGTTGCGCGGGGCGTTGGCAAAGGCATTGACAAAACGTTGCATGGAAGCAAGCGACTTTTCGTAATCGTCCAGATAAAAATACGCTTCACCCATGATCTCGTTGAGCCGGTAATCGTTTGGGTACAGCGCAAGCCCCCTCTCTCCCCATGCGATAACTTCGCGGTAGTTTTTAAGACGTTGCAACGCCCATGTAAAAACGGTGTATGAATCGGCGGTGGCTATTTTTTGGTCGATTTCTACCCTACAGATACGGACGGCTTCATTGTAGTACCTGTTCGCTTCAGACAAGCGATTCTGCGCTTCACGTTCCCGCCCAATGCGGTACTGTTGCAAAGCGTCAGGTTTCGGTGAAGTTTGTGCGCCAAGAGCGTAAACAACAATCAATAAAAAAAGTAAAAAAAGAGGCCCTGCTTTCATAATAATGAAATATATCCGTCATTTGGCAAAATGTCAAGCGTAGCCGCGTAGCCGCAACGCGCGCGGCTACGCGCCATTATTCAGACAACGAAGCGAGGTAATCCGATAATTTTTTGCCAAACCCATCCTGAGCGTGTCCGATTTTTGTCACCGCGGTTCTAACGCACCAGTTCTCAGCCTCGGCAAGCGTTGCGTGTCCTTCACGCAGGGGAGAAAAGCCATAGGCGAACAATCTGTTTCCACTCTGAGTGTCTCTTAAAGCGGCGTTTAAAGAAAGACGGGAGAATTTATTGGAATTATTCGGGTAAGAAATTTCCTCAAGCGCGACATCAACGGTGAGTATATACCGGGATCGAGCCGTACCGCCCTGGAAGCCGTTCTTTGTTATCGCGTTTGAAAAAGCCGCTTCAATGTGTCCCGCCTTGATCGCGTTTACATTTGGAGTCGCGGGATTAACGATCACGCCTATTGGGATCTTGGGGATAATAGTTGTCCTCGCTTCATTCCGGTACTCAAAGCCAGTTCTCAGGTTGCCGCGAATATTGCTCATGTCTCCCGCTACGCTCAACACGCTTGCGTACGCCTGATTTTGATCCGCCAGCGCCGCCGCCTGCTGGTACCGTAAATACCCATCAAAGCTCTCTTTCTCCGCTTTGGTTATATTCAACAGGTTGTTAATGGCGTTCAGATTCGCGTTGACAAGCTCCGTATAAATCCTGATTGTCTCCGCCTTGTCCATGGTTGCCAATGAGTAGTAGGTGTTTTTGCCGTCATACCAACGGGCGGCGATTATCGCGCCTTCAAGCGCATCCAACTGTGAAGATATCCGTATGGCCTCTTCCATTCTGAGACTGCTCTCTGTTTTTACGGAATCTCCCGTCTGCGCTTCCGAATACGAACTTCTCAATGTTGTCTCGGATTGTATTGACTGCCTGAAATACGCGACAAGCTCAGAAAACGCTCTCTGATCCGCCTGATCCCGGGTCGCGCCTAAACCTGCTCTCGTGATATACGCGGCATACGCCGGATCCGCCGAGTCGACCCACATGGGTTTCCCGCCGGTTGCCGCAGACGCCGGCGCTTGTTGCCGGGGCGCCACAGGCGGCGGCGCGTTCTGCCTGCCTGCCGGCTGTGGCGCATTGGACGCGCCGCCAGAATTGCCGCCTGAAACAGGCTGCCCGCCGTTGTTCATGGCGTTTAACGCGGACTGAGCCGCCGCTTCCGCCGCAGCGCCGCTGTTTCTCCGCGACGAAGTGTCCGTTCCGGTTCCAACGCTTGTTGGAGCGCCGGCGCACGCTGCGGCGCATGCCAGCAAAAGAATGATCCCACCGATTCTTAGAACAAGAGATGCTATTTTACGCATATCGCCTCCTTTAGATTAAGCGTATGTTCATCAACGCGAACATTTTCAAACGGGAAAGATTCTATCAATCTTTCATGTCTGTCATAATAATTTATCGAGAAAGAATATATTCCGGGATCAAGCGTGATTCCCGTTACGTACGCCTTGGCTGGAAAGTAGCGGGAAATCCGCAAATCCGCCTGTTCGCTCGCCTCTGCGAAAATCTGAGCGCCCAAGCCGAACAACCCAATAACAAGGCTGGCGACGGCATCATCGACTTCTCTCGCTGTTTCAGACATCGCGCTTGCGATTGCGCCTTTAATGGCGGCGCGTATCACAGACTTTGTGTAAATGAGGGATTCTTTCGCCTTAAACGTCTCTCTCGCAATGGCTTCGATGTTTTCCAGCAGTTCAAGGGGATGCCGGTCTCCATTCTCAAAAACAAGCTCTATACTGTGAACTGCCGAGGGACGCGAGACCAAAACGGGCAGAGCGATTTTAATCCACCCGGAAGGAAGCGGGACCCGCACTACACGCTCTTCTTTTACCGGCGAAAGCCCCGAAAAACCTACGATGTTGAGGCGGGCTTTGCCTTCTGGCATCTCAAGCTCATCTTCAACCGTTGAAGGAACCGGAAAATTATACACTGCGGGCGCATCGGTAAAAGCCCTCCGTAAATTCCTCCAGTCAACCTCCGCATTGGGATCGCCTGTTCCACGGTAAAAAAGCATACTCAAATAACAGCCAAGCGCGGAATTGGAGAAAGCGGTCGCGGCTTTGGAATCCGCGACCGGCGCGCCATTTTTTCGGGCTTCCTCTTGCATGTCAGCGATCAAACCGGCGTATTTCGCGGCAAGTCCATCAAGTTTCAGGCTCATGCCTCTGATTTCAACCAACGCGCTTTCCAACTCGCCTTTGTGATAATAGTTTAAGGCGTTAAACGCCTTGATGTAAATGTCTTCGTAATCTTCGCCCGCGTATTCCTGCGCCATATCATTGACTATATAGGAGCCTATCTCCATAGTGACGCTTTTGGTAAAAGCCGCTTGAATGCCTTGTTCAGCAGACTGCAACAACGTTATGGACTCGCTATACGCCCCGGCGTAGTGGGAGAGCATACCCTTGTCCAAATAGTACAACACCTTGTCCTGCGATTGATACAGGCTGTATTTCTCGTTTTCTAAAACACCAATGCCTTGCCTAAAATTTCCCGCCGCTACGGGCTTGTCAACATGCGCATACGGACCGGACGCGCATGCCGCGCACAAAATTAGAGGAAAAATTAAAAGTGGCTTTCTGAAAAGCGCCTTCATTGTTGTCAGCTAGAATCTTATTTTCGGTTGCTGAACAACCTTCTTGATCTCGCTGTTTTCATCTGTCCAGTATATCACGCCCGTTTCGATGTGGGTTAGCTCCGCGTTCACAATATAGGTTCTTGTCGACATGCGTCCCGCGCGATCAACTATGGTCTTAACCGAGCCGGTAAGCATAAAATCCGGCGCCGTTTCATTGCCGATGCTTGCCGCAGTCTCAAAGCTGGCGGAGCCGAGTTGGTCTTGTTTTTCCGCGCGCAACTCGTTCTGAGTGGCGCTGTCCGCCACAAATTCCGCCCTGCCGCTGTTGGTTATAACCACCTTCATCGTATTGGGAATAATGGCTGGATCAAGGTGTTCGTCGGTGTTGTTCTTAAAGGTTCCTATCTTGATCCGGGGAAGCCGGTCATTCTCTCCGGCAAACCGGATGATCCGTGGAGAATTCAGACATGAATCGATCAAACTCGTACATACGATCCGAACGTCGGTGTTGTTCCAATACCCGCTTAAATCAGTGAGAGAATTGGAAGGAACCCTGCTTACACTGGGCGCGCTTCCACAAGACAACATAAAAAAAACCGGCGCGACGCGCGCGGCAAATAAAATAAATCTTTTCATACTTACAGTCCTTTCACAAATTGCGCTATCGCTAAAGTATACACGCCCCCATCCGCGGGATCAACCCACACTTGAAGGATGTAGAAGCCGTCTATTACAGCGGTTGCGGTTGTGATGAATTCCCGAATGTCGTCATAATTATAACCCTCGCCCTGAAGTTGCATGCTTTTTGCTTCTATGCTATGGGAACCCTTGCTCACAAGATTGGCAATGGCGGCCTCATACGAGGCCACATAGGTGGCGTTCGGGAACATTTGCGGACGGGCATAGCCGACTCCAGCCGTAAAACCGGCGACGCTTGAAGGCGGATTGATCACCCAATCGGGTTTTTCCGTCTCGCTGCCTGAAGAAGGGTAGATGGCATGAAAAGGATTGGGGAGTTTATATCTGACGCGGACAAAGGCGCCCCTTTCATTTATAATAATGTCGCTATCGGGGTCATAACTCAATTGATCGATATACCCCAGATAGTCCTCGTTATAATCAATTTTTGTAGCGTTCGCTATACTATAGCGCCAGAACGAAGCGCCGATCTGTTCATAATACACGGCGACTCCCTTTAGACCGGTAAAAAGCGACACTTTTCTCGCCGCGTCTTCAAGAGCTTTCTGAATGGAGCCGCTGTCGTACATTTGAACGCCGCCAACGCCCACAACGATCAAATCTCCGCCAGACGTAGAGGTGTTCCAGAACGCCTTTTCGGACCCGTTAGGGCGCTTTTTCGGCGCGGCTTCAAGAGAATGTTCCTGTGCGGGTTGCTGTCGCATGGGAGGAGATCCCGCGCAGGAAAGAAACGCCGCACAAGAAGTTGCAAATAAAAATTTGACAATAGCTTTGATATGCTGGTTGTTCATTGTTTAGAGCGACCCCTTAGGGGGGTCGCTGTCACCTGATATTGACTAGTAGGCCGCTTTCGGTTCGCCGGGTGCCAACGCAGGATCATTTTTTTCCAGTTGGGCGTTCATAGCCGCAAGCGCATTCATAGCCTTGAATTCGGCGTACTGGCTGGCTTCGCTTTCAAAGACTTCGGCGGCAACCTGAGCGGCGTCGGCTTTGCTGATTTTAACGTAGATCCAGAGCGTTCCATCTTCGGTGAATTCCGCGGGTCCGTCCTGCAAGCCGCGCAAGGTTGTGTTTGTCAAGGATTGGCTGATGCTCTCATAGAATTTAAGATCCGTTACGTCCTGTCCGGTTCCCGCTTGCCGCGTATAATCGGTTACCATAGCTTTAACTTGAGAGCTTAATTTGTTCGCAAGATCAACCTTTGCGCGTTCTTTCGCCTGCCGCAGGGCTACAGACGTATCCTGAGATGTCGAAGAACCAACCCCGTACACCACGCCTTCCGCAGTCGGAGGATTAAGCACGAAACCCGGCAACTTTTTTGCGGCTTGCTTCGCCGAAGCTGGAGACGGCGATGAGCCACAGCCTGCCAGTGTGAGAGAAAGTGCAATAATGGCTGTTAAAAGCACATACACGCATTTTTTCATAAGAAACTCCTCTTAATAAAGATAAATTTTTAAAGCCCTCTCATACGAGAGGACTTGTATCCACCTGACTAATATACCTCTTTTTTATAAAAAAATCTTTCCACTTTTTAAATTTTTCTATATAAGAAGAGATGCGCCGGCCGATTCATGGCTGTTCCGCGCCGCCGGTTTGAAACGGAACGTCTTCGACTGTCATCCGCAAGTCCAGAAGTTGCATAGCCCGCGTCGCGTCGAATTCTGGAAACGCTTCCTCTTCTTCATCAAAAATGCCGGACAGAAAATCGCGGGCGTCCGCTTTTGCATATTCAACGCGGTACCACCACGCGCCATTCGAGGCTTTCCATCTCAGGACCGCCGCAGCTTCATTGAACGGCGCCTGTGTTATTTTGTCGTGTATGTCTTCCTCCGCTTCCTGGGGAATCTCGGCGTATTCCTTACATACATCGCTCACGTAGGCTTTCAACATCCGCCCGACAGATTCTTTCCCTCTTTTTTCAGCCGTCCACATTGCATTGCTTTGCTTTTCATCAATCGCTATCCCAACGCCCCAGATTATATCCGCCGGCGGAATCTCACCTGCCCATTGCGGCGTATTGGCGTCCGCCTTTGAAGAATCGTCCGCATCCGCCGAAGGAGACGACTTGCACATTAAAAAAGAGACAAGCGGCAGAACCAATATAAAAAACAAACATGCTTTCTTCATTGAGATATAAATATACAGCATCATCGTTATTTTTTAAAGACTTTCCTCTTGAATTTTTACGTTTTTTTTGTCAGAATCAATCCCATAAAATTGGCTTTGGAAAAAGCGATCCAAATCCCGCTTTTCCGCTTAATCTAAATGCGCCGCTTCAAAAGCCGCCGACCGTAGGTTGCCGGCTATAAGCCGCGTTTGGAACGGCCTCAAACAGGAGCAATTATGCGCAAGATTCCCGTTGGCGTTTTAGGAGCGACCGGCATGGTGGGGCAGAATTACATCGCCCTGCTCAACGAGCATCCGTGGTTTGAAGTGCGCTTTGTCGCGGCGTCTCCTAGAAGCGCGGGCAGACCATACAAAGAAACTGTCGCCGGGCGGTGGCATCTTGAAAAGACGTACAAACCGGCGACCGGCGAACTTGTCGTGGCTGATGCCAATGATGTCCCGGCGGCGGTTGATGCGTCAAAACGGGGCGATTGCGCCTTTGTTTTTTCCGCGCTCGAAATGGACAAGGATGAGATCAAGGCGCTGGAAGAAGCGTATGCGGCGGCCGGAATTCCGGTGATTTCCAACGCATCCGCGCACCGGTGGACCCCCGATGTGCCGATGCTTATCGCCGAAGTGAATCCCCATCACACGGATGTCATCCCCTTGCAGCAAAAAGCGCGGGGGTGGGAGAAGGGCTTTATTGCGGTGAAGCCGAACTGTTCCATTCAGAGTTACATGACGCCGTTCTACGCGCTTATTGAGGCGGGCTTTGAGATAAGGCGGGCTATGGTCGCCACATTGCAGGCGGTTTCCGGCGCGGGCTACCCCGGCGTAGCGAGCCTTGACATTATAGATAACGTTGTGCCGTTTATCGGCGGCGAGGAAGAAAAGTCCGAAAAAGAGCCGCTCAAGATACTGGGATCCGTAGGCGCCGGCGGCATCGCAAACGCGGAATTCCCCAAAATTGCGGCGCATTGCAACCGTGTGCCGGTGATAAATGGGCATATCGCCTGCGTCAGCATGGAATTCGGTGAAAAAAAGCCGTCAATTGAAGAAATAAAGCGCATATGGAGGGAATTTAAGGCGTTGCCTCAGAAAATGGACCTGCCTTTCGCGCCGGTTCAGCCAATTATCGTGCGGGAAGAGGACAACCGTCCGCAGCCGCGCAAGGACGGCGGCGCGGACAAGGCGATGGCGGTGACTGTGGGGCGCGTGAGACCCTGTCCGGTGTTTGACGCGCGGTTCGTGGGCTGTTCGCACAATACGGTGCGCGGCGCGGCCGGCGGCGGCATTCTGAACGCGGAGCTTTTGAAAGTGAAAGGGTATGTGGGATGAGTTGCACAAAACGCTTCCCGCTTGCCAAAGCGCGGTTGGAAGAAATCGTCAAAACGTATCCGACCCCGTTTTATGTGTACGATGAAAAAGGCATTGTAGAAAATGCAAGGCGTTTCAAAAAAGCCTTTTCGGCGTTCCCTTCTTTTAGGGAGCATTTCGCGGTTAAGGCGCTGCCGAATCCCGCTATACTGAAGGTCTTGGCCCGTGAAGGCTTCGGCGCGGACTGCTCAAGCCTGCCGGAACTGTTGCTATCCGGCATGGCCGGCATAACGGGCGAAGACATCATGTTTACATCGAATGAAACGCCCATAGCCGAATACCGGAAAGCCCTTGAACTGGGCGCGGTCATCAATCTGGACGATTTCACCCACATCGAATTTCTGGAGAAATACGCCCGAATCCCGGAGCTTGTGTCGTGCCGCTACAATCCGGGCGACAGGAAAACGGGCAACGCCATCATCGGCAAGCCGAAAGAGGCGAAGTACGGGTTCACACGGGAGCAAATACTGGAAGGGTTCCGCCTGCTTAAACAAAAGGGCGCGAAGCGGTTCGCCCTGCACGCCATGGTGGCTTCCAATGAATTGAACGTCGAGTACCATATTGAGACGGCGCGGCTTTTGTTTGAACTGGCTGTTGAGATACAAGAGAAAGCCGGCGTCCGCCTTGAGTTTGTGAATCTAGGCGGCGGCGTGGGGATTCCGTATCTGCCCGAACAAACGTCCGTTGATTACGAGACTCTGGCATCGGGCGTCAAAGCCGCGTACGATGCCATTATCGCGCCTGCGGGGCTTGATCCGCTTGGCGTCCACACCGAATGGGGGCGGGCGATAACAGGTCCGTACGGCTGGCTCGTATCCCGCGCCGTACATCGCAAAAGCATCTACCGTGAATATATCGCCCTTGACTCCTGCATGGCTGACCTTATGCGCCCCGCCCTGTACGGCGCGTACCACCATATTACTGTGGCGGGCAAGGAAGACGCCCCGCTTACAGAAACGTACGATGTAGTCGGCAGTCTCTGCGAAAACAACGACAAATTCGCGGTTCAGCGGAAACTGCCCGCGATTGCAACCGGCATTGACGGCGACCTTGTTGTCATTCACGACGCGGGCGCCCATGGCAGGGCTATGGGCTTTAACTACAACGGCAAACTCCGGTGCGGCGAATTGTTGCTTCGTCCTGACGGCTCAATTCTCCAGATACGGCGCCGGGAAACCATTGAAGATTACGTTGCGACGCTGACAATGGAGGCTGTGGAAGCCCTATTATAGGACGGGCAAATTGGGAGGAGAGCCGCTGCGGATCTAAGGGGAAAAGCGGGTCTGACTTTAGTCCGCTTAGACGGCTTTTCCTCAAGTCAGTTCCAAAACCAAGGCTAACGTAGTTCGAAACCGAAAGTTCGCTGAACGTAGTCCGCGTTCTGAAACCGGCTCACTTACTATAAATTTTCCTGTTGTAAATTTGCCAGATAAAGCCAATTGGTATAGGCTTCCCTTTTCTTTGGAAGTTTTGAATCATAGTCAGCAATATTTGTTGAACCGGAAACCTCAATGTCCCGTCCATGATTGGCCATTGGTATAGAAGTAGTTCGGGATTTGGGAATTCACCTGAATGTATATAAAATACTCCTCCGGTTCCTGTCCACTCCTCCTGTGCCACGGCGCCCAACCGGATGCGTCTCCGCCATGACATGCGCCGTGGCTGCGGAGGCGTGGGTCGTCCCGTTTTTTGCGGTTTCGAGCCGGCTTCCGGCGCCTGCGAGAGGGGCTGGAGCGTGGTTATCACCGGTTGGGGTATATTCCACCCGGTCATTTTTGTCAGACGTACGGTTATCCAGTTCCTCGCTTTTTAGGTTAATCGGGTTCCCTAATGGATCAATAGGGCGCCATAAGGGGAAATCTTGACCAAAAAATAGGAATGTAGAGGTTTTGCTTAACAGGCGAAGACGCCGATTATCAACGCTTTTCCAAGAAAACTTTTTGAAATTTCAAAAATAATTTCGGAGACCGCGGGGCGTACGCTGTCTTTCTGGCGTTATTAAGAGCATGAATACATAATACGTCAATGTTTTTCTACGCAAGCCTCTTGGTGACGATTTTTACAGGAGAATGTAACGCGAACCGCACGCGGGCGTTCCGAAAGACACGCCCGAGGTTTCGCATTATGTCAAGGCTCTGGCGGCGCGGGCGCTTGATTGCCATGGACGTTATTTCAGGCGTCTCTTTGCATCCCTATTGCCATCGCTTTTTCATCATACATTGCGGATCGCGGTTAAAGACTCTATATAAAATACATATACGATTCGTCCGGATCAACAGTCCCTATCAAGGAGGCGAGCGTTTCCCGGTCAATCACCGAAGCGATCCGCTCGTTAAGCCTGTCAAACACCGTTTGCCTGATGACTTTTTGCAGTTTGGTCTCCTGTACGTTGGGAATCGGCGGATCAACCACCAGCATATCGCCTTCAAGTTCCCTCAGCGCGTCGCCTATGATGATGTCCTCCGGACGACGGGCAAGCGTATAACCGCCGGACGCTCCTTTTACGGAACGGATAAAAAGCGTCCGCCTGAGTATGACGGCGACCTGTTCAAGATACCGGACGCTGATATGCTGCCGTTTGGCGATGCTCGCCAAAGAAACATGCGGTTCGTCCATATGTTCGGCGAGGTCGATGAGGAGTCTGATGCCGTAGCGTCCCCGCGTTGAGATTTTCATATAGAGCCTCCGCCGGTACATTCGCCGGAATCTCCGCTCTCGCTCATATCATACGTCCGCCCATATTTCACAATTTCCGTTTGCGGGAATCCGTTGTCCGCGAGGTACTGCCTGAAAGCCGCTTGCGGCTTGGGTTCGCCATGCACAAGGAATATCTTCTTGAGGCGGGATGTGTCAAAACTTTTGAGCCACCGCAACGCTTCCACATAGTCCGCGTGGGCGCTGAATGCGTTGATTTCTTCAACCTCAGCGCGCCGTGAAAACCACTGCCCGTGGATTTTCACTTCTTTCTCGCGGTTGCGGATGCGCCTGCCGAGCGTGTTTTCCGCCATGTAGCCGACTGTCAGGATGGTGGAATCCGGATTGCCGATGCGGTTGATGAGGTGGTGTTGAATGCGCCCCGCTTCGCACATGCCGTCGGCGCTTATGATGATGAGCGGTCCCGGGTGGTTGTTTAAGGCTTTCGATTCATCGACGCTGGCGGTAAAGTGCAGGGCATTGAAGCCGAAGGGATTTTTGTGATGTTTGATGAAGGCTTCGCGTATGGTTTCATCGTAACATTCGGGATGAACCTGAAATATCGTGGTCGCGTTGGTGGCCATTGGCGAGTCCACAAAAGTAGGAATTTCGGGGATGACTCCCTCATCCGTCAGTATATGGAAATAGTAGACCAATTCCTGCGTACGCTCAATGGCAAACGAAGGGATAAGGATGCAACCCTTGTTTTTTACGGTGCGCTTGCACACGTCAGCCAGCTTTTGCATGGCGTCGTCTGTGTTGTCGTGGCGCCTGTTGCCATAGGTGCTTTCAAGCGCGATGTAATCGGGCGCGGGGATCGTGGTTTCCGGATCGCGGATAATGGGCTTGCCGGGACGCCCCAAGTCGCCTGAACAGAGTATTTTCACCGTTTTGCCGTTCTGCCGCACCGTAAACAGAGCCATCGCCGACCCTAAAATATGCCCCGCGTCAAACAGCTCCAGTTGTACATCGCCGCTGATGTTCAGCGGGCGGTTGTAGGATACGCCCATGATCTGGCTTGTCGCCTGAATCGCGTCCTGCTCGTCAAAGATCGGCAGCCAATCGAATTTCTCGCCTTTTTTATGCGCCTGTTTGCGCAGGTGATTCGCGTCATGCGCCTGAATATTCGCGCTGTCCATCATAATAAGGCTGGCTATATCCCGTGTTGCAGGCGTCGCGTATATGTTCCCTCTATATCCTTTTTTGGCAAGCAAGGGCAGAAGTCCGCAGTGGTCGAGATGTCCGTGCGTTAATACCACCGCCTCAATACGGTCCGGGTCTACGCCGAGATTGCGGTTTTTCCGGTCAGCTTCCAGCCGCGATCCCTGGAACGCGCCGCAGTCCACAAGGAAAGATTTCCCGTCAATCTCCAGCACATGTTTGGAGCCAGTCACTTCCTCAGCCGCGCCGAGTGAATAGAATAGTATACTCATAATGGCATTATAACATATATATGGAAAATGAAAAGAGGAAAAAACGGACAGCGGGCGGACAGCGGGCGCTTCTAAAGCTGCGATACGCGCGCCCGGCGCGGGCTAACGCGGCTGGCGCTGGCTGTTGTTCAATGGGAAAAGCTCCAATATTGAAGAAGTTAAAGGAACAATGCAGTATGAACGTATGGGAAAGAAGCCTTTGCAAAAACGGAGTGGAGATAGGCTTACGAAACGTTTCGTCAAACGGGCGGATGTATCCCGCATCCGGATTATTAAAAAATAAAAGCGCCGGCTCTGCTGGCGAGGCTTGAAAAGGAAGGCGCTGTATGGGAATGTTCGGCGGAAAGCGGGGGAAGTCCCGCGGGAATTATGCGGGGGAAGGGGGTGGAAGCGTTGGAAGGGCATGCGGGGCCGGAGCGTGTCCATGCGCGCCTGTCAGCGCCGCCGAAGCGCGGCGCATGAAAGGGAAAAGCGCGATACGAATATATCGGGAAATAAACCGGGGGAAAGGGAGGGCGAATAGGGATTTCTGGGCCCGTGGATAGTATGCGAGTACGGCGGGATTAGATGAAAAGAGGGCGAGAGAATATATCAAGAGCCAAGAGTGTCTTGGCAATGGGAGGCAAGGCGCGTTAAATCTAGGCGGAGCTAAATTTTAATTTACAGCCACCTTGAAAGGGGGCTTCCTAAAGCCGCCGGCTCTGCCGGCGGATTATTACTGTAACGATTATGTTTTAAAACTGGAAAAACGGGGCGTTGTTTTGTCATTGCGAGCGGAAAGACTTTGTCTACGCTATATACCATGTTCTCCAGAATGAAACGCAAACTGATTTTTATCGCTGACAACGGCGGCGTTATCAACTACAAAGACGACATTATTTTCAAAAGCATCTTGAAGCCGGAAGATTGCCAGCCGATGATTCGGTTTGCAAGCGAAGAGACAGACGGCGTTCCCATTCTTTGCGGGTTGGCTTCCGGTTTTATCGCTCAAAAAGATGCGATATACAAAATAAAAACAGCAAAGCGCAGTACGAAACCATATTCAAGCCAGAATACGGCGGCGCTTTTTCCGTTACAGCCTGCGACGCCATTTGGATTGACATTATGAACAGCGGAATAGACAAAGGCAAAGCCATGCGTTTTCTGGCGGAACAACTGGATGTGACGCCAGAACAAATGATGGCTTTCGGCGACGCCTGCAACGACATAGAAATGTTGCAAAGTGTAAAACACAGTTACATCGTCCAAAACGCCTCCGAAGACATGATGCGATACGCCGCCTTTGTCGCGGATTCAAACGACAATTACGGCGTTCTCAAAGCGCTTGATAGGTTATAGCTGAATTGCGCTCGGAAACGTGAGGGTTCCGAACGACGCTGATGGACTGTCCCGCGCTTCAAGGCGGAGCAGGTTTATTTTCCAAAAATCTCAGGCGTAGCTGCGCATAACAGCTATTTGCCCGCCATCGCCTGAATTATGCCCAGCGTCCGTTCGGCGCATCGCTCCCACGAATAGGCTTTCACCCGCTCAAGCCCTAAAGAGCGGCAATTATGGTAAACAGTACGATTTGTCGCCAGTGTTACAAGCCGGTCGGCCATGTCTTCGGCGTCATTCGGGTCGAAGTACAGCGCCGCATGGTCGGCGGTTTCGGGAAGCGACGCGGCGCGGGCGCAAGCCGCCGGTACGCCTGATGCCATCGCTTCAAGGATGCCCATGCCGAAGCCTTCGTACAGGGAGGGAATCGCCACCATATCGGCTCCCGCGTACAACTCAGGAAGGTGCTTTTGGGAAAAATGTCCGGGGAAAAAAATATCGGTTTTGTACGTCGCGGAACTGGCGGCCGCTTTAACCTTTTCCGCGCCGTGACTTTCGTCTCCCGCGAGGATGAGTTTATGCGGATAATGAGTTATTTCTTTAAATATATCAAACGCTTCTATCAACTTGATGTGATTCTTGACAGGATGTTCAATGCGCGAGGTATACAGAATATAGGGCTGGCGGAAACTGAACGGCTGAATCAACACCACGCTGTCCGCGTTTTTAGGACGCGGATAGAAAACCGTTGTGTCAATGCCGTCCGGCACCACCTCAATGCGGGATTCTTTCACTTTGGCAATGTCGATCAATTCTTGTTTGACAAAAGCGCTCACCGCAATGATCTTTTCCATTTGACGCAGGATGTTGGGAAAAACAAAACGGATGATGCGACCGAGCGGGTCTTTGTTTTCGCGGACGCCCCAATAGGCGGCCATATCGTGAATCGTTCCTATGGCGGGGCAGGGCGAGTTATTGGGAAGCCGCTTATGCGCCGCTGGAAAAAAGCAGGCGGCGTAGGCGCGTTCTTTTGCGAATTTAGGATATTGAAACATATGCCAACTGAGATTTGCCAGCCGTCTGTTTACAGAGCCTTGGGGGATAAAATTTAATTGAGGGGCGACCTCTTTATAGGCGAAACTGTCGAATTCCCATCCAAATAATTCGTATTGCCCGCCGGACGGCGGAATCCGTTTTAATAATTGCAGTAAATATGCGCCAACCGCCGATTTGCCCCTGGCGCAGGCAAAAGTGTCAATCCCTATTCTCACGAAGCGCCTCCGTCAATGATACATTCTCATGCTGAACTCGGTTTCAAACCGTTCGTCCGGTCCTAACGAGACTTGTTTGATAGGCATAATGTTAGTCGATTGATACATATCAATCGTTTCACCTTCGATAGCGCATGGCGTTCTTACCGGCAATATATAAGCGTCAAAAAGTTTGTCTGAAGCGATGATGATGATCACTTCATTCTTTATATCCTGAAATTTGATGCCTTGAACATGTTCAACCACTTCTCCAATACTAATGGTTTCTTTTACATCGGTGTTGAGTTTATAAATCCGCAGGAAAGCGTCCCCTTCGCCGGGGAAAGAAAGGTCAATGCTGGGGATAAACGTAAATGTTTCACTGTTCTCCCCCCTATTGACAAGCGTATAATGAATAGAAAGAATGCTTTTTTTTAGCTGATACGTTTTTTCTATTTCTATGTTTCCGTAAGGAACGGCGGCATTGGACGGAAGCCTGAAACTGAGCTTTCCGTGCGTCTTGTCCATTTCCAACACTTCAAAAATTTCATTTTTGCAGAATCGAAAAGCGTTCTCGCCAGGTCCGCCCTCTAAAAAGCCCGTTTGCGCGGTCTGCATCTTTATCTCGCCGATACGGTCGGCGAAGGTCGCTTCAAAAATTTCGCGGGGGGCGAGAATGTCCGTCCACGAAGCCCGCTTGCAGGGGTTTGTCCCGGCGGAGAGGGAAAAAGTATCCAAATAATTCCAAGACTTTGGCAAGTAATCCAATTCAAAAACATCCGCGCCTAATGTTTTAATATAGCAATTAATGTTTTCTTCCTGAAAAAGATATTCTTCCTTCCCATCCAAGTCAAAGTCAAACGCCATGAGAGAAGGGACGAATATCCCTTTTTCCCTGCTTATTTTCTCCGCTTCGAGCAAGACACGGTAAGCCGCCTTGCGCACCGAATGCCGGTAAATGCCGCCGCCTGAGGTCGGGCAGAATGCGTCATACCCTTGCGCCTTCCAAAGCTCTTCTCTCGCGGTGCGTTTTCGTGATTTATCCCCGTGAAGCTGGTTGATAAGGACATGGGTGAACATCATCTTTGAATATAGATAATTAGCCTCAGGATAGTCAATCAGGGACTGCCGCGGCAAGTCGAATTGCCGATTCGACCGCCTGCGCCGCGTGTATTCCGGCTGCGAAGGCAAACTTAAGCATGGAGGAAAATACACCTTTTTGAGACCAGTCAGGGTATTGTAGATTTTGAACGGAACGGTGAAGTTAACGCTCTTTTCAAAACGGGAAATATCTTCAAAAAATATCTGATACGTAATATCCGGCGCCTGCTCGTCGCTCTCCATAAAAATCTGTTCGGGAAACACACAGAGTATGGATATTTCATCCATATTCGTTTGCGCAAGGAGGTTTTCCATGACAAGCGAGGCTCGTTGCTGGGCAAACAGCGCGTTGAGTCTCATTGATATGGGAAATACGGCGAGTATCTTCCCCTGATCTTCGGTGATGCACGGCGCGTTGTCAGGCAGCCCCGCCAGAGAAAACTGCTCCCCGTTGAGGAATGTATAGAGCATGCCGCAGTTGTTCAAGACGCTGACGAGGTTTTGCTCCCACGCAAGCGCCGGCAATCTACAACCCAAGGGACGCTTGCCGAACTGTTTGCGGAGATAGGTTGTCAGCAACTCGATCTGCCCGATTTTGTCGGATGGCGGAATCAAGGGGAACATAGGCTCGTAAAAACCGCCTCCTAACAACTCAATCTGTTTTCTGGAGATCATGTCCGCTAGAAGCATGAGAAATTCAGGATGCGCCCGTTCCAGCCAGTAGAGAAGAACTCCCGAATAATGCAAAACAGCCGGAATTTGAGGATGCTTATTTAATGTTGAAATAAACGGTTTGAGTTTTACCCGGTAGTTTTTCTCAAATTCATCATCGGTTGTTCCAAAGGGAAGGTGATTGTGCGAACCCAGGATGAAGTTGACCCGTTTTTTCATTTTTTTCATTGTTCTCCTAATTATTTGGCCGGCGTTGGAATCAGGTTGCGCTTAAAGCGATTAACAGAATCGCTGCGGTTGAACTAAAGATAATCGATAAAAATCCCATGGATATAAGGCGCAAAGGCTTTCCACGTAAAAATACGGGTATAGCTTCAAAAGAAGATCGTTTTTGGATCTCGTCCAGTATGAGTATCGAAAAAAGAAGCCCCAAAGAAAAATTCAATGAAACAACAAGCGCTTCTAATACGGTTGATGCTATGTGCAATGTAAGCAATAACGCCGTAAAAGCGAGTCCATTGTAAGCGGTCGCCACGCCGAACAACTTCTTTTGAGGAACGATCTTCGGGATAAAACGGCTTGCGGCGGCCTCAAGCGCCCAACAGGAAAGCATGGAGAAAGGAAACAAAAGAAAATATTTAAAGAGAATAGAGAAGAACGGCGTGACAACATAAAAGAACAAAACCCAGAGCGCAAAAACCGTTATAAACAACACCCCCGCCTGAAAAAAAGGCAATGGGCGTACAACGCCGTCTTCCGGCATCTCCTCAATTCCCAATCCAAATTGGATTATCAGATTGAGAGAAAGACTTGCGAAAAGAGCCGCCGATACTAAAGCCGCCATTATACCGTCCTCCTTAAGCGTTTTATAATCGTGTAAAACAACGCCGTTATGTATCCTAACAGGAGAAGCGCGCCGGAAGCCACCGCTAATATCCGCAGCGGAAAGAAGCCGGTGGCGCTGGAAACATTAAACAATTCGATAAAACCCTCTACGCCGCCCGGAAATGAAAGCGTCATAAAACCTAATGGCTCCCTGACAAGGGAAAGCGCGATAATAATGCCTCCTGTTACGCATGCATGGCTAAACGCCTCGACCACCGTTTCGGATGCGTTAAGCGAATCCAGTTTCTCCAGAGGAAACGCTCCAATAAAAGAGACCGGAACCAGCAATGTAACGTATAAAAGCTCTATTGTCAACAGAGGACTTATAAACCAGAGAATAAAAAGGAACAAAACCGCGACGAGACTGGACAGAAACACCACGACGATGCTCCGCCCTTTACCCGGCAATATCGGTTTTGCCACAAGAACGGCCAGCGCGGTCAAGACATACACCCACGCAATGGCTACGGCAACCACAATGGCAAACGACAACCGGCTTGAAGAGAAAAGCGTCAGTCCTATGCATGTCAGCGTAAAAAGGGGGTTGCGCGCATTAAAGAAAATCTGAAACGCATTCTTTGTCATGGCAGTAGCTCCTTTTCGATACGCCTGCGATAAATGTCAATCTCCCCCTGGTGAATATACGGAAAGACCGCCCGTGCATGATTGTTCAGCGGAAGAATCTCAACTTTGCCGGCGTTCTCGCCTGTAGCCGGGACAAACGCTATGCATAGAATCAAGATGCCATTGTCAAACATAGAGAAAAGGAGGGCATTGCCTTCCACTTCACCAGTTGCGCCTACAAACCGGCGCCAATTTCCCAACGATGTTTTGCCGAGGATCTCTTTTTCCACATGCCTCGCATCTTCCGCCTGCGCGAGCGTTTTATTCACCGCCTGTATAAACACATTGACTTGGAGAGAGCGGGTTAAAAAAAACAAAAGCCAGCCGAAAAGGAGTATCCCGGCTATCCAAGCAAGCGCGATGCCGGTATTTTTCACAGTACGATCCTCCGCCTTGCATATAGAAACCGGCTCTCAACGCTCCGGACAATGGGAACCAGCGCGTTCAACAGAGCCGCCGCAAAGAATGCGCCATACAGTTCCCCGCCTAAATATCTGAAAATAAAGGTGAACGTTGCCATTACAAGAGCGACAATTAACGCTCCTTGCGTTGATTTTGGTCCGGTAACCGGTTCCGGCGCCAAAAAGAACGCCGCTACTAATGTTCCGCCCGTCAGAAATCCGCTTAACATGTCGCCGTCGCCGAAACCGCCGCCATCGGGCAATGCGCCGAAAAGCCGTATCAGAAGCCCGTATCCCCCAAGGTAGACGGCGGGCGTCCACACGCGGCTCACCCGAGACGACAGGAGGAGGATAGACCCCACAAGGAGCGCCAATACCCCCCTGTCCGCAATGACGCTTGCGCCGGCTGCGTTGAAAAGCGTTATATAGCCATCGGGCAGTTTCGCGCCTAAAGCCGAAAACACGGTCTTGTTCAGAAAATCGCTGACAACGCCGTCAAAGGCCCCGTTTCCCGCAGACGCCGCGCTTGCCAAAGCCTGTTCATACATGGAGTTCCATGTAAAACGAACAAAAAGCCAGCCGCCTATCGCGGGGTTCAGCCAGTTGGAGCCAAGCCCGCCGAAACTGTACTTCACAACGATCATGGCGAAAACTACGCCTATCGCCGCATATATGGGGCTGATGTGGTTCGGCAACATCAGCGTGAGAACCAGAGCTGATGTAATGGCGCTCCCATCCTTGATCATCGCGGACTTTTCGGTTCTGAAATAGATGATGAACTCACAGAAAAACGCCGCAATCACCGCCGTTACCGCTATAACAAGAGACAGAAAAGCGTCCGTGAGGGAAGACTGCATGATCGCCATAAGGGCGGCCAAGCTTACCAGCCACATCCTGCTCGCGGTAGGACGGGAAAGATTCACCTGAGGTCTCATATACGCGCCTCCTTGACGGCTGTATAGATGGTCGTACTGACAGGCAACCGTGAGGGGCAAACCGCTTCGCAACACCCGCACCCGTGGCACTCTAACGCAAGCGGACGCTTGGCGCCGCTGACGATCTGTTTGTACAACAGCTCAGGATCAAGCCCTGTGGGGCAGACCGCGCGGCACTCTCCGCAGTCAATGCAACTTCTCGAAATCGTGCCGCCGACATCCTTTTCCAAAAGAGCCAACGCCGCGTAACTTGTTTTCGTCACCGGTTCGTCAAGATCAAGCGCGGCGCGTCCGGCTAAAGGCGACCCTATCACTATCCGTGCGGGAGGGGCTGTGAGTCCGCCGCACTGCTCAAAAAGATCGCGCAACCGCGTCCCTATCCGCGCTTTGAACACCTTGGGCGCCTTCACTGCGGAACCGCCTATGGCGATGTATCTGTCCAGTATGGGTTTGTGGAGTTTCACCGCATCGTGTATCGCTGATAATGTAGAAGGGCTTATCATAAAAAGGCGGCCCAACAAGGCGGTTTCTTTTTTTTCATACTCCCTCAGCACCAGCTCAAGTTCCCGTTGGTTGTGTTGCGGGTATCTGTTCCCCACTAGGACCACCGACAGGGGAGTTTGGATCGAGTGCAAATTTTGCAGGGTTTTTACTGTTTTCTGTATGTTGTCTATAAGCTGCTTTTCCGTATATGAAACGGCGTATACGATGCGTTTCGCTTCACACGCCTTTGCGATGATGAAGCCGCCTTCGACGACCTCCTTGATCCGCTCATTGCAGATTGTCCTGTCTGCGACAAACCACGGATCGTCAAACACGCACCGGATCACCAGCGTGATCACTTCTTTCTTCACGTTGAGAGCGTTCAAGATGTCGACTATCGGCTTCCCTCCCGCATCCAATTCAACGATGCCGTATTCCGCTATGAGCCGTTGCAATTCAAGCGGCGGGAGATCGTTCCACGGGTATACGACTTCCCTCTTCCCCAGCCGCTCGAAACTTCCCTCCATGCGTATGACAAGAGCGTCGTTGGCGACGCCATCTATGGTTTTCCATGAAGCCATACGCACAACTTTTCCCGGCACCGTCGCGTGAATGTTTGCGGATCCCGGTCCCTGCCCGCGTCCTATCAACATGCCTTCTTTGACGTATTCCCCAATGAACACAACGGGGTACGCCTTGTTTCCCGTATGCTGAATCAAGGGTATCACCGCGAATGCCGGCAAGAACGCGGTCTCTATTGATGCGTTGCACGGCGCATAGGGGTCTTCAAAAACAAAACCTCCGCGAGGAAATGAATACATTCTTCTCATGCCGCTATCCGTTTACGGAACAAATTCCATTTCTCACTATATACTAGCATATTCTTTTTCCTGCCTCTTTTTTGTCCGATATTAAACAACGCAAGAATACACGGCGCGACGAGCAAGGCTATGGGAAGCATGTCCCGTGTGTCAATACCGGTCCCTACAATACTATTTTTTTCATTATGACCTGATTCGCTCAAAAAATCCATAAGGTCTTCCAATGGAAATTGTGGAAATTGGCCGAAATATCCAGCTTTTTTTTCTTGACCGCCAGCGGCGACGTAGCTGGCGGCGTCTTTTGCTCCCGCTATGAGTCCGTCATCCCCAAGCTGATACTGTAGATACCCATCGTCAGCTTCCACTCCCCGATTTTCTCCAAGCGGGGTAAACGAAAACGACGTTTGAAAGGCGAGATGCGCTTTGTAATCGCTCGCCTGAATCAAGTGGTTTTTCAGATAACCGGAAGGCTCGCGGTATTGAGTCAGCCCCAATGTATCGGGCAATGCCAAAGCCAGAAAAGCCGCAAGGGTAAAAGGAATGACGGCGCGGGTAAACAGCGGCGCCTTTGCGACGCTTCCGATGATAGGCACCGGCGTGAACCTGATGTGATCTTGCGAGCCGCCCCTGTTCGATTCCGCCCACACGATGAGCGTCAAAACAATGCAACTGCATCCAAAAACAGCGCCTTCAAATACAAAAGACACGCCGTTGCGTATGCCGGTGTATATATACAGCCCCATAAGCAAAAGAAACAACACTGCGGGAAGCAGAATTTCAACCGGTTTTACACCCCGCAAGCGGCGGCTTTGCGCAGAACCGTTCGCTGTAGGCTTGATATTCAGCGTTATGCTTTTAACAGGATGAAAAAGATAGGTCAACCGCGCCCAAACCGTCTCCTTTGCGTCTCCGTACCGCCTTGCCATGAACAACGTCCGCAACGGATTCGTGATGACGCTCGTCATGGCTAACGCAATCGCCGAGAGCGCCAGTCCTGCGGAGCCGGCAAACGCAAAACCCGCGAAAAGCGGCGCAAGCGCAAGAGTGGACAGCGGGCGTCCCGATGCCAGCGCCCCCATGAACGACGCGGCGGCGAACAGCAGAAAGTAAAAGGCGATGGGCCTGTCATAGCCCAAAAACTCAACGGAAAAAGGAATGTCGCCAAGCGCGTCCGCAAAGGCCGCTTGTATGTTCCCGGCGCCAAGTTTGTTCGCTTCAACTGAAAGCGGGACAAAAAACAACCGCTTGTCGCCCCGTATAAAAAACGCCTTGAGTTTTTCGGCGTATCCATCATGCCTCGGATCAAAATTTTCTAAACGCCCCTCCCATGCGTCTAAGGGAATCGCCTCTAGTTCGCCGAAGTTATCCAAAAAAACCGTTTGCGTTGACTCCGAGATGCAGCCGCCGCCGAAGCTGGTCTGCGCGATGCGTTCTCCGATCTCCCTGTCTGGGTACGATGCGTCAAACATCAGCGCCGCGTACCCATTGTTTCCTTCCTGCGGCATGATTTTTCTCGCTTCCCTGAAAAGAAGAGCCGAAAAACCCAAGGAACAGAGCGCGATTAAGACGGCGGGGATGATCCGTGATTTCAAAGGCATGTTCTATCCTACAACCTACAAAAAAACATACGCTATGGCAATGAAAATGCCCAGCAACCCGCCGACCATCACCTGACGCGGGGTGTGTCCGTGGATCTCTTTAACCGGATGGTATTCGATTCCCATTTTTTCGGAGACCTTCTTTCCCAAAAGATTTAAGACGTGCGCCTGTATCCCGGAAGCGCGCCGCACTCCCATTGCGTCCCGTATGACGATCAGGGCAAACCACAACGAGAGGATAAACACGTTTGAATCGAATCCTTCTTTGAAAACCGCCGCGGTCGCCATGGAGGTGACAAGCGCCGAATGGCTTGAAGGCATGCCGCCCGTACGCCACGCAAGGGCTTCAAGCACGTCTTTCGCCGTCTTTCTGCGCTTGCCGGACAACATGATCGCCGCCTTGATAAGTTGCGCAAAGAACCAGCTTGTAATCGGCGCGAGAAAGAGCGAATTCTCAAAAAACGCCTTTACAGACGCGGAGTTTATGGTTGACAATTTACCACTCTCCGAAACCGGCCATGACATCTCTAAAAAAGTAGGCGCTGTCTTTCAATGTCCGTTTTTGGGTTTTATAATCAACATGGACGATGCCGAACCGTTTTGAGTATCCCCACGTCCATTCAAAATTGTCAAGAAACGACCAGACAAAATATCCTTTGAGCTTGACCCCCTCTTTAATCAACGTTGAACAAACGCTTATATGCTTCTTGAGGTACTCTATGCGCTTTTCATCGTGAACCCTGCCGTCGCCGTCGACCGAATCGGGGTTCGCATAGCCGTTTTCCGTAATATAAATGGGGAGATTTCCACCCGTCGCCTCGCTTACCAACTTGATCTGACGGTACAGACCCCACGGAACCACGGGCCAGCCCATGTCCGAGCGTTCCTGCCAGAACGGGACAGTGGAATACTTGTCGGGGACGCTTTCGTTCCATGCGACGGCATTCTCAAAGTAATAGTTCAAGCCGATAAAGTCCATTTTTTCAGACATCACCTCTAAATCGCCTGGCTTGACAGGAAATTCCCAGCCTGCTTGCAGGACAATTTCAGGATACCCTTTGCCAATAAGCGGGAACAAAAACACTTCCGCTTCAAACGCATGCGCCCTGCGGGCGGCCTCAACGTCCGCTTCGCTCTTAGTCGCCGGACGGGGCGTATTGATGTTCAGCGTGACGCCGATAGGCGCTTTAAGCCCTGTTTTCCGGTACTCCTTGACCGCCGCGCCGTGCGCCAGCAGTATATGATGAACCGCCGCCGCCGCTTGGGCGGGGTCTTTGACGCCGGGCGCATGCGCTCCCGCCAAATACCCCAGAAATGTAACGCAGAGCGGCTCATTCATGGTGATCCACTGATCAACGCAATCGCCCAATTCCGCAAAACAAACCTTCGCATAGTCAACAAAAGCCTCCACAATAAACCGTTTTGCCCAGCCGCCCTTGTCTTGAAGGACTTGCGGCAGGTCCCAGTGGTACAATGTGGCGCACGCCTGTATGCCGTATTTGTGAAGCTCGGCGCAGAGGTTGCGATAATAGGCGACCCCTTCCGCATTCGTTTCTCCAACGCCACCCGGCAGAATACGGGGCCACGCAATGGAAAAACGATAGCTTTTGAAGCCCAGTTTTGCCATGAGGGCGACGTCTTCTTTATAACGGTGGTATTGATCGCAGGCTATGCTTCCGGTTTCCCCGGCGTACACCGCGCCCGGTACGCGGCAAAATGTATCCCAGATGCTCTCACTCCGTCCGCCCTCGCCTGCGGCGCCTTCCACTTGATAACTGGCTGTTGCGGTTCCCCACAGGAAATCGTTTGGAAAGGTTAATGTGTTCATATATAGTATAGTATCATAGAAGAGGAGTAATTGGCAAGGGTAAAAAAGTTACGCGGCGCGGCTTCGCCTCCGGCGGATGCGATCCGCCTCACTTTCTTCCGGACGCATCCTTTGTGTCCAGAGAAAATTTCTCCACAAAAAAGATATGCTGTATTCCAAAAGAGGACGGCGTCAACTGGTGTCTGTTGCGATCAAGGTTGAACATATAGTAGATTCTTCCCATATCCGCAACGATTTTTATGTCGTACAACGCGGCGTCTTTTGGGAGTGAGACTGTCGCTCTGCCGTCAGGTCTTATTTTCGCGCCCGCTAACACGTCGTTTCCCCATGTTGAGTCTCTCTTGCCGGCTATGTACAATTTAGTCCACGTGTACCCGCTTTTATTGGCAAGGACGACCGTCCATGTCTCAACCGGCGCGACAAGCGCGGGCGGCGCGGCGTAGGTCGCATCGGTGGTATAGCCGCCCGCAAAATCAATGACGCACACGGTTCCGTACCTCTTGTGCGGACCAACAGCGACGCCGATCTTGCCAAACGCCTTGTTCATATTGTTGTTATAATGCACCCGGTTTGGCGAGCCGTCGTCAATCAACAATTCAATGACAATATCACGTCCGGTTGCTGCGCCATAGGCGATGTTCTCGCCCCATGTATTTGTCCACTGTCCGTAGCGGCTTATGCGCTTGGCGGGATCGTTTTTGTCGCCGCTCATGTGTCCGGCGGCGTTGACAGTCAAATCCCTCACATGATCCTGAGCGCCGATGCTCATGCCCCGCTCCGGCGCGAGGGGCGGCGCGGGCTGTTGTTTCGCCATCGCGCCGACGCACGCATATACTGCGTTCACCCCTTCATTGGTGGCGGCTCTGGGTTTTCCCGGCGCCGCATATATTTTCCCTGAAAAATACGCGAGCCTCGGTTTGATATACTCCTCGGCGTACCGTTGCGGATCGCTCCTCGCCTTGTTCAGTTCAAAAACAACGTCTTTTTCAACAACGGACATATAGTCCACATTCCGCGCCGTATCCAACAACGCCGTGTTCCAATCATCCGCGAACATCTCGCTTGCAAAACAACAGACAAGCGGCAGCAACATTATTTTTTTATTCATACGAATCCCTTTCATAGGTCTAAATAATATATCGCATGCCGCAAAAGAATTCCAAACCGGTTTGTGTTATTGTAACATTTCCCCGTTGTTGCTATACTCTTGCCATGAATTACAGAGAAGCGGGCGTAAACATAAGGGAAGGCTATCGCGCCGTCGGCAAATACCGGGAGTTGGCTAAAGCGACAGCCAGCGCCGCCGTGTTGAACGGCATTGGCAGTTTTGCGGGCATGTTTTCCCTCAAAGAATTTGTCAATGCGGGAAAAGGCATGGAAGACCCCGTACTGACATCGGGCGCCGATGGCGTTGGAACCAAACTGGACATAGCCTTTAAAATGAAAAACTATGGAACGGTCGGCATCGACTGTGTGGCGATGTGCGTAAACGACATCTTGTGCCACGGCGCCAAGCCGCTGTTCTTTTTGGATTACCTTGCATGCGGGAAACTTGACGCCGATGTCGCCGCCCAACTGGTGAAAGGCGTCGCTATAGGCTGCCGTGAGGCGGATTGCGCGCTGTTAGGAGGGGAAACCGCCGAAATGCCCGGATTTTACGATGAGGGTAAATACGACCTTGCGGGTTTCGGCGTGGGCATTGTCGACCGCAAGAACATCATTGACGGCGGCGGGGTCAGGGAAGGCGACGCCCTCATTGGCATAGCCTCCTCCGGTGCGCACTCAAACGGCTTCAGCCTCATCCGCAAGGCGTTGCCGGATCTGGACGAGGACTTCGGCGGCATGGCCATAGGCGGCGCCCTCCTTGAGCCGACCCGCATATATGTAAAACCTGTTCTGCGTTTAATGGAACGCATTGACATTCGGGGCATGGCGCATATCACAGGGGGCGGTTTTTATGAAAACATCCCGCGTATGTTCAAGGCGGACTATGACGCGGTTATTTCAACCGGAAGCTGGTCCATTCCGCCGCTCTTCAACCGCATCGCATACGGCTTGCGTTGTTGCGAGGCGGACGGCGCAGCGGGCGGTCTTACTGGCGGCGAAGCTGAAGCCGCCGGCATGGAAATTCTCAATACGGACAGGGAAGTCCGCAAGGTCATGTTCGAGACGTTTAACATGGGCATTGGATTCGCGCTGGCAATAGCGTCCAAAGACGCGGCGCAGGCGAAAGCCTTCCTTGAAGAAAGCGGGTTTCCCGCCTGGGAAATCGGCAGGGTGGAAAAAGGCTCAAGACAGGCGCGTTTTGTTTGAAAGCCTGAAGAATGAAAAAATGAAACATATTTTGGTTCTTGTTTCTGGAAACGGCACGAATTTGCAGGCGTTGATTGATGCTGAAAGGCAAAGCGGGCTTGGAAACGGGACGATTGCCGCGGTTATTTCGGATAAGCCCGGCGCTTTCGCTCTTGAGCGGGCGAAAAACGCTGGAATTCCCGCATTCACGCTGCTTCCCGACAAGAGTCTTCCCAAGCGGGAGCGGCGGCTGGAACTATCCAACCGCATTCTGGCGAAAGCCTGTGAATTAAAGATCGATTTCATTGTTTGCGCGGGATTTTTGTCGATTCTGAGCGGGGATATTATCGCCGCATACGCATCCAGAATGATCAACATACACCCCAGCCTTCTTCCCAAATTCGGCGGTCAGGGCATGTACGGCGAAAAAGTGCATCGCGCCGCGCTTGACGCGGGGGAGCGAGAGTCCGGCTGCACCGTGCATTTTGTTGACGCGGGCGCCGATACGGGACAGATCATCCTGCAACGCGCCATTCCCGTGCTTTCCAGCGACACGCCGGAAACGCTTGCGGAACGCATACACGTTCAGGAACACGCCGCTATTGTCGAGGCGGTGCGCAACATGGTATAGCGCCGGCTTCGCCGCCGCTGGTCATTCAGTGGTTTTGTCCGTGATGGCCGCCGCCGGTTCGGTTCCGTACCGCTGTTGCAACTCATGCGCCATCTTCTGGAGGGAATCAGAAAAGTCAATGAGGTATGGATCGGCGCCCGCCGCCAAGTCGCCTCCGCCGCTCCCAGATAAAAAAAAACAGTGCGGCGCGACGTTAAGAGCCGAAATAAGTTTGCCAAAACTCTCGGATGAAAGCCATTTTTCGCCTTTTTCGATGTCATTGATAAAGTTATGTGTCAACCCCGCTTCTATAGATAATTGAAACTGAGATAAACCTTGTTGTAACCGTATGCGCTTTAAGTTTTTGCCAAATAACCGGCGTATTTCAGCTCCTGCCATATCAAGCCGCCTCTATATAAAAGATGACAATACTATTATCAGGATTTTATATAGAAACGGCAAATAACTATGAGTGTAAAATATGTCGCTGTAAGTTTTTTTCGGTTTGGTTTCTCACCTTCCAAACGCTTGGTCAAGATCGGCGATAATATCCTTGACGTTCTCAATGCCGATGGAAAGACGGACGGTGTTCCGTTTAATGCCTTGCTCGGCTAACTCAGCTTCGTTCAGCTCGGAATGAGTGGTGGTCGCCGGATGGATGACTAGGGATTTCACGTCGGCGACATTGGCGAGCAGCGAGAAAATTTGGAGCCGGTCGATGAACTCGTGGGCTTCTTTTTGTCCGCCCTTGATCTCAAAGGTGAAAATCGAACCTGCGCCGTTCGGGAAATACTTCTTGTAGAGGGCGTGGCCCGGATCATCGGGAAGGGAGGGATGATGGATTTTTTCAACCTTTGGCTGGGTCTTGAGATATTCGATCACCTTGAGCGTGTTCTGAATGTGGCGTTCCACGCGCAAAGAGAGCGTTTCAATGCCCTGTAAAATGAGAAAGGCGTTGAGCGGCGCAATGGCGGCGCCGGTGTCCCTTAACAGCAGGGCGCGGATGCTGGTGACAAACGCCGCGGGACCTACAACCTTGGCGAAGGAAACGCCGTGGTAGCTTGGATTCGGCTCTACAAGCTGCGGAAATTTGCCGCTCGCTATCCAGTCGAATTTGCCGCTTTCTACAATGAGTCCGCCCAAGGCGACGCCGTGTCCGCCGAGGAACTTGGTCGCCGAGATTACCGCGATGTCCGCGCCGAGTTCAAACGGACGGAGCAGGTACGGCGTGGTGAAAGTGTCGTCAACCACAAGCGGGATTTTGTTCGCGTGGGCGATTTTCGCAAGCGCCTCAATGTCGATGATGTTTGAATGGGGATTGCCCAGGGTTTCGATGAAGATGGCTTTGGTGTTTGGTTTGATCGCCTTTTCAAATTCCGCTAAATCAGGCTCTACAAAGGTGGTGGAGACGCCGTATTTAGGCAGGGTATGCTCTAGAAGGTTGTATGTGCCTCCGTAAATGGTCTTCGCTGACACGATGTGATCGCCTGAGTGGGCGAGGGTCAGGAAGGTGTAGGTGACAGCCGCGGCGCCGGACGCCACAGCCAAAGCCGCGGCGCCTCCTTCCAGCGCGGCGATGCGCGCCTCAAGTACGCCCTGGGTCGGATTGGTGAGCCTGGCGTAAATATTGCCCGCGTCGGTTAAGTTGAAACGAGCCGCCGCGTGAGCCGCGTTGTGGAATACGTAAGATGTGGTCTGATAAATGGGAACGGCGCGGGCGTCGGTCGCGGGATCCGCGTTTTCCTGCCCGATATGCAGTTGTTTGGTTTCAAAGCCCCATTGCTCAATGTTGGTTTTGGTTGCCATGATGGTCTCCTCAAAGTATAAAATACAATATGTTATAAAACATACGATAATACTATGAATTATACCATCCCATCACATTTATGTCAATGCCTATTTCGTAAAGAATCAAAAATTCGTCAAATAACAAACGCCGAGCGCCAACAGCGCTTTGAGATGCCCTGAATCGGTCTGTTTGCAGGACGCCAGTTGGTTGCCGTACCACCAGAAAAGCCCCATCTGGGTGTCAATACGGAACGTGTACTCGGTGAAATCCTCTTTATGGCTCTGTATGCCGAAGAAAAGGTACGCCAATTCGTCAAGAATGCCGTTGAAATCTTTCAACGCCCTTTGGTAATCGCCCTTTTCAATCTGCTCAATAAAATCCGGCGTCCGATCCTGCAATTTTTCCTTGCGGACTTCATCGGCTTTCTCCACCCATGTTTTCTGGATCAGGATGTTCAGATTGTTCTGGAAATGCTCCAATCGTTTGTGAATCTCGGCGGGGTCTGTTATCGCAAGAAAGCGTTTATAATCGTTTCCTATCCCCAAAACATCGGCAAACCTGTCAACCGTTTCAAGAGACGAATCTTCCAGAAATAAAGCCGCCGCGATTTCTTGATACTCTTCTGGAATGGCGTCATTTATATGAGAAAAAGCGCTACGCATACTGTAAACTAGATCAAAACGCAAAAAGTGTCAAGGCATTGGCGAATTTGAGATTCCCTCACAAGAATTTCAATGCTCCAGCCGCGCTTCATCGCCGCAAAACAGCGGCAAAAATGACTATTCCTTCTTGATTGTTTTTTCATATAACCATATAATAGAAAAGAGGGGGTGGAATGTCCGAGTATACATTGTCAAACGGAATCATTGTTTCTTCCGCCAAAAAGGTTGAAGCGGGTTCAATTTCCATAAAAGATGGCAAGATTGCCTCAAACGCAAAGGGCGCCGCTGGCGGCGGCGTTTCAATAGATTTAGGCGGCGCATCCATAGTGTATCCGTCCCTCATCAATACGCACGATCACATGCAGGGAAATTATCTTCCCCGCGTGGGTCCCAGACCTGGCTGCTACTATTTGAATTGGCTTCCGTGGGACAATGATTTAAAAGCGTCGGACACTTTTATTGAGCGCTCTCATCTCTCACGGGAAGACCTCTACCTGTTGAGCGCGTATAAAAACTTATTTTCCGGCGCTCTTACCGTGAACGATCACTTTCCCAGGTCGTTGAATGAGGCTATTCTTCCCAAACTGCCCATTCGCGCTATCACCAACTACGCTCTCGCGCATGAGGCCTCTTCCTACGATTTAAAATGGGGAGACGGCGTTGAGCAAGAACACAAGCTGGCGGTGAAAAACAAATGCCCCTTCATCACCCATTTGTCTGAAGGTTTTGATGAAGAAGCCATGAACGGCGTGAAAAATTTGAGAAAGCTGAAGATTTTGGACAAGCATTGCCTGTTCGTCCATTGCATTGGATTCAGCGATGAGGATATACAAGCCGTCGCAAAGGCGAGGGCAAGCGTTTCATGGTGCGCGGCTTCCAATATGCTTATGTTTAATGTCACCTGCAAAATCAGAAAATTCCTGCAAGCCGGCGTGAATGTCACCATCGGCACCGATTCTTCGGCAAGCGGATCAATCAACATCCTTGCGGAGATGCGTTATGACCGGAAACTGTACCGTGAAATGTACGGCGAAGACCTCCCCGCAAAAACGCTGTTTGAAATGACGACGGCTAACGCCGCAAAAGCGTTCTGGATGGATAAAGAGACCGGTGCGCTGGATGAGGGAAAACTGGGCGACATAATGCTGCTGAAAGCCAACAATAGCGATCCGTTTGAGAACTTTGCTGGAGCGGAGATGCGCGACATTGAACTGCTGATCCTCGCGGGCAAGCCGGTGTATGGGGAGATGCGGTTTATCGATCTTTTGGGCGGTGAATTGCCCGATGGATACGCCCAAATACGGGTGAACAACCGCCCCATGTTTGTAATTGGAGATCCTGCGCGGCATTATGCTATGTGCCGCAAAAAAATAGGATTTAAAAAAGTTCTAGATTATCTGCCTTTTGAGCCGGAGGTGTAAATGCCGAAACAGTTGCGGTATAGAGCGAATTCTGTCATTTATTTTGAGGGAGATGTTGCGGAAAAAGTTTTTCTTTTGCAGGAAGGCGGCGTTAAGCTCCTGCATGTAGATATTGAGTCAGGCAGAGATGTCAGCGAGATTCTGTCCAAAGGGGAATTTTTTGGCGTTAAGTCCGCGCTCGGTCATTATCCCCGGGAAGAAGACGCGATAGTGGCGAAAGATTCCATAATGCTGGCTTTTAGCGTTTCTGAATTTGAAGAGATTGCCACGAAAAACGCCCATCTCATTATAAAAATGCTCAAGGTTTTTTCAAACCAGACGCGCAGAACTCATAAGCAAGTCGCTTTTCTTATGAACAACGCCGAATCTCAAGACCAAAAGCCGGAAGACGGTCTGTATCAGTTGGGCAAATTTTATTTTAAAAATAAAAAGTACGCCTATACCCGGCATATATACGCCAAATACTTGACCTATTATCCAGAAGGGGCGTACGTGGATGCGGTTCGGGCGGATTTGGACGTTGTTGTCAGTTTCATCTCCCGGTATGGCGATGGACTAGGCGTAAAGCGGGAGATTGATGACGACTCTGCCGTTCCCGCGGGTGACGCGCCTGCCGCCGGCGCTTTTGGCGAACAGCAGGGCGAAGATTTCTTAGGGCCGCCCGCTTCGGAAGGGGCGCGCGTTCCTGACGCCGCCAACCGGTATAACGAGGCGATGCATCTTATTTCGCAAAAGAACTATATGCCCGCATGCCGCCTGTTGAAAGAGATTGCCGATGGAAACGATCCCGAATTCGAGCCAAAAAGTTCTTTTGAAATTGGGCGCTGTCTTTTTCGTATGGGCGAATACAGCGAATGCATTAGATACTACACCCAGATGCTCGTCAAACGTCCAGATCACGCTTTCTTGGGGGAGGCGCTTTTCTTCATAGGGCAATCCCACGAGGAAATGGGCGACGATAGGCTGGCGATGGATATTTATAAAAAAACATCGCTCACCGCCATCAAAAAAAAAGATGACGCCCTCTATCTCAAGGCGCTTCACGGTTATAAAAGAATGCGGGGAGTGGGGAATGAGTGATTTCGATTTTTCAGCTTTCGCTCGTTTTTCAAAGGATTTCAAAGCCGGAGAAATGATATTTTCCGAATTTGAGATAGGAGAGACATTTTATTTTATCATATCGGGCAGGGTTCAGCTTACAAAAGTCATTGGGGATATTGAAAAGACCATTGATATTTTGCAGCCTTCGGAAATATTCGGTGAAATGGCGATTCTCGAGAACTCGCCGCGCTCCGCAACGGCGGTGGCGTTTGATTCTGTAAGACTTCTGGAATTTAACAAGCAAAATTTCGATGCGCTTATGACGGGCTACCCTCAGCTTGCCTTCAAGCTGCTTAAGATGTTCACTAAGCGCATTTACGATCAGAAGCGCAGATTTATGATATTGATGCTTGATGACGATCAGGCGAGGGTGGCCGACGTGTTCCTTATGCTTGACGAAACTCAGCCGGACATCGACCGCGCCACAATGCGCCGCGAGTTCAAGACTACGGCGGAGGGCATCTCCCATTGGGCCGGCATGGACGCCCGTCTGGTGCGGGACGTGCTTAACCGTTTCGTTGCTCAACACAGGATCGAAGTTACGCCTGATCATATCATCGTTAAAAATATTAGTGATTTTGAGCGTCTTGTGAATTCAAAACGAAGAAAGTGAACGCTTTAACAGCGTATAATACGAATTTGGAGGAATAGCATGGAAAAAAACGCCGTCATAGCGGCAGCGAATGAGTATCTTGCAAAAGAGAAAGACGAACGGTTCAAGGCTGAAGTTGAGCGTCTGCTCAAAGCCGAAGATTGGAAAGAGCTTGAGGACAGGTTCTACCGCACGCTGGAATTCGGCACCGGCGGTCTGCGAGGGGTGATAGGCGGCGGGTTTAACCGCATGAACACCTTTGTGACGCGATCCGCCACCCAAGGGCTTGCGACGTATGTGATTAAGGCTTTTCCCGAAAAAGCGGCGAAAGGCGCCCTGTCTGCGGCCATCGCCTTTGACAGCAGGCGCTATTCGCCGGAATTCGCCGAAAGCGCGGCGTTGGTTTTTGCCGCCAACGGCATTAAGACCTATCTGTTTTCCAGCATGCGCCCCACGCCGGAGCTTTCTTTCGCCATACGGCAACTTGGCTGCGAGACCGGCATCGTGATTACGGCGAGCCATAACCCCAAGCAGTACAATGGATACAAGGCGTACTGGAACGACGGCTCCCAAGTTATTCCGCCGCATGACGAGGGCGTCATCAACGAAGTCAACGCCGTAACGTCCATTAAGGAAATCGACAGGGAGACCGCGATTGCAAAAGGGCTTCTCACGATCATTGACAAGGATATTGACGAAAAATACCAAGCTATGGCGCGGAGCAAGCTGTTCCGTCCGGCGCTGATCAAGGAAAAAGCCGGCGAAGTGAAGATCGTGTATACGCCGTTGCATGGAACAGGCGCCCTGCACGTTGAAACCGTGCTTGGAAGCCTTGGGCTGAAGGTTATCACCGTGCCGGAACAGCGTGAAGGCGACGGCGATTTCCCGACTGTGGCGTTCCCGAATCCCGAAGAAGCGCCCGCCCTGAAAATGGCGGTTGAACTGGCGAAAAAAGAAGCGGCCGATCTCGTTATGGCGACCGATCCGGATGCGGACAGGTTCGGCATTGCGGCGAACGACGGCAAAGGCGATTTCACCCTCATTACCGGCAATCAAATAGGCGCCCTTCTGGCGGATTACATCTTCCTTTCGCTCAAAGAACGGGGCGAACTGCCCGCAAACGCCGCAATGGTCAACACCATTGTAACAACCGGCATGCACAAGCGGATTGCCGCGCATTACGGGGCGGCCTGTATTGAGTGTCTTACCGGATTCAAATGGATAGCCGATGTGATGCGGAAGGCGGAGCAACGCGAGATTCCCTATACAATCGTATTCGGCGCCGAAGAAAGCTATGGCTATTTGATCGAAAACGAAGTCCGCGACAAGGATGGAGTTTCCGCCGCGGCGATGACCGCGGAAATGGCGCTGTACTGGCGCAGCAAAGGCAAGAGCCTCCTCGACAGGCTGAACGAGTTGTACGGCTTCTGCGGCTATTGGCAGGAAATCGGCGTCTCCAAATACTTTCAGGGCATTGAAGGTCCCGGCGTTATGAGTGGCATCATGGAGCGATACCGGAAAGATCCGCCCAAAACGCTTGGCGGCATTGAGGTTGAAAAAGTGCGCGACATCGGAAATTCCATCATCATCTATCCGCATAATTCAGGCAAGACCGAGCCGGCGTCCCTTCCCAAGAGCGATGTGATCCAGTTCTTTTTGAAAGACGGCGCCGTGGTGAGCGCGCGTCCAAGCGGCACCGAACCCAAGATCAAGTTTTACGCGAGCTGTTGCGCCGAAGTCGGTTCCGGCGGCTTGGACGCCGCGAAAGCCGAGGTCGCCGCAAAGCTGGATGCCATCAAGAAGGACATTCGTGCGGTTATTGGGGATTAAATGCCGGTTTTTGCGGAAATAGCTCCGTTCTTCAACGAAGGTGGACGGTTCGTTGCGTTTGACCTTGAAACAACCGGTTTGGACCCGAAAAAAGACCGCATCGTGGAGATTGGAGCCGTTAAATTCGATAAAAACGGGATCATAAGCCGGTTTTCCGTACTGATATATCCGGGCGTCTCCATTCCTGCGGGCGCAAGCGCGGTGAACAATATCACCGATGACATGCTGAAAGACAAGCCCTCTCTAGACGCGGTGTTTCCCGATTTTCTTCGTTTTATAAATGACGCTGTTGTCATCGCCCATAACGCTCCATTTGACTGCGGTTTCATCAATGAAGGGCTTAAGGTCCGGTATAAAACCGTTCCGGCAGATGAAGAAGAGGGGTCCGGACTGTTTTTGGATGAAAAATCTCAATCCGCGCAAGCGGCGGCGGTTTCGCGGCCGCCGCCTTTTCCCGCTCTTCCCAACCGTATTGTTGACACAATCGCCTTTGCGAAAGAAGCTTTCCCTAATATGTACAAGTACAATTTGCAGGATTTGGCCGCTTCTCTCGCCATAACCGCCAATAACGCCCACCGCGCTGAAGACGACGCCCGTGTGTGCATGGAAATTTTTCTGCGCTGCGTTCAACGTGAAATGGAGAAAACAGCGTTGTGATGTGGCATAGCGCTTTCCAATGAATGTTTCTATGGAAATTTCAAAATGATTGGACTTTCGGGCGGGACGCTTTGCCCCCGCGCCGCCTGTAGCGGTTAAAAGACGCGCCCTTTCTCAAGACAGCGATTGCTCTTCTCAAGCCCGCCAAAACCGGACGGCGCGTCTCCCGCGCGATCCTTCTTTACGCGCCGCCTGACCATGGCGCGCGCGTTACGCATAGCGCGGCGCTTTCTTTTCGGCTTTGTTTGGGAAGAGCCGAAAATCTATCGTTGTTCCCATGTTATGTTTATGCCGTCAGTATATCACATTTTGCGTAGTATGAACACGCCCTAGGACTTTGATTCGCGCGGAGTCATGCGGACAGTCAGTTGATTTTTGTCTGGCAGCCGGGTATAGACAACCTGGTCCATCATCTTTTTGATCAGGTATATGCCGAGTCCGCCGAGTCCGCGATCCTCAAGACCGGCTTTTATGTCCGGCGTGGGCCATTCCAGAGGATTAAAAGGCACCCCCTCATCCTCATATTGTAGTACAAAAGCTTCTCCCGCCCTGCCTGCCCTCAGGGTTACATCCCCGGTTTTTCCAGGATAGGCGCAATGTACGATATTCACAAAAACTTCTTCCGTTACCATCGCAAACTGACGGCATACCTTTGTGGGGCAGGAATAATCCGCCAGAAAGGTTTCTACCCATTCAAACAGCCGGTCAAGATTGTCAAGGACGGCGGGAAGGGTTGTTTCCCGTTCAAAAACCGGCGGCGATTCAGGGGAGGCGGAGTTTCGCGGGGACTTGCCGGCATTCCCGCCGGTGTAAGTCATCGCTATGGTCGTGATGTCGTCGAACTGTTCGGCCCCCGCCGCAAAAAGGGCAAGCTCCCGCCTGACGGCCTCATCAAGGTCTTCCGGCGACAGATCGCGGCAGGCGTTCGCCTTTTCCAAAAAACGGCGGTTGCCGAATTGTTCCTCCGCCCCGTTCATCGTCTCGTTTACCCCGTCGGTATACAGGTAGAGTTTGTCTCCAGAACTGAGATGCAGTTCTTCCTGGTAATACCCGGATTCCTCGAACATGCCCAGAGGCACTCCCTTTTTAAGCCTCATAAATTGATATGGTTCCCCGGAAAGGGAAAGAAGGGGAGGGTTATGCCCGCCGTTGGCATAGATCATTTTTCCGGTTTCCAAATCAAGGACACAGAGAAAGACCGTAACAAACATGTTCTGGAGGTTTTCTTCGCAGAGGACTTTGTTTACCGCTTCCAAGGTTTCCGCGGGATTGATGCCCCTGAGCAGGTGGATCTTGAGCAGGGTTTTGGCGATGACCATGAACAACGCCGCAGGGACGCCCTTTCCGCTGACATCGGCAATGATACAGGCGATTTTTGTCTCTTCCTTGTCCTGGTAGAAAAAGTCATAAAAATCCCCGCCTATCTCTCTCGCCGGTATCATTTTCGCGTAAAGGATCAGTTCGCTGCGTTCCGTGAATTTGGGGAAGATTTTGGGCAGCATACTCCTTTGAATATCCGCCGCGGCGCTTAACTCGCCGTTGATCCGTTCCTTTTCGCTGTTGATCGTTTTAATGTTCCGGATCATCTGATTAAAGGTTTCGGACATGATCCCAATCTCGTCCCCGGAACTGACCTCAAGCTGATAGTTCAAATTGCCGGCGCCGATAATCTTCGCCCCTTTGCAGAGATTTACGATGGGAGCGGTGAGGTTTCGGGATAACAGGATGGCGAGCGACAAGGCGATGCCGCTGGTTAGGATGATCATTCCGAAGAAGGCAAACAGCATCTTCACAAAATTTCCATTAATAGCCTCGACCGCCTTCTTGGTGAGTTCGTTTATGTTCTGTCGTATGGAATGGACCGGCGCGAAAATTTCCTTTACGGGCATAACGATCCCAATGCTGAAATCGGCCGCCTCCAGAGGTCCAAAGGCGACAAACACGTCCTCTCCGAACATTTCTAACCGTAAGACACCCTCTTGTTTATCAATCATCCGCGCCGCAAGCTCCCGCAACTCCGGGTTGTCATCGTGCAGGTAATCCCTGTTTGTATCGCCGCCGCCCTCTTTTTGAGAGGACATAATCGCCCGCCCCTTGTTGTCAAGCAGGAAACTATACCCGTTTTGTTCAATGCTATTTGGCAACGATCCGTAATTCTCTTTTCTGTTGAAGTCCAAATCTATGCTCCGTTCCACATCCGTTAAAAGGATGCCGCCGCCGGCCACCCCTTTGAAAACCCGCGTTTCGCCGGAGTAATCGTAAAAGGGTATGGCGCAGGAAATACAGGCGCCCCGGCCAAAGGCGTCCTCATAGACATCGGTCCAAAAGAGTCCGTCCCTTTCCCGGGCCCCCGCATACCAGGGACGGCTTTTGACGTCAAAAGCGGTTGCATTGGTGATGGAAGTATCCCTGTCCGCCATGATCACATAACCGGCTTCTCCTCCGATATAGGTTGCGGCAAGTCCGATGTCCACCGCCACAGACTGCCACAGAACATCGGAAATATTTGCCGCCAGGAAAACTTCCTCCCGAATGGCGGAGAGGGACGCCTCCGGCGCGGTCAGAAGAAAGGGACTCCCCGTCCTCTTTTCCGCATCTTGCAGGTAATTGATGGGTTTGGACTGGTATCGTTCTTTGAAAGTGAAGATATGTTCGGCAGTGGCGGCAATCCTTGTTATCTGATTTTTTACCATGAGAAATTTGTCATTCGCCAGCAAGGCTTTGCTCCGGGTGAGGGTTCTCATTTCCTGCCAGATCTGGGATTCCAGCGCATTTTGACTTTCCAAAGCCGCCGTATTTCCCAGTATATCGCTGTGAAAAATGGTTGCCCTCCGTATATCGCTAATACCCGCCATAATGACAAGTCCGAAGACCAGAAGGGATCCCAGACAGGTAGAGAGAATAACCGCTGTAATTTTAGATTTGATAGACATTTACCGGCTCCTGTCGTACCGGGACCGTATGTAGGCAAAGCCCTCTGTAAATTCGGGCAGGACCGCGATCCGGTCAAAAGGAACCGGTAAGCGGAGGGAACAATGGAAAATTATGTACTCACAGGGACCCGACAGCGGGTGTATTCCGGTAAAGAAAAACCCCCATTCTTCCAAAAGACGGCATGCCCAGGAAGCGGAGGAATCATTGAGATTGATCAAGACGTTAAACGTCTGGCCTTCAAGATGTCCGTAGCGGTCCAGAATATCCTCCAAAATCCTTTCAAAATCCGGCCCTATTCTTTTCGCCAATACTTCGCAGTACCGGTGTTTTTCCGACAGGGTAACGGTACGTACCGATGCCGGTCCTTCCGGCGTCCTATTCTGATCCTCCATGAGGGTATACGCCACCCCAAGGCCGTCATAAACCCCGTCAATATACCCGGTGTGAGCTAAAGGCGCGTACAGGGGACCCGCGTCTCTTTTACTCCCCGCCCGGCAAACAACCACGAGGGTATGCTTGAAAGGAATATCCAGACCAGAAAAATTTTCGGACCGGGGATCCGTACGGTAACAGTTCAAAATCATTCCGGTTATACGGAAGCCTAAATCCGTGGAGATTTTTTGGCTTGCGATATCCAGAGACATACAATGACAGTAGTTACAGGCATAGGCGTCCCGGGTCAGACTTTCCAGCAGAAAGGAGGAGAGATGTTTCCCCATGCCAAATCCCCGGTAGTCAGGATGTATGGTCATCATACCTAATTCCAGGGCGCCGGCAAACTGATTCTTCCGGTTCGCCCCGGCTATTCCTAACAGAAGTCCGTTTTCAAGTTCCGCTACGGCAACGTAGATGTCTCCCCCGGCTATGGCCGTTCTGAGAAAATCCGTGTTGTAGAGATCCGCATTGGGGTGACAAGCGCCATGTTGTTTGATAAGAAGGGCGATAATATCCGGCGCATCCTCCTGCTGGGCCAGACGGACGGTAACTTCCAGAGCTTCCCGGCGCTTGTTGTAGACGATCATCAAATTGTCTCCGGTCGAATACCAAAAATCTCGTCCAGGCCGGTTATCTCAAAAACTTCCATTACTTCTTTGCGGACATTGAGCAGGCGCAGGGACCCGCCCGACGCGCGCAGTCTTTTTTGCGCCGCCACCAATACCCTCAGCCCGGCCGACGCCAGATAATCGACATCCCTGAAGTCCAAATCAATGGCGTTTGATTCCCCCAGAGCTTCCTCCACAGCAACGTTAAAGTCCCCGCTTGTGGCGGCGCTTAGTTTTCCATTAATCGAAAGGACAATTTTGCCCTCCAACAGGGTCTTTACTATTTCCATTTGTTTTATCCTCGATTCTCAAATTCTTTCCAAAATTACCCGGGAGAAGGCATTTGCTTTAGCCCGAACAAGCCTCGCTCCGCCTTCCCCTATTAACCTATTAAACTACTTTACATCTTTTTTTTTGTATTGTATACTCCCCTGAGACGCGATTATTTTTTTTCGGCGTATTTCAGGGGGAAGTCTCCCTCTGCGGAGGGACGCCCCCGCAACGCCCTCGTCCGCCTGATTTACCGGTAGGGCTAAATTTGCGCCGAAAAAATAATCGCGCCCGCTCACTTGGCATTATATAGTTCGTTTTTGGGGAATAAGCTCAGGCATACCATGCGAAAAACGGTTTGTTTTTTTTTATTTTTCTCGTTATTTTGGCGCGGTTCCGTAGCGGCGGATACTCTTGGGTTCCGCGCCGGTTTCTATCTTGACAGCCCCGATCTGCTGGCCGGCGAGCGGGACTATTTTATCACCCCCCGTCTTGAATACGGGCGTTCCTTCCAGAATTTCGATCTGCATTTTTTGGGGGAATATTCCTTTCATCTTTTCAAATTCCTTCCTCAGTTCTTTTTTGCGGAAGAAAAGTTCGCCGCCCGCCTGCCCTTGGGTTCCCGCGCGAACCTACAGTTCAGGATCCGGAACGAAAATGAGATGCTGATTGACCCGGATGGGGACAACGGCCGGGCCGCCGGCAAGGTAACGCCGGAACTGGGCGGCGTCCTGTTTTCGGCGGCGGGGGATTTTTCCCTTGACCTGGGCTTTCCTTTGGGCTACGGCAGCCGGTCCGCGGAGGATTTCTTTTTCGGCCTTGACCCGGCGGCGGCCTATGTCAGTCCCTTCGGGATAGGGTTCGAGGTCATCCTCAATTTTCTTGTCGTCCCCTCGTCCGTCTTTGACGGCATGGAGTTTACCCTTAATTATACCAAGGATCAGTTTTACGGGGGAATTACCTTCAAAGCCAAGGAATCCTTTGATTTTTTTAGCCTAAAGGCGGAGTTTGATTACTTCTTTGATTTTTTTATCATCAAGATCGCTCTGGAATTGGGGAACCTGAGTGTTCGGGACGCCATGACCCTGGCCCCCGCCATAGGAATAGAATACCGTTTATGAACGGAATCTCCGGCTAATCTTAGGTATTTTGCCCTGCTGTTGCATATACCGTTCGTACTTGGTCCGGACCGGACGGTTGTTCCCTCGTATACCCCGCATCAAGTGTTGCGGATGTTTGAGGATGTCAGCCCCCATAACCAGGAGGATTCCTTCCGGTGGGGAAACATCATGCCGGTTGGCTCCGGTACGTGGCGCGTTTCGCGCGAATTGGAGTTTAGGTGAGCGCCCGACGGGGAGTCCGCGTTACGGAAAAAATTTGCGTTTGACAGGATAAAACTCGAAGAATGGAAGTTTTGCCACTTGACAACTAACAAAGAAACTGCGTAGTATTTATATGGGCATGTTCCAAAAACTGTAGTTTTGGAGAATGAAGGTGTTTTGATGATCGATGCTGGAGCGTTAAGCGTTAAGCTTGAGGGAGCGGACCCCGCCGGGCAGAACCTTGAATACGATCCTCTGTACATGGAGATGGACTCCTTGGCGGTAGAAGTCTCGGATAGTTTTATGGGGGACTCCAAAATCGAGGGGCGGGGGCCGGAGTGGAAAAAACTCAGCAAAAACTGCCTTGAACTGTGGACCAAGACCCGGGACCTCCGGGTGGCCGTATACCTCGTCATCGCCGAGTCCATTATCGGTGGCATTGCGGGGCTGTCCGCCGGTCTCAAGGTGCTGGTGTTTCTAGTCAAGGAACTCTGGGACTCCTTTTATCCCCGGCTTGATCCTGACGATGGCAACGACTCCCTGGAACGGCTGAATATTCTTTCCATGTTGTCCCCCCAGTCCGGGGCCATTAACGATCCGATCATGTTTATTCCCCGTTTCCGCGAAACCCGCTTGGTTCCTTCCCTGCGCTATACCCTGCGGGACCTGCTCATTTCCCTCAACGAAATTGAGGTGAGCGACGACAAAGCCGTCGACCTCAAACTGTTGCGGGCGGAACTGATGAACGTGCCGGTTGCGGAGGTTGAGTCCCAGTCGGCTCTGGTCAAAGAAGGGCTTGTCCTTATTACGGAACTTCGGGATGCAATGAACGGCAAGATGCAGGGCTATACCTTGGACATGTCCGCGTTGTGCCATGAACTGGACCGGCTCGCCGCCTTTTACGGCGCCCACATTGATTCCCAGATACCGGCTTCCCAAAACGTTCCGGAGGAAACCCCCGATACACCTTCAAAGGAGGGCGCCGCCCCCGTTTCCGGGGAAAAGATTTCCCTCCTTTCCTATCATGCCGCAACCCGGGCGGAGGCGCTGTTGCTGTTGAAAAAAGGGTCCGAGTATTTTCATGACCAGGAACCCAACAGCCCCATCCCCTTTTTGATAAACAGGGCGTTGCGTTTCTCCGAAATGAGTTTTATCGAAATAATTGGGGACATCGCGCCCGATGCCCTTGCGCGAGGGCGTGATATTTTAGGCATAAAGCCGGATTCATAGGAATCATAATAATAAACAGGAGGTTCGGAATGGCTTCAAGTAACAGTGGTCAAAAGTTTATCGCAAAGAACAGAGCGCCCAGGGTTCAAATCGAATACGATGTTGAAATGAACGGCGTGGAAAAAAAGGTCGATTTGCCCTTCGTCATGGGGGTTATGTCGGATCTTTCGGGCAAACCCGCTGATCCCCTGCCCAGGGTCGAAGATAGGCAGGTCTTGGAAATAGACAGCGAGAATTTTGACGACCGCCTCAAGGCGATCAAGCCCCGGGTAGCCTTTACGGTTCCCAACATAATAGGCGGGGAGGGTAATATCCCTGTGGAAATGACCTTTGAAAGCATGGCGGATTTTTCCCCCGCGGCGGTTACTTCCAAGGTAGACGGCATCAAGCAGCTCATGGAAGCCCGGCAACAGCTTGCCAATCTGCTTTCCTACATGGACGGGAAACAGGGGGCGGAGGATCTTCTGAACAAGGTGCTCAAGGATCCTGCCCTGCTTAAAGCCCTGTCCCAAAAGGCAAAGGAAGCGAAAGCCGCGCCAACGGAAGATTCCAGAACGGAATAAAGGAAGGTATAGTATGTCAGACATAGCGGAAAAACAGGATGTCCTTAATCCCGAAACCCTGGAGTTGTCCGATTTTGAGAGTCTCCTGAACCATGAGTTCAAGCCCAAATCGGAAGAAGCCACATCGGCGGTACAGGGGGCGGTAAAAACCCTGGTAAGTCAAGCTCTGGAAAACGCCGCGCTGATCTCCAATGATACGGTTAAAACCATCGAGGGGATCATCGCGGAGCTGGACAAGAAACTTTCGGCCCAGGTAAATCTTATCATCCACCACCCGGATTTTTCCAAATTGGAAGGGGCATGGCGGGGGCTAGATTATCTGGTGAGCAATACCGCCACCGGGGAACGGATGAAGCTCCGGGTGATGAATATCTCCAAGTCGGAGATCGGCAAGGTGATAAAACGCTTCAAGGGAACCGCTTGGGATCAAAGCCCCCTCTTCAAAAAATTCTACGAAGAGGAATACGGCACCGCCGGGGGCGAACCTTTCGGCGCCCTGATAGGCGATTTTTACTTTAACCAGACGCCGCCGGACATGGAAATACTCAAGGGTTTGGGACAGATCGCGGCAGCCGCCCACATGCCTTTTATCTCTGCGGCGGACCCCTCGATCATGAACCTGGATTCGTGGCAGGAATTGGCCAACCCCCGGGATATCGCCAATATCTTTGCCACACCCGAGTACGCGGCGTGGCGTTCTTTCCGGGATTCCGATGACAGCCGCTATGTGGCGCTTTGTCTGCCCCGGGTTTTGAGCCGGACCCCCTATGGGGCCAAGAGCAATCCGGTCGAGGAATTCGATTTCGAGGAAGATACCGGCGCCGGCGCCAGCGATAAGTACAACTGGATGAACGCGGCCTACGCCATGGGGGTAAACATCAACCGTTCCTTCTCCAACTACGGCTGGTGCGCCAACATTCGGGGAGTGGAATCGGGCGGCATGGTGGAAGGTCTGCCGACCCACACGTTCCCTTCCGATGACGGCGGCGTGTCCATGAAGTGCCCCACGGAAATCGCCATCACCGACCGCCGGGAAGCGGAGCTCTCAAAGAGCGGTTTCCTGCCCTTGCTTCACTGGAAAAACACCGATCACGCGGTGTTCCTGGGCGGGCAGACGGTGAACCGCCCCCAGGAATTCGATTCGCCCGATGCGACGGCCAACGCGAGTCTTTCCGCCCGGCTTCCCTACATTTTTGCCACCAGCCGCTTCGCCCATTACCTCAAGTGCATCGTCCGAGACAAGATCGGCTCCTTTAAGGAAAAAGAGGATATGCAGGTCTGGCTTTCCAACTGGATAGCCGGGTATGTAACAGGGGACCCCAACGCATCCGAAGAGATCAAGGCGAAATATCCTCTGGCGGAGGCAAAGGTAGAGGTTGAAGCGGTTGAAGGACAGCCGGGGTATTACACCGCGCGGTTTTACCTCAGGCCCCATTACCAGCTTGAGGGGCTTACCGCTTCCCTGCGGCTGGTTACGAAGGTCCCCAGCGGGTCCTAAACATGTGTTTCAATCCGCAATTTTTTGCGGATAAAAATTTTTTGGAGGTGTTTTTATGTCAGGAACATATTTTCTGCAACTCGAAGGAATTGAGGGTCAGGCGGCCGACAAGGCCCATGACAAATGGCTGGAACTTATTGCTTTCGCCCATGGCGCAAAGCAGAATGTATCCATCCAGCGGGGCGGCGATGTGGCCGGTCGGGGGGAATTTCAACCCTTTACGTTTGTCCACGCGGTGGACAAGGCAACGCCGAAGATTCAGCTTTACTGCGTGAATGGCAGTAAAATAGGCAAGGCCGTGCTCCAGTATTGCAGGGTAATTGGCGGCGCTCCCACTCCGGTATACGAGGTTACCCTGGAAAATGTGCGGGTGGCGAAGACAGAAGTCAAGACTATTGATACCAATGCTAATGATCCCCTTGCCCAGCAGCCGGTGGAAGAGGTGGAGCTGGTGGCCGGAAAGATCACTTGGAAGGTTACCCCCATCAAGCCCGACGGCTCCAAGGACGGGGCGATTGAAGCCGCCTTCGACCAGATCGCTAACGAATAACAAGGATTAAAAAGGGCGCCCTTTCGGGCGCCCTCGCCCAGGAGAGGCGTATGGCAAGCGAAAACCGCCGGAGCGGCAGAAGGGAAGATGTCCGGTACAAACCCTACGTACTCAAGCGTTTAACCGATGACGAACCTTACGAGAAAAAAGAAACGGCTTTGAATGTCATAACAGAAAAACAGGTGAAGGACGACATTTTCAGGAATATTGAAATGCTTTTTTCTTCCCGGCCCCACCCCTCCTTGGAAGAACTAAAAGGCTATGAGGATGTGGAGAATTCCGTATTGGGCTACGGTATCTCCGATTACTGCGGCAAGATATGCAATGATGACGAGCGGGAATTTCTGTTGGAGCATATAAAAAAGCAGATTAGGGATTTTGAACCCCGGCTGGCGCCGGATTCCGTAGAAGTGGAATTTACCAACCCCGACGCTTCCATGCGTTCCCTGCTGGAACTGCGTATTTCGGGACGCATTAATGTGGAACAGATAAACGAAGAGATGCTTTTTATTTCCCGGTTGGATATGGAAACGGGGAACATAAGTCTGAGCTATATGAGATAAGGATTGTTAATGGAATTTTTGGATTATTATCGTGATAATCTTACCTATATAAGGAATTTAGCCGCGGAGTTTGCCGCGGAGTTTCCCAAGGTCGCGGGACGTTTGGGGCTGGATGAATTTGAATGTGAAGATCCTTATATTGAACGGCTCCTGGAGGGAACCGCTTTTTTATCCGCCAGGGTAGAGAAAAAACTTGACGAAGGGTATTACCATTTATTGGAATCGGTTTTGAATTCCGTGTCTCCCGCCGCCCTGTATCCCATTCCCTCGGGGGCGGTGCTGGAGTTGGCCCTCAACGCCGGCAACGAGCAGGTGCGTTCGAACGCCGCCGTCCTTGGTGCGGGCGCCGTGCTGGATGCTTTTATCCCCACCATTAACACTCCCTGCCGTTTTTCGACGCTGGACGACAGGGTGATCTTGCCCCTTGCGGTAGAAGACGCGGAATACATAACCAGAAACCTTTCGGATTACGGGATCAATAATCCCCAGGGTCTTGCGGGGCTCCGTATAAAACTCTCCTCCGTTACCGGGGACGCCATTTTTTCCCTGCCGGACGAACTCACCGTTTACATCAATCTGGCGGAAGCCGACGCTTCCCTGCTCCTTCGCCAGATCATGCACGAAAGGGCGGACTGTTATATCCGCGCCGAAGCGGGAACACAATTTGTTCCCTTACAGGGGCTTTCTTTTGATATGCCCTTGGCTTCAGGGGAAAAACTTCTTTCCGGACAGATCAGGGGGCATGCTCTGGGACTCAAGGCGCTGCAAAATTTTTTTGCCTACCCTGCCTTTTTTAAGTTTTTTACCATTAGGAACCTGAGCGGCGTTTTTTCTTCCTCCGTAAACACCGTGGAACTCCTGCTGGTTTTTAATCGCCGGGAGCCGTCCTTGATTTCCATCAAGAGTTCTTCCCTCAGACTGAACTGTGTTCCCGTCTTAAATCTTTTTGCCAAACGATCCGACCGGGTGTTGATCGAAAAAGAGGCATATCAGTTTCATGTTGTTCCAGACCGGACGGCGCCCCATGATTATGAGGTGGCGCATATTCAGCGTCTGGAATTCTTTAACGAGCAAAACGAAACTCTTTTTTTCGCCAATAGCTTTTACGATGACAATCCTCTGGAAGAAAAGTCCATGAAGAATTTTTTCAGCCAGCGCCGCAACAAGAGCCTGGTGAATTCACGGAATGTCCGGCGCAGTTCTTATGAAGGCTCCGAAGTCTTTGTGTCCTTTTCGGTACAGGATAAAAAAATGGAAGGGTCCTACCAGTTTTCTGCGGATACGATCTGTACCAATCGGGATCTGCCCCTACTCATACCGCCGGAAACGCCGCTGAACGCCCACAGCCCCCTCCTGACCGGGGCGGTCTTTATCGTCCGTCCCACAAGGCCGGAATATTCCCTCTTTCAGCAGGGGAAAACTTCGGATTTTTCAAAACTGAGTCATGTTACTTTTAACCTCTCCGCCCTGTTGTGGCAGAACGGAAAATTCCCCTTGGAGGCTTTCAGGACGCTTATAGCTTCCTATCAAGTCAGGGCGGGGGAGGAAACGGAACGCATGCTGGAGGGCATAGTTTCCCTGAAGAGTGAAAGCAGCGCCTTTCGCTTTATAAAGAGGGGGGCGGTTTTTTTTGAACTGGGATGGAAGATCACCTTTACCCTTGACGAAACCGCCTACGCCGGTATCGGATGCTATGTTTTTGGGAAGATCATTGCGGAAGTTTTAATGTCCTTTGCCCCGGTCAATTCCCTTCTGGAGATCCATTTTTTAACCAAACAATCGGGAGCTGTTGCGGTATGGAAGACCTTAGAAGACTGATCCGGACCTGGTCCCAGAGACTTCGCAAGGGTGTGGCGTCCCCGGATTTTTGGGGCTTTGTGCGGAGACTCGAAAAAAATGCCCCAGACCGGCCTCGCTTGGGCTACGCCAAACATCCGGCGGAGGAAAATGTCCGTTTTGGACAAATGCCCTACCTCTACTTTCCCGCCACCGATATCGCGGAGGTTGTAGAAGGGAAAAAGTCCGGCGTTGAAGCGGCGCTGTTTACCTACTTCTTCGGCCTTCTGGGGGTAAACGGGCCCATGCCCCTGGAATTTACCCATTATGTGCATCAGCGTTCCTACAATTATTACGATCAAACCTGGCGGCGGTTTCTGGATATTATCCACCACCGGATGCATGTATTTTTTTACCGGGCCTTTGCCCAGAACGAGCAGAGCATCAGCTTTGACCGCCCCGGTGATGACCCGGTGAGGGACATTGTAAAAAGTTTTGCCGGATTGCCTCCGCACATGGGCTTTGATCCGGTTTCCGAGTCTGCCGTCCTTTCCTATGCGGAAAATTTTTCCTTTATGGCCAGGAACCGGAGCGGACTGGAGGATACCCTGCGGTGTATGCTCAAGACCGGGGTAAGGGTAAAGGACTTTATCGCCGCCCCCTATGACCTCGATCTGGATCACCGCGCCGTTTTGGGGAATCCCGCCACCGCAACACTGGGCTTGAACATGCAGATTGGACGAAGTTGCCTCTGTGTAACCCGCCGGGTTGAGATAGAGATAGGGCCCATTGGCTTTGACTTCTATCAGTCCTTGATGACTCCCTCCGGCGGTTTTGAGGTACTGTGCCGGGTCATTAACCTCTACATGGACCGGCCTTTGGATTATACCTTTGTTGTCCAGCTTGAGCGAGGCGCGGTTCCTCCGGCGCGGCTTGGCTTTGACTGGACCCAGTCCAACGACGATGCGGCCCATGCAGGATATACCTGCTGGATCGGCAGCACGGACAGGAAGTTGGAACTACGGATCGACGCTTCCCGGTTTGCGCGAAGGAAGAAAAGCAAGTTATAAAGGAGACGGCATGAGCAAACTTAAACGGATTCAGCTTTTTTCAAAACTCGACGAGAAGGCGTATAAGTCAATAGAAAGCGCCACGATTCTCTGTAAAACACGGGGCAATCCCTACGTTGAATTGACCCACTGGGTAAACCAGATACTCCTTTCGGAAAATACCGACTGGCACGATGCGATGCGCTTTTTTGCCCTTGATGAGGGAAAACTGTCAAAGGACATGATCGCCGCCATGGACGCCCTGCCCCGGGGCGCGTCCTCCATCTCGGACTTTTCCAGCGCCATAGAACTGGTGATCAAGGACGCCTGGATGATCGCCTCCCTGGTTTTTAAGGAGGGAGCCATCAGGACCGGACACCTTCTTGCCGCCATAAAGCAGACCCCGGAGTATGCCCGGCAGCTCCACAACATGAGCGGGGAATTCGTCAAGATCAACGGGGATATGCTGGTAGAGCAATTCGCGGAGATCGTCAAGAATGCAGAGGAGGCTTCCCCGGCGGCGTCTACCGGAGAAGTCGGCGCTACCGGCCAGGCCGGGTCGCTTATGGGGAGCGCCGCCATGGGCGGCGCCGAGGCGTTGCGGCTCTACACGGCGGACATGACCGCCGCCGCCGCTTCCGGTAAAAGCGACCCCATTGTAGGGCGGGACATGGAGATACGCAAGATCATCGACATCCTGATGCGCCGCCGCCAGAACAACCCCATCATCACCGGTGACGCGGGAGTCGGCAAGACCGCAGTGGCCGAAGGCTTCGCCCGGCGGCTCGCCGCGGGGGATGTGCCGGCCAGCCTCAAGGGGACCCGCCTCCTTTCCTTGGACATCGGACTCCTCCAGGCCGGGGCCAGCATGAAGGGTGAATTCGAAAACCGCTTGAAACAGGTAATCGAGGCGGTGCAGATCTCCGAAACCCCGATCATCCTCTTTATTGACGAGGCCCACACCCTCATCGGCGCGGGCGGACAGGCGGGGCAGAACGACGCCGCCAACCTTTTAAAGCCCGCTCTGGCACGGGGGCAGATCCGCTGTATCGCCGCCACCACCTACCAGGAGTACATCAAATACTTTGAAAAGGACCCGGCCTTGGCCCGGCGCTTCCAGAATATCATCGTGGACGAACCCGACGATGAAAAAGGCACAGAGATGATGCGGGGCATAGCCGCCGCGCTGGAGGCCCACCACCGGGTGTCCATCCTGGACGAGGCCCTGAGCCAGTCGGTAAAACTTTCCCGGCGCTACATCCCCGCCCGGCAACTTCCTGACAAGTCGGTGAGCGTTATGGACACCGCCTGCGCCAAGGTCGCTTTAAGCCAAAACGCCGAACCCGCGGAACTGGAATACTGCCGCCGCAGGATAGAGTCCCTGAAATTGGAAAGGGACATTCTCGCGCGGGAAGAAGCGGGGGGCTTCGACCACGGCGAAAGACTCACGGACATTGCAGAGGAACTGACCGGGGAGGAGGAGAAAAAGGCCGCCCTGGAACAACGGCTCGAAAAGGAAAAAGTCTTGGTGTCGGATATTATCCGGCTCCGGGAGGAAGCGGCGAAGAAAGAAACAAAGGAAGGATCGGAAAAGGGCAGGGACCTCAAGGCGGAACTGGACGCGAAACGGAAGGAACTGGCGGAAGTCCAGGGGGAAGACCCCCTCGTGTTCCCCATGGTGGACGGACAGGCGGTTTCCGCGGTTATCTCCGAATGGACCGGCATCCCCTTGGGCCGGATGGTGAAGAACGAGATTCAATCCATCCTCACGCTGGACAAAGAGTTGCAAAACCGGGTTATCGGCCAAGATCACGGACTCTCGGTCATTGCCAAACGGGTAACCACAGCCCGGGCGTCCTTGGCGGACCCCGACAAGCCTATCGCGGTGATCATGCTGGCGGGATCCTCCGGCACCGGAAAGACCGAAACCGCCCTTGCCTTGGCGGAACAGATATACGGCAGCGAGGAGAACATCGTTACCATAAACATGAGCGAATTCCAGGAAGCCCACACGGTGTCCACCCTCAAGGGCGCGCCCCCGGGATACGTGGGCTACGGCGAAGGCGGGGTTCTGACCGAGGCGGTGAGGCGGAAGCCCTACAGCGTGATCCTCCTTGATGAGGTGGAGAAGGCCCACCCGGACGTTCACGAGATATTCTTCCAGGTCTTTGACAAGGGGCAGATGGAGGACGGCGCGGGCCGGCTCATCAATTTCCGCAACACCATCATCATCCTGACCACTAATGTAGGAGACCATGTGATCGCGGACCTCTGCGTTGACGAGGAAAGGTTGCCGGATCCCCATGTTCTGGAAGCGGCCATCCGGCCCGAGATGCTGCGGGTATTCCCCGCCGCCCTGCTGGGGCGTCTCCAGATCGTGCCTTATTATCCCTTGGGCAAACGGGAGCTTTACAGTATCATCGACCTTAAACTGGGAAAGATCAAAAAGCGGGTGGCTGAGAACTACCGGGCGGAGTTGTCCGTTACCGACGCGGTAAAGGACGAGATCATCCGCCGTTGCGACAACGCCGCCAGCGGGGCCCGGCTCATCGACTCGATAATCAACAACAGCATACTGCCAGAGATCAGCGCGGAATTCCTGCGGAACACCATGGAAGGCCATACCCTGAAACAGGCCGTCATTGATGTTAACGACGAGCAGTTTGTCTATAATTTTGAGAACAAGGAGGAGTAAATGCCCACACCTACCGCGACCATCGCCAACTTAACCGCCACCGGGGATGTGATCATCGGCCCCGGCGCCCTGACTACCATGGTCAAGGGACTGCCCGTGGCCTGCATGGGGGATGCCGTGGCGGGACCCCTGTGTATTGCCGGGGTCATCACCATGACCACCGCGATAAACAAGCTGGCCAAGGGACGTCCCACGGCAAACATCGGCAGCTTGGTCACGGGGGTGTCCATGCTGGGCTTCCCGGTTTCCACCGCAGTGTTGGTTTGCCCCAACGTAAACGTGATCGTATAAAATAGGGAGCGAGTTTTGCCGCCTGCCGGAAACGAGGAGCGATCCCCGAAAAATAAGGAGACCTGATATGACTGCAAACCTTGAAAACGCGACTAATGTTGCCGCCTTCGAAAGGGAGTTGCGGGACGAGGCGGAAGAAGGATATGGTCAACTCCGCCTTCGACGCCCGTCATTCCTTTTCGATAACCTTAGACGGGAAGTACCGGGTCAAAACCGTCTGCTTCGCGGGTCGCCGGGAGATCAACCGGGAAGGGGATTTCAGCGCCGTCGCGCCGGCGGCGATCCCCTAAACAAGGAGCAGTGACTTGGAGGTGTTATGGCTTTACAGAAAATGATCGTATCCGCCGTGAAAGCCGGCGAGTCCAGTGGGGTCGCAAAATATCCCTATCAGTTTTACGCGAAGGTAAGCGAAAAAGCGGATTCCGAGACGCTAGTGGTGAATATCGTCATGCCCGTAGGCGGCAAGGAAACCGGTTTTTACCGGTTTCCCCGCGATGGAGAGAGCGTCCTTGTCGACAGCGCCAGCGACGGCCAGTATTACTTGCTGGGCTACATTCCCAGCGACTCGGAGGTGAGGAACAATTTTCTTACCAATCAGCCCGGGGGACTCCTCGCCCTGACCGCGTTCTGGTCATTCGGCAACCTGATGCCTGCGGGGGACCAGGTGATTCCCCCGCCGCCGGGTCTCGCGTCCAACGGACTTACCCAGACCCTGCTCCTCTGCGCCCTCTCTCCGGGGGGTGTCCGCAAGGTCAAGGAGCGTTACGCCGAATATTTCAGGCTTGGCGTTGATGTCCTTACCGGAACGGATAACTGGGAGGCTTCCCTCGCGGACAGCAGAATGCCCCACGAGCGGCTCCCCGACCCGGACTGGACCAAGGCGTCGGACAAGAGCGCCGCGGAATGGCAGGACGAGGCGGGGATAGCGGAGTCGCCGGATGATGAGAAGGAAAAGTCCATAGCGCGGTTCATCGCCGAGTCCATAGGAAGACCTCTTCCTTCGCCGGAAGCGCCGCCGGAGAGCGGGGAAGGAAGAGGGAACAGAAACGAAAATGGGAATAAGAACGAAAACAGGAACGCAAATGGAAACGCCGGCGGCCATAACCGCTGGAAGCCGGAGTTGCCGAATGCTCGTGATAAACACTGATAGGAGATCGATATGGCGGACAACATTACCAGCATGACCATGCATTTTGCCGGGGGCGGTTTTGAGGATCTGTACCCCTGGGAGTTAGTGTTGGAGGAGGGTTTTTCCCAGACTTACCGGGGGAAACTGACGGCGCTTTCAAAAAAGAAGCGCAATATGAAGGAGCTTTCCGGGCTCTTGGACAAGGGAATTTCCCTGACCATGACCCAAAAACTGGGGGACGCGAAAACCAGACGGACCCGGTATCTCCACGGGATTGTTACGGAGATTACAAACGACGGGGTCTTCAGCAACGGAACGGCGGCGGATTGTTACCGCTATGTTTTTGTCGTGGAACCGGAACTTGTCCGGCTCAAACATACCAGGCTGTCCGCGTCGTATTACCAAATGAATCCCCCGGATATCTTTGAGGCGATCCTGAACAAATATAAGATCAAGAGCCGGATAGAAGAAAAGTACTGTTCCCGCCGCATCTACGGCAAACATCTGTGTTTTGAGCAGTCGATGATGTCGGATTTTGATATGATAGACAGCATTGCGCGCATGTACGGCATTTCCTTTATGTTCACCCATCCAAAAACCGCAGAGAATTCCTTGGGCGGCGCGGAGTTATATTTTTCAGACGGCGAACGATTCCCTCTCTCGCCGGTCGTTTATTCCGATAAACGGGAAGAACCTGTGTCCGCCGCCTTTGATTTTTTAAGCGCCGACGAGGGTAAAAGCGTCTGGAGAATGGATAGGTGGGCCGTAACCCGGAGCATCGGAGTTGACGGCTTCAAGGTGAGCGCCGTATATCCCAACGCCGATTACGGATCGGATCAGTGGAAATGGGGCGGGACGGAACCGGGCGCCCGGCACATACACCGGAACGGCCTCTTTCATACGTATGATCGGGACGCGCAACCCGCCGAGGTTGACGACGACATACGGCTTATCCTTGCGGCGCGGCGCATGGAGACGGAGCGGGAGAAAGCCCTGTGGACCGCCGGGACCACCGCCATGTCTTTCCGGCCGGGACTTGTCCTGGAGTTGCGTCATTTTTACGGGATGAAGGATTCCGAAGTTATGACCGCCATGGTTACCCACACGACGCTCCGTCACCGGACCGTGTGGCCTGTGGAACTGGCGGCGCGGACGGAAAGCGTTGCCGGCGAAATAACCGAAGTGCGGGGAAGTTGCCTGGAATGGGGAAGCGGCGCGGAGCGGCGGTTCTGTCCGCTGTCAGCCGACAGCAAAAGGGCTGGAAGTCTTTCTTGAGGAAAAACCGGAAGAGAGTTTCCAAAACTATTCTTAACGTATATAAGAGGAAGAAGAAATGGATCTTTTAAAATGTAGAGTTTGTAATTCGGACGGTTCCGTGTTGGAAGCGGACATCGGAAAGTCGATTCGGGCGGACTTTAATAATTATATCTTTTATGCCATGCCGGACGGCAAAAGCGGCGCGTCGAATGTAAAGCGATCCCATGTTACCATGCCTGTAGGGGGGGATATGGGGCTTTTTCGTTTTCCCCGGGTTGGAGAATGGGTGTTGATAGGAAAGCTAGGGGAAACCGTGTATACGGAGGCAAGAGTCGGCGCTCAAAACGTACTGACCGGGGTAACGCCGCCTGGCGGCGACTGGGTTCTTTTGTCTTATTTTATTGATACGCCAGCTGCCAATGCTCCCTTCTACCCAAAAGACTCGAAGTCTACGACCGACAACACGAAAACGGGTTACATTGCGGATCAGTTGAATCCCGCCAGTATGACAGATTTTATTAATGATAACGGCATGGCGATGCGCTACAAGGCGGAGAAAAACACAAATAAAACCCAAAAGAAAGAAAAGGATGGCGTAGAACTCGAAACCCAGCCAACGGCGGCGTCGAACGCGAAATGGTCGGAAATTGGTTTTTACAACAAAAAAGCCAAGTGGCCGAATACCCTCAAAACGTTTGATGAGACGAAGTCCGGCAATGCGCTTGACCCCCGGCGGTACTTCCGTCAGGACGTGATCAATATCCAGTCCGCCGGGGATATTGAGTCCCGCGCCGAGAATTACCATCTGATAAAGGCAAAGCGGTTTGAGTTGCTGTCGAACACGGACGAACTGAGCCCGGAAACACGGGCGGATAACGCCAGAGACAGTTGGCAGTATTGGTCGGAGGACAAGGCGCCCCTGGGAGACACCGCCGGGGACGATTCGGCGCTCCACAGCGGGGATGTGCACATCCGGGCGGGCAGAAGCGTTGTCATTAAGGCGCAGGGGGAGATCCGGCTTCAGGTGGGGCGCACCGTCGTGGTCATTGACGACACCGGGTTCACGGTAACCACGGGGAAGCTCCGCACCAACGCGGTCCTTTCCCAGACCACCTCTTTAAGCCTGAAGGCACGGGGCGGGATAAGCATGTTCGGGGAGAACGTGGACATCGCTTCGTCCCGCAAATTCAGCATCGCCGATGCCTGGGGCGGAGGACTCTCAAGCGTGGTGGGAATGCTGAGTATGTCCGGCATACAGATAAACCAGAAAACCTACGGCGAGACGCAACAGATATTCGCGGCGCTGATGAATTTGATTACCCTCACGCAAGATATAGCGGTGGCTAACGCGTCTCTCGCGGCTCCAAATAAAATTTATGCTTCGGGCTGGGTTAATTATGGTTTTGACGTCGCCAAAATGCTCGTCACTAACGGCAAAAGTTTCTATGATTTGTGGGGCGATTACAAACATATGACTGAACGTAAACAAAAACTCGCTGATTTGAGGGAGAAGGCTTTGAGCGACTATCTTGAGGAGAAGCACATGGTGGACTGTATCAACAAGTTGGAGACTGGCACCGACGATGAAAAGACGGCGGCAAGAGAAATACTGGCAGAGATGGAAGCATATAATGATGTCGACAAGCGGGATGAACTCATATCGGCAGACGCTATGGCGGAAGTTATGAATATTGGAGCCGCGTCCGCCGATCCAATTCAAACGGCCGTATCCGTGCTGAATATGATACTGGGCATAACCGCCCATGTCTACTTTGCGGTAGAAAAAGTGTATACCCGCAGTTGGCAGACGACTCTTAGGGCGGGCCTTACGGATTCGAGCGTAAAAGCGCCTACCCCGTCCGAGAAGGTCGAGTTTAGGGATTGCTTGAATATATGCGCTATGGACGTTGATAACGGAATCATTCAGAGTTTCCTACAGAGTATAGCCATAGTGGGGGGAATCGGTGGGCCTGCGTCCATAGGCCTACAAAGCAGCGGGGACATTGTCATAAAGGCGGGCAAGCAGAAAAAGCTGTACGCGGAGACCAGCGAGCATGTTTCTGTCCCGGTGTCCATTGCGGCGGAAAAGGTCCAGTTTGGGATAAAAGTTGCCGCCGCCGTCACGAAATTGGGCGCCGATGTGGGCAAGCTGGCGGTACAGGCCTTGGATAAAACCGAAGTGATACCGTCTTACGTAGAAAAATTATAGAGGAGGAGCGTGTATGGAACTTGATGGAGATGCCAGAGCGATGATTCTGGCGGAGGTGGCGCCTATTATCGGGTCGTCGCTGGCCGCGGGGCTTGTGGCGGCGGTCGCCAGCAAGCTGCTGGATATGGTGGCGACCAATTACGAGTCGGACACCATGACGGGCAAGACCGAGATGCATCCGACGGAAAGCGGCACGGCCATAAGCAAGTCGGAAGTGGCCGCCGCCGAAACGGAAGGCAAGCTGGCGGAGGACAGGGTCGCCGTAGCGGAGGGCGAGGTTAAGGCCAGCGAGACCGAGGCGCGGGCCTTGACCGGCGAGGCGACCGCCGCGGACTCGGGGGCTTCCGCCCTCAGGACCAAGGCCGGGGCCTCGGATATTGAGGTTAAAGCCCTCAAAATGACCTGAGAGGAACACGATGGCAGATAAACTAGACTGGTTAAACAAGCACTTGACCCTCATTCGGTACGTTACCCTGAACGACGCGGTGGACAAGGAGGGGTACAAAATCCGGCCGGATTTGGCCGAACACTTTGTGGGTGTTCGGGACGCGGAGGAAATGGCGTTCAAGTTCGCCCGCCTTGGAGACTACAAGAGCGCCTGCGAGCTTTTGGCGTATATCGCCCACCGCCGGGCGGGGGTTTGGTGGGTTTACCGTTGCGTCCTCTCCCTGTTGGAGGAATTGGGGCGAAATCCCGCGGTGGACCGGGATATTGCGGACATAGCGGCCAGCTTTGAGACGACCGTGCCGGATTTTGCCAAGGTGGAACTGCCTCAGGTTCCCCCGGAGGTGAACCAGCGGCTAGACTCGGCTTTGGCCGACGCCAAGGCGAAGCTTGCCGAAGCCCAGTCTAAAATCGACCCGGAGATGAGACAATATGTGCGGGACGCGGTGGAGGTGGCCTTTCAGGAATTCAAGCGGGTCCACGGCATACACCCAATGGATCTCTTGAAAAAGGCGGTGGAGCGTTGCAAAGAGGACCCGTATAAAATCGATCCCAATTCCCCCCTCTTTGTGGAGGCGGAAAAACTCAAGTCCCAGATTCAGGCGGCCCGGAAAGACGCGGTGGACACTATCAAAGCGGTTATCCCGCCCAAGGTTCCCGAACACGAAAAGAAGATGCGGGACAACGCCCTCTCCGCGGTGTACCGGTGGATTGCCGTTCCGGATGAGCCGAACAGCAAGGCCTGCCTTGATATTGGGAACGAATGTCCCGATACCCCCGCGGGGCTTCTGTCCCTCAGCGCGTTCTGGGCATTCGGCAACCTTATGCCCGGCGGCGACCAGACCGTTCCCACCCCGCCGGGGCTGGCGGCCAACGGACTTTCCCAGACGCTCTTAATGTGCGCCCTCCATAAGGGCGGGACCCGCAAGGTCAAGGAACGGTACGAGCATTACTTTAACTTGGGGGTGGATGTGGTAAGCGGGAAGGACAACTGGGAGGACAGCCTCGCCAGCGGGAGCGCCCCCCACGAGACCGTCCCCGCCAACGGAAGCTCCGCCAATGGCGCTCCCGCTAATGGAGTTCCCGCCAACGGCTACGAACGGTGGAATCCGAAAAACCCCGGAATTTGATGAAAGGAGAAAAACGAAAGTGAACAGGCTTTTGACAGGGATGGCGGCGGTTTCTCTCTGTCTCTTCGCGGGCTGCGCCACCCAGCGCACGGTGGTGGTGGGTCTTTCCCGGGAAATAGAGGACTACTATGCCATATATCCTTCAATAGAATTTGACGCCGTGGCGGTTACCGCCGAAGAAGCGGATCAGATAAAAAGCGACGGGGTGGACAAGTATTTCGCCCCCGGCGGCGCCCTGCGAAAACGGCTTGATCCCTTTACGGTCTATTTTTCCCAGGAGCGGACCCAGCCCGGCGTCCTGCCCTTCCGGTCGGCATACTGGGACCGGTGGCTCAAGAAAAAACCCGTAACCCTGGCGCTTATCGCGGACCTGCCCCATTCGCCGGATATGACCGGGGATGATCCCCGGATCATCTACATTGACCTCAAGAAGGACAGCGTTTTTGTCCGGTCCGTTTATGTGGAAATTGAACCTCAAAAGCTCACCAGAGTTTTCGACGCCCCCCAGGACCCCAAGACCGATCTTCCTGCGGCAAACACACGGCCGGACAACCGGGAACCGGCGCTGAGAATCCACCAATCACCGGATGAGGAGTAGCTTATGCGTTTTGAAGAACTATTGCATTGGAACGACGGGCTGTTTCTACAACCTCATCATTTTCAGTATCAACAGCGGACGGTCGCGGAGTATGCCCGGCTTAACCGTTCCTTTTTTCTGCCCTATCCATGGGGGTTTCTGAACCTTGAGTTTGATCCGGAAGCCCTCAAGGGCGGACGGGTGGCGGTCAAACGTTTTTCCGCCGTCATGGAGGACGGCTTGGAACTTTCCATGCCGGGGAACTGCATCCTCAAGCCCTTGGACCTGAGCGACGCCCTCAGAAATAATCCCACGGGACTTACCGTGTACGCGGCCTCTCCCCATTGGTCTGAATTCGAGGCGAACATGGCGGATGAGGACGCTCCCCAGGAAAAGAGGCTCTACCTGACCCAAAAAAAACGGGTCCGGGACGAGAATTCCGGGGATAACGAAATAACCCTCATCACCCGCAGGATCAACGCCCGGCTGGTAACGGATCAGGACGACACCAAGGATATGCAACTCCTGCCCATCCTTAAACTGGAGGTGATTACCAAGGGTATAAGCCAGTCCATGGTCAGGGTAGACGAAAAATACATCCCTCCTTTTATGATGCTCACTGCGGACGATCCCCTTTTCAACATTGCCACGGGACTTATGCCGGACATCCGCCGTTGCCGGGACAAACTGCAAAACGATCTGTCCACCGTCTCGGCCGGGGAGGACTTTTCCCGGGCCGGCGTACTGGGTGACATCCGGTCCCTTATGCTGTTGCGGACGCTGAACTACTACAACACCAGGCTTTCTTCCCTTTTGGTGGACGGATTTGTCACTCCCTTTGCCCTGTACCTGGAGCTGTCCTCGTTTCTGGCGGAGCTCATGGGCATTAACCCCCACAATGGAATCCGGGAGAGCTGGCGTTACGATCACGATGATCGCTTGCCGGTGTTTACCGAACTCTTTAAGGATATCCGCTCTTTTATCAGGAGCGAAGGAGGGGCCGGGTATATCAGGCTCAACTTTACGCCTATCGACGGGGGGAACTATCTCTTTGCCGCCGTCAAAACCGAGGACATCGCCGAGTCAAGCGAAATGTACCTAGCCGTAAAGACCGCGGCGGCGGGAGAGGAGGTGATCCGGTCTCTGGAGCAGGGGGATACCTTTAAGCTGATCAATCCCGGGTCAAAATTCCTGCGCGTCCGGGGCATAAAACTTACCGGCCTGCGCTATCCCCCCCGGTTTTTGCCGGTCCTCGACGGGACACTCTGGTTCCGGCTGGCCATTGAGGAATCGTCAAAAGTCTGGAGGGATGTGTGCGAAGAAAAAGGTATGATCATTGATTATGCCAAGGAGCTTTTCCCCGGAATGGAAATGTCCCTCTTTATAACCATAGTGGAATAGGAGATGCCCATGAGCGCCCCAGTAAACCTTGAAGAGCTTTGCCGTCCGGTTTTTACCTGTCTCTGCAATTATTGGCAATTGAACCAAGCGGGGCATCCCCCCGCAGAGGAAAAGTTCAGGAAAGATATTGAAGCCTCCCTGAATGACGCGAAACGTTTGTCCTCGGCGGACCCGGTTTTGTTCCATGAATATGAACGGATAGAACGGCCGCTGGTTTTTTTTATCGACTTTATGGTCAAAGAGGGGTGTTTTCCTTTTAACCGGGAGTGGCGGGAACTGGGCAGAAACTACAACGAGCTTTCCGGGGATGAAAAATTTTTCAACCTCCTTGAGGAAGCCCTGATAGACAACAAAGCCTATAGCGCCATCCCCCTCTTTTACACCATGCTCGGACTTGGCTTTGATGGAGCCTATGCTCAGGATCGCCTGTTTATCGAAAAAACCATGAATGACTGCGCCGCCAAAATCCCCGAATCGCTTGATATTCGGGAAGAACCTATCGTTACGGTGGAGACGAAAAAGCGGATCTCCGGGTCAAAACGGCGGCAGGTCCTGCGACCCCTGCGGATGGTCATGGCTCTTTCGATTCTCCTGTTGGTTTTTTCCCTTGTCTTTAATTTTGCCGTTTTTTTCAAGACCACCCGCTTCTTTAGGGAGAGTTTGTCCGGCGCCGCGCTTCGGGTCAGGGAAATCCAGATCCCCTCCTACGAGGTTCCATGATGGAGAATCAATCCTTTTCTTTTATTTCCAAGGCTCTCGATCTGTTGCGAACCAGTACCATGGCCAAGGTTGTTTTGGCTGTCATCCTGCTTCTCCTCCTTCTTTTGGTGGCGCTGCCCCTTATTGGAAAGCTCCGGCGCAAACGGATCAAGGCCCATGAAACCCGGAACATCCTCAAGGACCTGATGATCTGGCGTCATGTGGCCCGGCTTGCTCAGGGCGGGGAGGAACACAACAAGGCCAAGGAAGAGCTTTCGGACAATATCATAAAGATAAACGAACTCCTCAAGCAGGGCTTTGACTTGGCCGCCCTCCACGGCAGGGGACTTTACGGGGTGCCGTGGTTCATGCTCCTGGGGGAACCCGGTTCGGGAAAATCAACCCTGCTCCGGGAGAGCGAACTGGAAATGATCCCTTCGACGGAGGAAGAAAAGTCCGATCCCGGGGACAAAAGCCTGCCGGTACGGTTCTGGCTGGGGGGCAAAGCGGTGGTCTGCGATGTAAGCGGCGGCGTTTTTTTTGACCGCTGGCTTGAAGGCAGCAGCGCGGAATGGACCCATATTATCCGGCAGATATGCCGCAGGCATTACCGTAAACCCCTGGACGGCGTTATCCTGACTATCCCCGTGGACGCCCTCCTGTTGGATGACAGGGACATGACCCGTAAAAAGGCCACCCTCATGGCAAACGAGCTGGCCCACCTCCTGGATGCCGGCGGCATGCGCTTGCCCTGTTATGTGGTGGTTACCAAGCTCGACATGGCAAACGGTTTTCGGGAATACGTCATGGGGCTTTCGGGGGAACTGCGAAACCAGATTCTGGGGTACGAGAACGAAACCGCCGTGTACCGGCCGGAAGAATTCAAACGCTTTTGGAACGGTCTCCTTTCGCGGTTGCGTTCTGGTTACAAAAAAAGCATGTATTCCCGGGAATTCATGCTCCACCTCTCCGGCGCGACAAACCGGATGGATACGGCGGGAAAACTCTTTTTGTTCCCCGAAAATTTCGACGCCCTGTATCAAAACCTCCATATTTATCTTGAAACCCTGTTCAGCGAGGATACCTTTCATAGCACCAAGGATACGGTTTTCGAGGGACTGTTTTTCACCAGTTCCACGGACACAGGCTTTTCCTTTAGCCCCGGCATGGCCGCTCTGGCGGAGAAGAACGCCGAAGATCTCCTTTTAACCGGGACAAAACCTTCTGTTTCCCACTCCTATTTTGTCCGGGACGCCCTGCAAAAGTTTATCTTCAACCCTTCCCCCCGGGCGGTTTTTGTCAGGAAGGAAGCTCTCAATCGGGCGATACCCCTCTTTGCCCTCTGCGGGGTTCTGGCGATTCTTTCTTGCGTCACCCTTTATTCCGCCCTTTTCAGAGCCGGTGACCTTGGCGCGTCCCTCTCTCATCCTGCCGGATACTACCAGTCCCTTGCCTCCACCCCGCGTGGCGCCCCCTCCCACTTGGGATCGCCGTTGATCGTAAAAAACAGGGACATGACCTTTTCCATTGACAACAATTCCGGAGGGCAAAACAACGGTTCAAGTCCGGTGCAGTTTTACTACAACGCCCTGGCCTACCGGAACGCCAAATTGATCCCTTCCCCGGGTTTTCTGCTTTCGGATCTGCTGGTGTTCAGAGAATTCGACATGGGCCGGCGGGATCGGATTTTTATTGCCAACCAGCTTTTCGGGAGTCTGATCAGGACTCCTTTGATCAAGAACGTGGGTTCCAAACTAATCGATCAATCCTCCGCCTCCCCGACGCTTGACCGGGAACTGCGCTCGGTCATTGAATCCTTCACCCAGCTTGACGAACTGGATCAGACGGATTTCCAGCGGCTTTTCCAGTCCAACCGCTACGATGCCGAAACCATGATACGTTATCTTCTGCCCGAGCTTTCCAACGATTCATTGGCGCTCCTCAACAGCTTTATCCCCCGGTATGACCAGCGTTACACCTTTGCCGGGGAAACGGACTATGTCTTCTCCGATGAATTCCTGCGGGCCAAGGAGGCCGCTCTGCGAATCGTGCTTTCCGCTTGGCAGCGCCTTTCGGTCTATCCCGATTCCCTCTACGGCAAAATAAAAGACCTGGTTTCCCTGTCCCAGAATATTGTCACCAATTACGGGCGGATTACCCTGCTTCTGCGCCGGGCCGGCGACGCTTCTTCCCTGCGGGAGGTGCAGAACCTGGTCGCCGAATGGAAGGATTTGAGCCAAACCCAAAACAGCCTTATCGCCCGGGGCAGGGAGCTTTTTGATGACATAAAAAATGAAATGCTACAGATTAATATACCCATAGTTTTTAACGGGGACGGGGATCCCTTCGGCAATAACCTGATCAACGATTACCTTTTTAACGATCTGGTGATCAATTACGCGGTAAAGAATTACAGCGATCTCTTCAAAAGGGATATGGATTTTATCAGGGAGAAAAGCGGCGAAAGCAAGGACGGCGTACTGGGAACTGTCAGCGCTCTGGAGCGTGATTTTTCCGGCAATTTGAACCGGGAACTGGAATCCCTGCGGGCAGGCGCCCGGAGCCTGAGAACAAACGAGCTTTTGTCCGAAAAAATGACCAAAGAAGCCGATTCGGATTCCCTTTTTATGGTGGTGGAAAAGATACTGAATCTTGCCGGGGCGATTGACATACCGGACCCGGTACAACTGAGGAATACCCCCCATCTAAGCTTGATGAGCGGACAGTACGATATTGCCGCCGCTTTTGACAATTACGAAGCCTACGTTAAACCCTACCTAGAAAACGAAAAAGTCTCCGTCCTTATCGGCGGCGGCAGGATCATCCTTGCGGCCCAGGCATATCTTAACCGTTACGTCGTCCTCAGCGTGGAATATGACTTCCTTTCCGGTCCCGCCGAAAACATACAGGCTATGATAGCCTCCCGTTCGGAAGAAGATGACCGTGAGGTATTCTCCCTCTCCGGCCGGGCGATTCAAAGCGCCCTTGGGGGAATACAGTACAACCGGAGTTATGATCCGGGTATAGTAAAGGAGATAACCGACGGCATCGCGAACTATAACGATTTCTTTACCCAGCATGTGAATTTGAAAGAACAGCCGAAATTCCTGCAAAACCGGGATGGGGCTCTCTATCAAACCGAAGGTTTCAGCGCGTACCTGGGATCATACCTCAGCTATTGGGGGAATTACCCCGACAACGCCTATATGCCCTCGACGGACTGGCGGGAGTACCGGGCGCGGGTGGGACAGATAAAACCTTACCAGATCAATTCGGTCCTCCAGTCCCTCTACAGCGAATGCATCGGCATATTAAACGATATCAACAATATTGTGTTGTCCGACGTGCTGAAGCGGGAGAAAGCCGATTCCGTCGCATCCCTGAATGACCGGATAAAGTTGCTCTCCGCTTTTATGAGCGCCGACGCGGATCGTATGCTCACAGCCTGGGGCAGACTGCCCGCAGATGCGGAAACGGCCTTTAGGCAGATCCGCGTATTGCCCCTGGATGAAATTAAAGATACCTACATGACTGTCTATTCCGACACCCGGAACATCAGCATCGGCTGGTGGAACGATTTTATCATGGATGGTGTTGGTATCCTCTCAAATACCTTTAGCCGCATCAAGCTGGAAGCCTTTTCCGGCATGTTGAAAAACCTTAAAGTGTTTCCCCTGGTTGCCGATGCCCCCCGGGAGGATGTACTGTCCCTTGAAACCCTGGAGGATCTGGCCTTGTTGTTGCAAGACATGGGAGCAGGCGATATGGCGGAATCCGAAGACGCTGACCCCTTGGAAGGGGTGTTGCATCCTGTTCTGTTCCGCGGCTCCATCGCCCGGTCTTGGGCGCAGACACTCTACCAATTCGCCTCGGCGGCGGCGAGCTCCTCAAAGCCCCTCACATGGACACTTTCCCAACCTCCCATTGATATCCATGGGAAACTCTCCCCGAGCGGACGTCTGCTTGCGGTAAGCCGTTTCAGATATCTTGAGGCATCCGTCGCCGGACAGACCCCGAAATCCTATAACACCTATAGCAACGAAAAAACCGCCTTGGCCGAAGGCGGCCCCATTGACAAAGATGTGAGCCTCAAATTTTATCGGGCGTCATCGGACAGGGTGCCTGCGGCGGTCTTTGTCATGAATCAACCATGGTCAATCTTTGATCTGTATCTGCATAAGGATGCGGTAAAAGACGACAAAGGAGTTTCCTATTATCCCGTCTTTTTACAGGATGAACAAGGCCAATATGTGTATTTTACGGAAATCGATTTCAACGTCGAGATACCCGGAGCTGATCGGTGGTATACCGCCGCGACGTGGCCAAATCTCAGGATCATGGACGGTATGGTTACGGTCAGGCGCTAGGGCGTGTTCATACTGTGTAAAGTCAATGAACGAACGAGGATAATATATAAGGCAAGATAGATAAACATCGAAAACATCAAATCCAAGACGAAGAATCTCAATCCGCGCAAGGGGCGGCGGCGTTTTTGTTTCCGTTGATCCCAAAAACTTCGCCTCCGCCGCGATAAGCGTAAGCGTCGCCGCTAAAAACGCCTCCGCCGGTGCGGCGAAATACGCGGTCGCCCCGTCCCTAGCCTACAAGAATATCCTTCCAGACGGCGGCAAACTCGTCATTTGCTGGGTGAAAGGCGGCTCCTCCAGCTATCGGTATGGCAAGTACAGCAATGCCATCGAGTTCAACAAAGCCGAACTCGAAGCCGCGACGGTGGCGGCTAAGTCTATTGACGTGCCGGACGCGGGAACTGGCTCGTATGTCTACGCCCAAGCGTAGTGGAATTCGCTGACAATGCGAGGAAAAATCTCCCGTCCTCTAATTGGAACTCTGGAGGCGGCGTTTATATAGCCGCAGCAGTTATTACGACAATGGCGCCTATTTTACTACGCCCAATTTGATTACTAACGCCTAAGCCCGCTCCAAGAGCGGGCGTTTGGGGCGGCTCCTAAACATTTTGTTCTGGAGCCGCCTCTTTTTATCGCGCGCCCTCACCCCAACTGCCCGCGTGCGCCCGCAATGTCCCCCTTCTTCGCAAAGCCGCGGTGAACCGCTCGACCTCCGCCTTGTCCGGCGCCCGCAACGGGACGCCCTCAAAACGCAGTCCCGCGACCGGATTCCACTGACGTTTACCGCCGCGTCCAACCCTCGCGCGAATTCCGCCAAAAGATCGGCGTGTTTCCGGGAGGTGTTGACGTTCCGCAACAGCGCCGCCTCCAGCGTGACGCGCCTAGGGTTCTTC
>JAIROG010000045.1 GCA_031257675.1 Treponema sp. | reverse complement strand
CCACGGATACAATCATTTTGCGGTAAAATCACAAATTTACCTGGCATCACTGAAACGCGCGATGGAATTACTTTCTGCCTATAATATGGGGGATAATGGCGCTTTTGCGTAACATGAGTAATTAATGCGTCATTAGAAATGGATGATTGGCAGGATTGCATAAGAAAGTGGATAATGTCCTTTCTGACTTTCTTCACGGGTTTCCGCTAAAAATTTGTATAATTTATTATCCGTTAGTATATAACGATAAATAATAATATATGCTTGCGTTATAATGAAACAGAAGCCAATATTGTAAAAAGAATATATCAAAAAGCCATTGACTTATTATTGCAATAAAAGCAAGGTGACGCCGCCTAACGGCCATGTTGCGCTTCGCCGCCGGCAGGCGGATCGGACTCCGTAGCGGCTCTGATTTCGCGTTGCGGCGTATACGCCGCAACAAAGCCCTTGTCCGACCCGGCAAACGCCATATACAGACAGACCATTATATGATAGTATGCAGACAAGAAACAGGCGTCTGAAAAAATATGAAAGAATTGATCGATCTTTTTATCATCTTCCTCAAAATGGGATGCGTTACGTTTGGAGGCGGCTACGCGATGATGCCGGTACTGGAACGTGAAATCATTGGAAAGAGAGGCTGGATCACCATGGACGAGGCGCTGGATTGCTACGCCGTCGCCCATGTAACGCCCGGCGTCATCGCGGTAAACATGTCGACCTTTATCGGTTGCAAGCGGAAAGGCGCGGCGGGTGGCGTGGTCGCCACCATTGGCTTTGTATTGCCGGGCGTCGCGCTCGTCGCCGTGCTTGCGCTATGCGCAGCCCGTTTCGCCGGCTACCCGACTGTACAGTCCGCCTTTGCCGGAGTCAGGGTCGCGGCAGGCGCCTTGATTCTGTCCACGGTGGCAAAACTCTGCGCCGGATTTTTCTCCAAAAAATCCGGCGTCGCCGCGCGAGAGCCGGTGGAAAACCGCGCCAAAAACAACGCGGGACGGCGGCCGAGTCTTGCCCTTCTCATATTTCTAATCGCGTTCTCCCTTTCGGCTTTTGGGGGCGTCGGTCCTGTACCGCTGGTCATGGCGGCGGGGCTTGCGGGCTTCTTTTTATACGGCGGATTCTTTTCACAATTCTTCAAACAAGATGCAAGTTTAAAGAAAGGAAAAAACCATGACTGATCAGGAAATTTTAGCTTGCGTGGATCACACGCTTCTCAAGGCGACAGCGACATGGGATGAAATCGCAAAACTCTGCGATGAAGCTATCAGGTACAAAACGGCGTCCGTATGCATCCCGCCGTGTTATGTCAAACGCGCGCGCGAGGCGTTTCCAGTCCTTGTCGTCTGCACAGTTATCGGCTTTCCGTTAGGCTACAGCGTCACGCAGTCGAAAATAGCGGAGGCCGAAACCGCCATGGCGGACGGCGCTTCGGAAATCGATATGGTTGTCAATATCGCTTGGCTCAAAAGCGGGCGCTTCGACAGCGTAGAAGATGAAATTGGACGCATAAAGAATGTTGTGAAGGATGCGATTCTCAAAGTGATCATAGAAACATGCTGTCTGACCGAACAGGAAAAAATCCGCATGTGCGAAATCATCGCCAATGTGGGCGCGGACTACATTAAAACCTCAACAGGGTTCGGTGCCGCAGGCGCAACGTTGGAAGACATCGCGCTTTTCAGAACATATATCGGAAAGAAGGCGAAGATAAAAGCCGCAGGCGGCATAAAAACCAAGGAAGCCATGATCGCCTTCCTTGAAGCCGGCTGCAGCCGTATCGGATCAAGCTCCGCCGTCGATCTGATTATTCGCTGATCCTAATCGAATTGAACCATGCGTCATTGTAAAGCTCAAGCGCCTCGCCGAGGTCGTCTTTCAATTCGGTGTTCACCAAATCGTGGGCTTGGTAATAGGGCGCGACCTTCTGGTATTGACGCGCCGGAACATTCGCGGTAGCGGGGAACCCGAAATAATCGGCGAATTCCGCGTAAATTTCGGGGCGGTGGATAAAGTCGATGAATTTATACGCGAGATACAGGTTCCGCGCTCCTTTCAGGATGCACATGCTGTCGATGTAGGCGGGACCTCCCTGCTCTGGAATAAAAAAGACCGTGTTGTTTTTAAGCTCTTCGTTGTCGGCGATTTCTTCAAAAACCACTTCGGCGTATCCTTGCACCACCCAGAAGTCGCCGTTGGCAAACCCCTTGCCAAACGACTCGGCGTCAAATTTGACGAGGTTTGGCTTCCACGACGTGTTTATCAGATTCTTCGCCGCTTCAATTTCGGCTGGATCGCTCGAATTGACCGAATGTCCGAGGTAAACAAGCGCGTCTCCCATGACTTCCCGCATATCGTCCAGCATGGTCATGCGCCCTTTGAGATCGGCGCGGCTGAATATATTCCATGATCGCTCAAAATCAGGAACTTTCGACGTGTTGACCGCTATGCCGGACGCCCCCCAATAGTACGGAACGCTGTACTCCATGTCCGGATCATAGGTCGCTTTTTCAAGTACCAGCGGATCAATATTGCCGAGATTTGCCAGTTTCGACCTGTCGATCTTTTCGAGCATACCCTGCTTTGCCATAATGGACACGTAATCGCCCGAAGGAAACAAAATGTCGTACCCGCTGCCGCCGGCTTGGATCTTTGCGTACATGTCTTCATTCGAGGCGAACTCATCATACACCACCGTAACTCCGTACTCCGCCTCAAACTTCTGGATGACCGAATCCGGCGTGTAATACGTCCAGTTGTAAATGTAGAGCCTTTTAGACGGCTCTCCTCCGTCAGCCGTCCGCGTATCGCCGTTTTTTTTCTGGCAACTTGTCAGAAGCGCTATAATGGCAATAAACAGGAACCCAGTCTTTTTCATTCTCGCTCCTATAATGCGGCGTTCCACCGCGCATGTAAATGTCACGAACTGATGTCCGCGCTCCTTCCCGCAACGGGAATTAGAAAGTATAATAAATCATTTTCATTTATTTATGCAAGAGGAAAAATGGGATTTCACGCTTGAACAACCGAGAAAAATGACGATTCGCCCCGCGTCAGCCCCCCGTACACCTTCGCGCCCTCTTTAGATGAAACGCCGGAAGCTACACAAAAACCGCTATTGTATGCCGCAAGCCCCGTTCCAGTCCATACGTGGGTATAAAGCGAGCGGTAAAGCTCATTTTGCTTTTGTTAGAATGGCATGTCTAATATTTTAATGCAAATCGGAAGTATAGCGACAGTTATAACACCGTCGCCAGCTCAAATCTGAAACGCGAATTTTCGCTCTGAAAAGACCTCGTGAGGCGTCCGATAGCCTAAAGCCTTACGAGGACGATGAGTGTCAAGATACTATTGATTTTGGCTGTAATCCTATCAAGCCGCCTCTGGGTCTGATTATCAAACGATGTCTTTTGGGCGGATACCGCCTGATAAGCCCATTCGTGCGTTCGTTTAATCCCTGCTCCCTCAACCGCATCCCCTTCTCAATCTCCGATACGAACCCTCGGACCGAAGGTCCGCCTCATCCACGACAGCCGAACGGTTTTCTATTCTGTTCCGTTCGGGAATCTGTCCGCGCCGCTCTTTTTTCCCAGTCCTTTTAGGCCGGTACGGACGCGGACGCCTGAAATGACCCTTCAATCCGGGTTCTCCGGGCGTTTCCCGATATACATACTGATAAATTGTCTCATGGGACACCCGCCTTTCAGGGCAATCTCTCTTCAAACGCCCGGCTGTTTGGTCCGGCGGGCAGTCTTTTTTGAACAAGTCCATCACTATCCCCATGAGAACAGGATCGTTCATTTTCGGGCTGTCTTTGGACTCCCGCCGCCGACTTTCCGCTTCATAGCGGGCTTCCCTTCCGGTGTATATCCCTTCGCCGCTGTTCCGGTTTAGCTTCCGGCATACGGCGCTGAGGTTTTCGCCCAGAATGACTGAGACAGCGTTTTTGGGCAGGCTCATGCCTATCATGGCCTGTAGCGCCGAACCGGAGGTTCGCAACCGGAGGTTCGCTTTCTTTCGTCTATGGTATAGCGCGTATAAGGCATCGGCGGACCGTCGGTCCGATTCCTCCGTTGAATTGCTTGCAACTTCATTCCATCGGATGTGACGACGCCTTTTCTATGCCTTACCTTTTTGCACTTCAGTTTTGGTTTGGCCACAGTTACACCAACAGAAAGTCTAGAGATGGCGCTTTGCGCCTCACCAAGCTCAATAGCTTTGCTTTGTACCTACAGCACAAGCGGACGTGTCAAGAGCGACTTCTTGCGCCGCTCCAGTTTTATTTTAAATATTTTAAAAACAACGGGAGCAATAATCGAGTCAAAATGCCGGCAAGCGCAACAATAGCGACAGTCGCTGAGCTTATGCCCCATAATTTTCTGAAAGCTCTTCAAAGATTGCGGTGGCAACAGATTTTGGCAATATTGAAAAAGTTGTTTCATCGCTAACTTTAAAAATGCGGCAAAGCGCTTCTGTTAAAATAACACTTATAAAACTGCTGATTAAAATAGAGAATACAATTTGAAAGGCATGTTTTTAAGCGTTTCAAAGTTTTTATAAAGTGGAACGGCAAGAGTCATTGTGGCGGGAGTAATAAAAGGGACAATGGGCTTTTCACTCTCATTGTAAGTGTCATAATCAACGCCGGCCAGCTTTAAAATGCAAATTATAACAATAATAGCAAGAAGCGATGGGTTAAAACGCGCAAAGCCCGCGTTTTACCATAAAGCTTTCCACAGATTGCAAAAACAAGCGGAGACAGCGACAGTCCAAACAGCGAAGCGGAGATTAAATCTTTCATTATTTTACCTCCTTTTCGTTTTTAGAGGTTTCTTACACTTGGAGAAAACTGCATCTGCATGATTTTTATATAGAATAGAAAAGAGTTGGCAATTTTCTTCGAGGATCCTCTGGAAGCCCGTCCGGGTTTTTCCAAGGATTCCCCATAATGGTTTCCCTAAATCCATTCACAACCGGTGAAAGACAGGCAACAAGAACAGTTCCGTCCGCCACGCCTTCTCAATCCGCGAACCGCTTGTATAAAGAATCAACCCATCTGGTCTAGAGCGCGATCTGTCTCACCGTCACACGGCGCGTAGGATGCGCTTTGGGCTAAAAAACGCTCCCGTCCTTCAAAAGATGTCCGCAATCACGGGCAGATGCAAGGCGCAAAATTCTCAGTATCCAAGCGTACTTGGTGTACTTGCAACTTGACATCTGTCGAATCTTATCTATAATAATTATTAAGAAACTTTTATGTAGAAAGAAGGTCGGTATGACTGTTAATGATGAATTGGCGCTCGAACTTGCCGCTTTGTTAGACAATTCCGCAACGTTGCAAGATGAAGCTTTCGTTGCCGAGGATGCGGTCTCAAGAGTTGGTCAGGAAGCCGATGACAGGAGCGAAACGGCGGAAGGTAATTTAAATGCGGAGAGTTTTCCCCAAATTACAAAACGTTTCGCCGATAGTCCAATCACGGCGTTTGATGAACCGCTGGCATATTACAAGGAAGCTGTTTCCAGCGCGGGTGAAGAGGGTACACGTTTGCACAATACCATGCAAAAATATACTGCGGCGAAAGACCCTAAAGACAGGAGTGTCTTCCGTCAGCAACTCATTCCCTTATTCTGGGAGATTATCCACTCTGTAGCGCGGCGAACCGCCGGCGCCCTTCCGGAACCCAAACGGTTTTTGCTACGGTATGGGATACTGCATCCCCAACTGCTTAACGCGGAGCAGAGGACGCTTTTTTCCAAGATCATTATAGAGAATGAGTACGATTTGCCGGTTTATTACTTGGACGAATGGTTCAAAGCTGTGGGTGGCGGCGAGATTCGAAATTCGGCTTCCGATGAGGTTAAGATTGCCAAATCCGCTAGTAATGCGCATCAGAAACAGTTGCTGGAAAAGGCTGAGGGTAAAATTGAAGGGGTAAAAAACCTGCTCAAGAGTAGGACATTGGAACGGAGGCGGAAGGAGCAAAGCCTGCCCGAGATGGTTGATGTGATTATGCAGCACCAACCTTCCAGAAAAGCGCCGGATGCAAGCGAATGTTATAGTGTGAAGCAAAAAGGGTACTTCACTATACTTCATGAGGCGCTGGTGTATCTTTCTAAAGTTGATCATGATATGGCATCCCTGTATAAGGAGCTTGCACAAATTCAATATGAAAGAGACGGGTTGCGGGCGAAGGTCATCGCCGAGAAAGAAGCGTCAGGAGCCGATATGAAAGCCATTGACGCGGAATTTGAGACAGTACGGCAGATGTCCAAAATGTCTGTGGGCAGGCAGGGAAATCATTTTCCAATTTTGACAAAGGAGTACTTCCATAGCGGCGCCAATGAGATCGGCATCCGTGAAAACGTGATCGCCCAGCTTGCGTGGATAGAGGGCATAGACCCGGAAGCCTTTTGCCGCCTCTACCGCAACAAGTTGAACCGCATCGTCCCCTATGTGTTGCTGTTGCCGAATTATGGTGATATGGGTGTTTGCTGGGAACCTTTTGACCCCTACAACCGCGCATCCAGCAGGGCGCGTATCGCTATTCCCATGTATCCCAAAAATCTACAGGTCGCCGTGCTTTCAGCTATAGCGGATCTGCGCTGGCAGGTCGCTAAGGAGAAAGCTTCGTATCGCTGGATGGAAGAGGGGTTGACCGGCTATTATTACCAGTGGTTCACCGAAAAAAAACTGAAAGGCGATGTAAAAGAAGCCTTTATAGACGACTACATTATATGGATAACCAAAGAAAGCGAAGGCACCCAGAGACTCGACAAGGAATTGCGGGGCCTTTTCTGGCGTTATATGCCTTTCGCTCAGCCCATTAAAGAAAAGCTCAAGACCCGCAGCTTCGCCTATCAGGAGCTTTACCAACGGGATGTGAACCGCGCCCTGTCAGATGGGTATTGATTCTCTGTGGGGGTTAAAGCCTTCGCGCCGTCCGTTGCAAGCGGCGCATCCCTCGCCCGCCGGAAGCCTGATGCCTGTCGTTGACAACGGCGGGGAAGACCGGGCTGTCCAGCGTGAATAGAGCGGGGTTTTGGCGCATGCAAGGTTTAATTGCAATGGAAGGAGGCTGAATATCCACCTTGTCTCCCGGCGGATTTCCTTTGACTCATCCTTGTAAGCCCAAAACCCCCCATAGCTGGAACTGGTTTGTTTGCTGGCGTAATATTGACTTCCCCGTAGGAATCACCTTTGCTACGCCATTGTCGACATAGCAGCCGGCGTCGTAATCCAAATATCTATTCTCAGATGTCTGCGGCGCGGCGATTAACGAACTGAAAGCGACTTCGCGGTCCGTAGCATCTGATCACTAGCCGTGTTTCGTACGGCGTCAAATCGCGCAAGTCGAGGCATGTGGTCTGGATGTTGCGCGGCGAGGCTACGCTTCCCTTTTCGTAACTAAGGTTTTGACATTCATCGTAGTATACGGCCATGACCAATTTCCGTTGTCTTCGCAAATGGTCTCAAAACCCTTGAAGCCGGCCGTGAAGGTCATCTCCATTCGCCTTGTATGGAAAGAATCGGAGGGTTTGTTGTTGGCGCCGTAGAGTCCGCTGGCGGCGGTAATATTCGCGGCGCGCGAATGGCGTCAAGTTGTTAAGCTTCCCGGCGGCACGATAGCGCTCGTAGAGCCGGTAGATGTCCCAGAGGAGTCCGTGCCGGTGATATCAAGGGAAAGTTCGCTTGGAAAGTTCGCTTCCGGTATTTGCGGATCTATTTCCGGGTTTCGGAAAGAAGTTGTTATTGCCGTCCAAATCGAAGCCGCGCTTGACATAAGCGTCCAAGAAATTAGCTGGCGTTATTTCTCTATTATTTTCACTGAGTCGCAATGTCTCATCGGCATATATTTTTCCGGCCGCAGTTTGTATTTTTGCAAACTCGCTACAATTGACATTGCCGGCCAATTGCATAGGACTTTTAACTTCCAGTTTCGGATTTCCGTTGTCGTAGATCGCCGATATGCTGTCCGCGAATGACAGTCTGATTTTGGGCCGTGTCTCTTGAGTCCAAAGCTGTTATATAGTTGTCTTTGATATTCGCGTTCGTGAAATTCTGGATCGCCCCGGTTGCGGTGTAGACAACCTCGCCGCATCGTTGGGGCGGGAGACAAACAACGGGGCGCAAAGCGGATGTAGCGGACTTCATATACAATCATCTTTCACAAGCGGGAATTTAAGGGCGTTGTTTTGCCGGAAGGTCTTGTCCCAAAACACGGGCGGCCGCAGACAAGAGTCTTATCCAGTGGAGCGAGAGATTTGCATGGGCTGGCAAACAATAATGCGGGTGGGAAAGATCACCGCAAAGCAGAGGTAAGGAAATGGGAGGCATTCGCCTTAAACGTACTTTTTGGATTTGGAATCGGTTCTTATGCTCAAGGGGATATTCTGGGTGGTGTAATTGGAACAGTTGGAGAAGTTGGTGGCATTTGCCTTTTTTGTGTTCCGTATGTAAGATTTGCTGTATCAGATGTCCAACTTACCGAAAGCGAAGCAAAAGGCATGTTGCTTATGATGATGGGAGGTTTTGCTGTTTTACTTGGAACAAGAATATTTGAATTTATCAGGCCATTTACTTTTGCAAGTAAAATGGAAGAATTGAATGTTGCAATGGCGCCGTCGTTTGATTTGAATGGTAATGTTGGTTTAACCCGCGCGGTAAATCTTAAATTCCAAATGAATTATAATAAGGTACGGCCAAATGACACATAACAGGATTGTATGCGCTTCGCCGCCAGTAGGCGGATCGGGCTACGAAAAACCGCAGCGGCCTACGGACTTTGTGCGGTTTCTCTCCGCCACAAACGCCGTAAACAGCCGGAACGTTATGCGCAATTGGTTTTGAATTGGTTGGGAAAATAAAATAAAAAATTAAAAGATAAAATAATGTATAGAAAATAAAAATATCTAAAAAATTCAGAATATATAATTAAAAAGGTATTTGTAAATAATAGAATAAAAAATTATTGCATAACCCGCCGTAGTATCAAGGGCGGCTCAAGCTATAGTACAGCTCGCTTCGATAACCCTTATTACATGTTACATAAAATCAAAAAACATCCCCAAAACACCCTAAAAGCAAAGTTTTTTTGCCCCCAAATTAGCCTACGCAGGCGGACTCCATGCCGCCTGGAATTTACCCCAAACTCCCAAGAAGCATTATCACAAGGGGCGGAGAGTGGGCTTCGCCCACCCACCGCCCCCAAAATGTGTCATTTTTTCACTCTTTTAGAAGCCATTGACAAATTTTCCGTATTTACTACAATATTTCTATGCTTTTGACAAAGGCTGGTATAAAAACAGACTACGCCAAGGCAAAGTCGTAGACTTTGCCCCGGCTCACGATTATATTGTATATAAAAGACGGCGTGTCAACCCCTTAAAACCAGCGCCGAAACGCCCCAAAACCCCATACAACCGCATCCACGCTCCCCGTTGGCAGATTTACCCTAACCGGAGACTGATTCAACTTGGCCGTTGGCTGATTTACCTTAACCGGAGGCTGATTCACCCTGACCGTTGGCAGATTTGCCTTGACTGTTGGCAGATTCATCCCGATCGGGGGCTGATTCACTTTGATCGGAGGCAGATTCGCCCTGATCGGGGGCTGATTCAAGTTCACCATTGGCTGATTCAACATGAATCAGCTTAAAAGCCTATAAAAGATTTTAGGAGGAAATATGTCTAAATCAACTGATTGGCTTCCCAACGGCAGGGAAGCCATACTGGAAATGGCCGATGACTGGATTACGGTATGTACCACAAGGCAAACCGACTGGAATATCCCCTATCAGGCCATAACGGACCTTACCGCCCACAGGGATACCGCCAGGGCCGCCCTGGAAACCGCAAAAAACGAAACTACCCGCACCCCCTAGCCACCGCCCGGTGTAAAGAAGCCTTTGACGCATTGATCAGCTTTATGCGGGACTTCAAACGGCGGTATTTTTTATCCCCACCCTTGCTTGATTCCGACTATATCTCCCTGGGCCTCAAACCCTATGACCCCATTCCCACCCCATCAGGCCCCCCCACAGCGCAGGTAACCATAGAAACATATCTTGTCGGACGGCACGAACTCGGCGTAAATATCATCTACGTTACCGGTAGCCCCGCCGACCCGGCCAATAAAGGCTATCGGATATGGTACAGCGTGGTTGCGCCGGGAGAAACGCCCCCCGCCAGCCCCGATGATTTACGCAAATCCTTCTTTACCAAACGGAAAAAGGACGTGATTGAATTTGACTTTGGGGACAGCGGAAAGACGGCATATTTTGCCGTGCAGATAGAGAACGACGGAAAGAAAGGCCCCTGGGGGCCGCTTACTTCTGCGCTCATTCCGTAAGGAAATCCGCCGGAACGTTAAACAACATTTATACGATACAAGGAGCTAAGAAATGACACACACAAAACACTTGGTATGGGGAACGGTTTTACTTCTGATCTGCGCCCTGACCCTGGGCGGCTGTCTTTCATCTGGTTCCGGGTATGGCGACTATTCCGGGTATGGCGCCGCTTCCGGGAACCTTGCCGAAAACAACGCTTCCGGCGGGGCCGGACAGGGGGACAACGGTTCCTACCGCACCGCCAGTTTTGATCCCGATGCCCTGGCCGCGGCCCGGACGGTGATTCCCTATACCACCAATAGTTCGCTCGCGGACGAACTGCAATGGCTGGCCGTACAGACCGCGTGCCTGTCCATCTATAACATGGCCCAGACCGGGGACTTTAGCCTGCCCCTACGATTACTACCAGCCCGGGGCCATCCGGGACTACCTGACCTCCCTGAGCGGGGAGGAAACCCAGAACACCATGACCTACGGAATCTGCTTTAACTAGGCCCAGCTTGCCTACGACGATATTTTGCGGTACCGGGGCCATTACGAGGGACTGGGCATGCAGGCGAATGGCTGGTATATCGCCGCGGCCTTTGACAATTCCCGGGAGATCATCCTCTTCGACCCGGTATCCCGGGACAAGTCTACTATGGTGGTGAACGGGGTTGCGGTACGGGAGAACTCCCGGCAGAACGTCCGGACCCACGGCGGCGCGACCTACCACGCGTGGCTCTGGGTCTATGGGAACGACGGCGCGATCTACTGGATCGACCCCACCTGGACCGACAACAGCGGGCAGGTGGTGTGGGGGGTGGTGCGGAACGGGGAGGAAGTGCAGATGCGGCCCCGGCAGGACCTGTGCATCGCGCCGGTCAGTTCCAACGATGCCTCCTATGAAGCGGCCAACCGGGGCGATGCCCGGAAGAACCGGGGAGAGTGGGACCAGGCGATTGCGGAATACACCGCCGCGATCCGGGAGGACCCCAACAATGTTGCTGCGTATTACAACCGGGGCAATGCGTTTTACAATAAAGGGGACCTGGACACGGCCATCGCGGACTACACCCAGGCCATACGGCTGGATCCCAATTTTGCCATCATGTATTACAATCGGGGCAATACGTATTACAACAAAAAAGACTATAACCGGGCTATCGCGGACTACACTCAGGTGATCCGGCTGGACCCCAATAATGCCAGCGCGTATATCAACCGGGGCAATGCGTATTACAACAAAGGGGACTATAACCGGGCTATCGTGGACTATGAAGCGGCATTGAGGATCGATCCGAATGATGCCAACGCCAGGAGAAATCTCGACCTTGCCCGGCAGTCGTGGGGGTATTAGGAGAGGAGGGAAAAATGGCAGCGTTACGAAACCCGCCGCCAACCTATATCGAATACTGTAAGAAAGCGTTTGGATTTACGCCTAAAACATGCTGGATTGCTGACGCAAAAAAACAAATGGGGTATGATGTCAAACCTGCCCCGAACCGTAGGGAGGAAGAACGGCAATATCCCTGTCCTGAAGACAAACTTGAATCCATAAAAAAGGCTATTAGGGAAACGTAACGAATTGTAGGCTCGGTATTATAAGGCACAGGATATTTTCAAATACAAAGGTGATAGACACCATCTGCGAAAAACGGGGACAGTTGCTCCGCAACAGCCCCCGCAATTTCCCGCAAGAGCATTGATCCCACACCGCCCCGTCGTCCGTGGCGGGGCGGTGGTTGTAAGTGGGGGCAAAAAAACTTTGAATGTATTGTAAATAAATAAAAATATAGTTCGTAACAATATGAATAAAAAATGGAATAATAAATTATATTATAAACTGTATCAATAATATAATAAAATAAATAGCAACTAAAATATAAAAACAAAACCAACTGCACATAACAGTCTGTATACGCTGCGCCGCCAGTAGGCGGATCGGGCTACGAAAAACCGCAGTCGGACTACGGGCTTTGTGCGGTTTCTCTCCGCCACAAACGTCGTAAACAGCCGGAACGAAAGGCGAATCTTTTTTCTTGCATCCTCAGCGTATGCGGAGAAAAGTTTTCATGTGGCATTGAGAGTTAGTAAAATAGAACGGCCGTGCGACCCGCATGCCCGCCGGCAAGTTGCGGCAGGCATGCTGTTCTGAAAACTCCTGCATTGATTCGCCTCAAAGCGCATCCGCCCATGAGGTTTCGCCAGAAGTAAAGTCACCGGCGGTAAGAATGTCCGGCGCATCGCTCTCTTCAAAGCCCTGCGCTTCACCTGACAGCAACTTTATCGCCTTAATAAATTCGGGACAACATGGCATACACTTCCTGGGCGGTCTTCGCCGTCATCATCAAGGCGCCCGTTTCAGAATTGACCAGCGTGAAAACCTTGTTCAACACACGCAAATGGCTTTCCTGCGATGTTTCGCCCATCACCAACATAAACACCAGATGAACCGGCTTATGGTCAAGAGAATTATAATCAATGCCGGTCTTTGAAATTCCAATGGCACCGGTAATGGCGTTAATACTCCGGCAATAACCATGCGGAACCGCAATGCCTGAACCGATGCCGGATCTCATTTTATTCTCACGGCTGTTTATCGCCGCATACATTTCATTATAGTCGTATTCAGGATGCTCAAGCGTTATGATTTCGAGCAGTTCGGCAAGAGCCGCATCTTTCGTCTTGCTCTCAAGATCGAGTTTTATGGAGCGTTGGGAAAAAACATCATTTAATAACATTATCCTTCTTCCTCTGAATTCTATCCTCAAGATACATTTCAACAGGGACTACCATAAAGCCGATAATCCCGCTTATTCCCAGAGCCACGGCAAATATTTGCTGTGCCAGTGTATAGGTAAAATTTGCGGAATGCATGACAATTCCTCCGATAATGCCAACACTTAACGCTATAAGTATTGCAACTCCGAAAATTTTCCAGAAAATATTCCAAAATCGTTCCATAATGAGACTCCTAATTTTTATACGCGATCTTGCAGCGCGTGATAAGATCGCGCTCGTTTTGATGTGAAAATAATGACTGTTCGGTCGCCTGCCAGAAAACTTGTAGGCTTTGAAGGCTTTAACGCCTTCAACTGAATAGCTCGACAATACATGAAAAAATGGAAGGACAGGAATCAAATTCGGAGTTTTAGAAAGATAGTGTCTCTACTATTGGGGCATTGCGTTTTTCTAATTGTTTTTAACGGTGATTGAACAAGAAAAGTTCCGGCGTTCTCTATGCCGGGCGGCGCGGACGTACGCAAGGCGCCATTGCGCGCAGGAGAAGACGAATGCCTGTCAGCTTTGCCGATCTTCGTTGTATTTTCAATCAACCAGTCGACTGTATGCTCTATTGAGGCAAAAAAACCGCCTGACACCGTTTGATCTTCCTCGAATTTAGAGAAATCAAAGTTGTCTGCCATCGAAAAAGCGAACGTTCCTATTACAACAAGAATAAGATACGACGCTAACATGCGGCAGGGCAATCTTTCCCCACATAAAAGAGCCATAACGCAATTCTATCACGGATAAATTTTTTGCGCAACCTCTATTTTGGCATACCCGCGCCTCACTAGAGGGGACGGCGCGGCGCCGCCTATGGCGCTCTACTTCAGCAATTGTCATGAACTCGTTTATTTTATCCATGTTTGCGTCCCTCTTGGCTATGGATAATCCTTTACGATATTATCTTTGTCTATAGGCTATTGTCATTTTCATGGGCTAAAGCAATATACTTCATGTTTACACTTGATTTATGAGAGGGGAAGCCTTTCGATTTCCAAAGGGAGGCATCCACTGGCATATTGAGCGAATCGCCTAAATCATATTACTGTTTCAAGAGAAAATTTATTATTTCGGATATTTTATTGTCATCATATATCGCTGGAAGATAGAGATGTATATTATTAACATTAAAATACTTCAGCGGGTTATTATTAGTCAATACTGGCGCCGCTTCTTCGATTTCTGTTTCACCGGTATTCAGATTTATCCATCGGTTTAATGGAGGGAGTTCAACCGATACTTTTATTTTTTCATGATTATATTTCTTTTCGATTTCTTCTTTTAATGTGTTGCGAGAATCGTCAACGCCATGATTTAGAAAGACCGTCGTTTGAGGAGTTTCATTGACAACATCTTTGATATAATCAACAAGTTGCGACTGATCCGCATGGCCAGAGTAATAAGGAATCAATTCATTAATGATTTCACATTTTATATCCGACAATCTGACGCCTACATTACGCAAACGTGTTCTTCTTTTATAATCTTCATCGAATGAATTTAATTCACGTAATTTCCAGCCGTTTGTATCTTCCGCTTGAAATCCTGTCAGAACGACGGCTGCTTTTTCGTTAGGAAGATATTTTTTTAACACATCCACCACAGCTCCTTCTTCACACATACCCGAAGCTGCGATAATAATTTTCTTCCTGGCGTTATTTTTATCTTTTTTATTTTTTTTATAACAAGGCAACATTTCTTTTAATATTTTTATTATCTTTTCTCGTATTTTTTTGTGATTCTCGTCGGAGTATTCTCCTTCCGCGCCTTCATTCAAATCGAAGCGAGTTATAAAGTCATCAGATAAATATTTAAACTTGAACTGTTTGATATTGGTATTGAATTTATCATCAGGCAAGTTGTTAATATATATTGTTAATTTCATTTATTAATGGCGATTCTATTTCAATATCCAATTTCATATCCCAACCGGATAAAAGCTCATCCTGTAGTTCTGAAGGCAAATCCTTAACAAAGGGGTTCTTTTTAAGGGCTTCTTTTTTAATACCTTCCATCCCACTAATTTCACTTATAATTTTATTTTCTAATTTCTTTCCCTCGTTGTTACCTGAGAGGAGCTGTGTCCATTTGATGGTCTCAGCGCAGAATTTCTTGAATTCAAGACTTGCATGTTTTCTCCAATAATACAAGTCTACAAGAAGCTGCTGCGCTCTGTCCAAGGCAAAGGCGGGAATAATGATTGTCTGTCCTTTCTTAAACGCCTTTTCAATAATTTCTCCTAGTTTTTCTATCCTTTTATCAAATGTATAGCTTGTCTTATCACGATTGTGGCCGCCATAAGTTGATTCCAATACAATGTATTTGCGTTTTGAAGAGGGAAAAGGTATATGGTGGTGTTTAAACAGGATGTTTGGTATATGCGCTTCTGACACCGGACCAATATCGCCTGAAAAATGAATGTGTATCCATTCTTTGTCTTTGATTGGGATGTCTGTTTCCACTTGTTCAACCAACTCAAAATTAAACGATACAGAACCAAGTATGTGGGCGCTTCGGGTTATATTGACAAACAGACAAGGCGCTAGAGGTATATGAGATTTTTTAAATACAAATTCAGGATGCTCCGCTTCATCATCAATACAGGTAAAATTAATTTCTTTAATTATTGAATTAGGTTGAATATCAGGGATTTGTATTTTTATCGCATCCTCAAGCATTACTTTCATAAGCTCCATGGTCGCCTTTGTACACCATACTTCACCCTTAAACCCATAATTGACTAAATATGGCAAAAGCCCAATGTGATCCAAATGCGCATGGGTAATAAATATTTTCGATAGCTTTGGCGCATAATCTTTTAATATCTTCTGTGTATTATCAGCTTGTTTTTCATTCTGATATGAACCAATATCAACCAAATAATAATTCAGTTTATCAGGGGTACTGTATTCAAGCAAAGTACATGAGCCAGTTGCCGTACCTATCGCTCCTAAAAATTTAATTCGCAGCTTGTTCTGCGCCTTGTCATCCATAAACAACCTCCTTTATGTTCAATACTGAAGAATTTATAAACGTTCCCATTATGACAAGAGTAAGATGCGACGCTGCCATGCGGCAGGGCAATTTTTCCCCGCATAAAAGAGCTATAGCGCACTTCTATCACGGATGAATTTTCTGCGCAACCTCTATTTTGGCATACCCGCGCCGCCGCGCCTTCGGCGTTACTTTTTGCGCCTTCTGTCAAGTTCCGCAAGAACTTCTTCTACGGCGACGCCAGCGCGGGTGATAAGCGCGGTGGCGAAATAGAGCAGGTCCGCGGCTTCCCACACGATGTCGTCATGGGCGGCAGCCGCGCAGAGTTCCTCGGCTTCTTCGCGGACTTTCTCGCGTACGAGGTTGTCATCCAGAGTGGCGGTGTAGGATCCGGGCGTGGGGTTGCGAAACCGTCCGGCTATGACGGACTGAAGAAGACGCCATGTGTAATCGCGGTTTGTATTGAAGCACGACCACGCGCCGGTGTGGCATACGGGTCCGGCAGGCTCTACAGTTGCGAGCAGGGCGTCACGGTCGCAGTCGGCGCGTATGCGGATGAGGCGCAGCGTATTGCCCGAATGTTCGCCCTTCATCCAGAGCGTGTTGCGGGTGCGGCTGTGGAAACAGAGATTGCCGCGCTTAAAGGTTTCGGCGACGGCTTCACGATCCGCGAAACCGGACATCATCACCTGTCCGTCAACGCTTTGGGCGATGACCGGCAAGAGCGCGAACGGCTGGGGCGCCAGAATTTCGCCCTTTTTCCAGTTGAGGCTGCGGACAAAGGCGTCTGCAAGAGAGATCGCGCCGGTGTAAAGCGCCATGCCGAGTTGTACATCGCAACCAAGCGCCGCAAGCGCTTCAATTTCGTCCAGGGTGGAGACGCCCCCGGCGGCGGTGACAAAGCAGGAGACCGCGGCGCATAACTGTTTCACTGGCTCAAGGTCTATGCCGGTCATGGACCCTTCGCGTTCAACTCCGGTGAAGAGGAGTTCGCCCGCATAGGGTTCAACGGCTTTGGCGCTTTGGACAAGCGGAAGTCCGGTGCGGGTTTTCCAGCCGTCAACGACTATTTCATTGTCCCGCGCATCAACGGCAACAATGACGCGCTCACGCCCTATCTTTTTTGACAGGGCTTCGAGAAACGCGATGTTGACGGCGAATGCGCCGTTGACGCGGAACGCGCTTGATCCCACAATAATCTTCCGCGCTCCGAGGCTCACCAGTTCTTGCGCCTGCGCAACGGTTCTGACGCCGCCGCCTACCCTGCACACGGCTTTGCGGAGCAACGGTTTTATCATGCCGGCATTCGATCCCCTGCCCATCGCCGCGTCAAGATCAATGACCGCCACCTCGCCGTACGTGTCAAACGTTTCCGCGAGTTCTGCGGCGTTATCCCGCTGCAACACAAGTTCCGCGCCTTGTTTAAGCTGTACAACTTTTCCACCCTGAATATCTATTGAAGCGATTACCATCGAACCGTCACTCCTTTTTTTTCCGCATACGCCTTGATTTCGCCAATGGTAGTTTTTCCAAAATGCAACATTGACGCCACGAGCGCCGCGTCCGCGTTGGTAGCGGAGGGCAATAATACATCGGCGATCTGATCGAGGCTGCCCGCGCCGCCTGACGCAATCACCGGCACCGGCACGGCGTCAAGGATCTCCTTTGTCAGGGCAAGATCGTACCCCGCCGAAGTTCCATCCGCGTCTATTGAATTGAGAAGAATCTCGCCCGCGCCCAGGGACACCGCCAATTTCGCCCATTCGATTGCGTCAACGCCCGTATCGGTTCTGCCGCCGTGGGAAAACGCCCTCCAGACCGGCGCGCCGTTTTTTTCCCCCACCCGCTTCGCGTCAATGGACAGGACTACACATTGGCTGCCGTACGCCGCCGCCATATCCGCAAGAAGTTGCGGGTTGTTCAACGCCGAGGTGCATACGGACACCTTGTCCGCGCCCGCGTTCATGGCGTCGCGCATGTCGTCAACGGCGCGGATGCCCCCGCCCACACACAGGGGAATAAAGACCTCCCGCGCCACTTGCGCAACAACGTCAAGCAAGGTGGCGCGACTTTTGTACGACGCGCCTATGTCCAGAAACGTGAGTTCATCGGCGCCTTCGGCATTGTAACGCCGCGCCATATCAACCGGATCGCCCGCGTCCTGAATGCCCTTGAATTTAACGCCCTTCACCACCCGTCCGTCATCTACGTCAAGACAGGGTATGATCCGCTTCGCTTGCATATTTTTCCTTTTTGTGATGGAGAAGGGAAGGTTAAGAGCATTAAAACTCCTGTCAAGTTTTTTAGAAATTCCCTTGCATCGCCTTCACTTTATTGTAATGATATACCCTTCTTTTCTGGGCGCGGCTTTGGGCGGATCGCCTGCCGCGTACCCAAGAAGCACATGCCCCACGCCGATGTAATTGTCGTTCAGTCCCCACTTCTTGAGCAGTTCCTTGCCTTCAGGACTTTCAAAAACCTCTTTTGCGCGATAAATATAGATCGATCCTACTCCGAGCGCGTACGCCGCGTTGAGCAAGTTGCCGATGACAAGACTGCCGTTTTCTATGGGCGTGGCCTTGGTTTTATCTACGAACACATTTACCACTGTGGGCGCTCCGTAAAACGGGCGGGCGTTAGGGTCGTTGAGAACCGCCGCGTTGAGCTTCTCGATCTTGGCGATGGCATCCTTGTCCTGCACCGCCACCATGACGGCGGATTGCTGTCCCATACCGCTTGGGGCATACGTACCCGCCTCAAGAATGGCATCCAATTCGGCGTCTTTTATCTGTGCATCTTTGTATGAGCGAATGCTCCGGCGATTTTTCAAATCATCCAATGTTCCCATATAACACTCCTTATAGTAGAGGCTAGAGTGTCTCTAACCTACGTATTGGAGACACTCTATAGGCGCCTATAGCGCGATCTATGCGTACATTTGCATACGCTTTGTGTAGGCTCTCTCAGGCGCCGCATGGTACTATACCAAAAAACCGACGCTTTAGGGAAGCCCTTTCTCCAGTATGATGGTGACAGGACCGTCGTTGGTGTAGGCGACCTCCATATGCGCCTGAAAAACGCCCGATTCGCACGGCGCTCCCCGCTTCCTGAGTTCCGCCATAAAGTGTTCATAGAGATCCCGGGCGGTTTGAGGATCAGCGGCGGCGCTGTAGGACGGGCGTTTGCCTTTGCGGATGTCGGCGAGCAGAGTGAACTGAGACACGACAAGCGCCCCGCCGCCTATGTCTTTGACGGAAAGGTTCATCTTGCCTTCGGCATCATCGAAAATTCGCAGCCCGGCGATTTTTTCCGCCAGAAAAGAGGCGGCTTCGCGGGAGTCCCCTTTGGCGACTCCCAGATACACAAGAAGCCCTTTTTCACAGCGCCCCACAATCGTTCCTGCAACGGAAACAGAAGCGTTTTTAACTACTTGGACAACAGCTTTCATAATGAGCGACAATCCGCCTTCTAAACAAAAAATAGTCTATCTTCCACATGGGAAATAGCGCTTGAAGTGTTCGCCAAGCGTAACAGCGAGCGTTTTCATAAAAACATGACGCATGGGACTTTCGGTCAAAGAGCGCATATCCGCGCGGAGTCTCCCGCAGGTTACGGTACGTTTCATGGCTTACATGGGTTTACTATAGTCTTTTACCAGCATTTTTACAAGGCGTACGCATATTTGATGAACGGCATGGACGTAGCAAGCTGACTGAGATTCCGCTTTCTTACAGATCGAAGAGCGCAAGCGCCGCGGCGCTTGAAAAACGCGGTATCTATAGCTCCTGAGAAACGTTCTAAAGACAGTTGACATCGCTTCAAATATGCGCAAAAATGTTTTTAAGTATGAAAAACATGAAAACGAGCTTGTCCTGCGCCATTCCGCGATAGCGCTATGCCGGCGGGCAAGAGGGCGTTCCGGCTTATGCATATGAAGACAGGGGGAGTATAGCATGAAGAGAATTTTCGTAGTATTGCTTGCGTTTATCGTGAGCGTCGGGTTGTATGCGCAAACCGCGGCGGATTTTGAGACAAAGACGAATGGAAACGGGAGCCTCGCCATTACCAAATATGTGGGCAAAAACACATATGTCTTGATACCCGCGCAAATTAACGGCAAGAGGGTAACGGAGATAGGAGGAAAGTCCGTTTGCAGACGCTGATATAACGGGCGTGGTCATACCGGGCGGCGTTACCCACATCGGGTGGGGCGCGTTTCAATGCAACCAGTTGACGGCGTTACGCTCGGCGCGAATATCTTCTATAATTACATTGCCAATGACCGGAAAGCGGGAGCCTATACCTCGAATATGAAGGCTGAAAGGAAAACCGCGGATGATTTCGTGTATATTGAAACGCAGTATGGACTCGTCATCACCGGTTACAACCAGAACGCCAAAGCCGACTTGAGAATACCGGAGCAGATAAACGGCGCGGCAGTTAAAGCCATCTATGGTTCTGTCGAGAATAGGTGGCTTAATCCGTGGCTTGAAGGAGGAGCGTTCCAAGAGAAAGGCATCACCCGCCTGCTCATACTGGACGGCGTTACCTCCATCGGGGATGGAGCGTTTAGCGACAACCAGTTGACGAGCGTAGTCATACCGGACAGCGTTACCTCCATCGGGACTGCGGCGTTTAGCGGCAACCAGTTGACGAGCATCGTTATACCGGACGGCGTTATCTACATCGGAGCTGGAGCGTTTGACAGCAACCAGTTGACGAGCGTAGTCATACCGGACAGCGTTACCTCCATCGGGTATCTGGCGTTTGACGGCAACCAGTTGACGAGCGTTACGCTTGGCGCGGACATCGAAGTTGGGAGTAGCGCGTTTGGCGACAGCGGTTTTGTCGATTTCTACGCCGGCAACGACAGAAAGGCAGGGAAGTATACCTCCAGCAACGGCAAATGGAGCTTCACGGCGCGGTAAGACTCAAGAACCGCGCGGCGGTTCTTGAGCCACAGAGTTTTCGGCTTTGCCGCCAGCAATGCCGAACTCCACATGCAGGCGTCCCGTTGTCAAGGGCGAATAACCCCGCCCTCCGGCGGCGCCCGCTGTTCATTACGGCATAACCGCAAAGAACATAGCAAATAAAACAAAAATATGGTATAATACCGGTATGCACAAAATTACTCTATTCAAAGCCTTTCCCCACTGCCTCGCTGTCGCTATTTTGTTATGTTTTTTGCAGGGAGGAATAGGGCGCTCTGACGTGCAGACAGCGGTTCCAAACTTCGTTCCCGATCCTGCGGCGCGGTACTATGCGAGCCTGAAAACGCCCTATTCATGGCAGACGTTAAGCGGCATGGCGTTGTGGGCTTCCGGCGCACAGAATCAGGACGCATATCTTTCCCGCATCGCGGGCGCGGTTAAAACATTGCAAAACGCGCCGGACTTGCCCGCCGGCGCCCGGGCGCGCGGCGAATACGTCCTCGCCTTTATGCACGACAACTACCTTAAACGCTATATGGAAAATCAAACCCTGGTGAGCGCCCTGCTTGACGCCGGCTCCTTTAACTGCGTGTCGTCGGCGGTGTTCTACACGATCCTTGCGGTCGCCGTTGATCTTGACGTGAGAGCGGTGATTACACGCGATCACGCTTTCGTAACCGTGAAGGCGGACGGCGACCAAGGCGGCGCGAGCAGCGCGGCGCTTATTGATGTGGAAACAACGAACAAATACGGCTTTGACCCGGGAACAAAAATCGAATTCCGCGATGAATTCGGCAAAGTCACCGGATACGCCTACACGGATCAACAGAATTACCGGCAACGCGCGCCCATAAGCCAACTGGAACTGGTTTCCCTCATTTTGGCAAACCGCATTGCGTTTCTGGAAAAGCAAAACCGTTACATTGCGGCAATTCCCCTCATGGCGGACGCGGCGGCGTTGCTCTCAATGCGTACAGAGAAAACTTCCTCGCCTTTTTTCATGGATCATGAGGAAAATCTGAAAATATGCCTTATTAATTTTGGCAAAGACCTCGAAAGGGCCGGCAAATACGATGACGCGCTTCAATATATCGCTACGCTTCAAACCCATTATCCAGGAGACCCGGAGCTTGATGAGTTAACCGGTATAGTTGTACACAACGCAGTGGCAACACGGCTGCGGCAAAACCGCGCAACCGAAGCGCGGGAGTATCTTCTCACCCATAAACAGCTTGTCAGGCAGGAACAATTTGCGTCATTAAACGCGCAAATACGCGCCAATGAGCTTGTGGCGCTTGTCAATTCGCTGAAAACTCAGGCGGACGCCGAATATGTACTTTCGCTTCTAAACGATCATGCGTTAATTTCCATCATCGGCGAAGCAGAGAGCATTGAAATACGGAACGCGGTTCTCAATCAAGAAGTTATTTTTGTATCACGGGAAGAAGGGCTTGAAGCGGCGATTCGATTCACGGAAGCGAAGCTCGCAATTTATGGACGAATTCCGACGCTTGAGCAAAACCTCGAAGTGTTCCGCAACAACTATGCGGGCGAACTGCATAACCATTTTGTTATGTTGTGGAACAGCGGCAAAAGAGAGGAGTCCAGAGCTTTCTTGCAAGAGGCGCTCAGGCAATTTCCCAATAACAAGCTTTTGCTGAATGATGTGAGGATTATAGAAAGCAGATAGGCGCGGATGGCGTCTGCGTTCCGCGCGCCGGTTTTAGGAGAAATACGCTATGTCGGTAGTTATAAAACAGTTGTATACGCTGTTTTTAAAGAAGGACAAAGATGAAAAAGATTATGTCTATTTGCTTTATGTCGCTTAGCGCTTTTTGTACATTTGCGGATGATTCTTGGGAAAAAGAAGGCGATTACAGCGAAGTTGTCAGGCTTGCTGAACAAGCCAAAGAAGAGGGCTGGACTGGTGATTGGGACAAGCGGATGGAGAAGGCAAGGAAAAAGCTGGGAATGAGGGAATAAGGCATGAAGAAGCTGTCCCTTATCATGGCAATCCTGTTCTATTCAGGCGTTTATGGACTGTTTTCTTCCCAATCCAAGGCAGATGTTGAATTGCCAGTAATAACAGATATAGGGAAAGAATTAAAGGGTGTTCCGGGCTGGTCTCAGGATAATATGAGACGATGGATGTCAGCGGAAAATAGAATTCCTACAGATCTGTTAGAATTTGAAAAAATCAGACTAAGCAATATTTCTTATGAAAATAATGAATATACCTTGTTTGGAATTTATGAAACCGATCATGGGGATGAATACCCGTCTATCTTTGCAGGGTGTCAGAGACCACCGGCAAAGCCGGCGGCTTGAAATTCGTGAACCGCTCAAAGCGCTTGGTTTAGCAGCCGCCTTTAGGCGGATGTGTTGTCGCCGGTCTTTAAAGAGTTCCAGATGATCCGGCCGTTTGCCCTCGGTCTCTTGCCCTTGGATGTATTTTTTGACGGTCGCTCCGTCCCGCCCTGCCGTTGATACATAACGCCCCTTTGCCCAGAAATTCCGTCCCGTGAAATCACGTTTCCTCCCCATATAATTTCGGGCTGCCGCTGTGGCGCTTTTTCCTTTGATAATCCCACCGCTTGGGCCGCAGAGTATTTTGAGGGCGTCTCTATAAGCGCATGGATACGGTACAAGCGAAATGACCCTCCACTGTCTCGCCCTCCCGTTGTCGGGCTGGATCGTGGAATATTTCTCCCAAATATGCCCGTAAGCCGCCATATAGCTTCTTCCGACGACATTTAGGGATCCATACTATGTATGTCTTGCGCCGACGCCTCCTAATCTTAAGAACTTTGAGCGGTTCACTGACAGGAGGTTTATTTATATCCCGGAATTGTCAAACCCTGCGAGTCCCCCGGCAAAGCAGGGGGTTGCCTATTTTAATTATTCATGTCTGAGCTTAAATTATTTTGTCATAAACCCCGATGATTTTATTGTAAAACTAAGAAGAAATCAAAGCGTTACTAACAAAATAAACCCGGTGGCAAGCGGCGCTGTTGACAGTAGATTTGTAAAGATAACAGATAATACGCCGCAATATAGCATGGCCTCTGATTTTATCAAGAAAGATAATAGCGGCTTTGGACTGGAAATCTTCACATTTTATTATGCCGATGCCAATATTGCCAGGTGGGGAAAGGCAGTCATCCGTCTTTCCATTAGAGCCGATACGACATGGCGAAGACCCCTCCGGCTTTGAGGAAGAGAGAACCGCCGGATAGCGCCGGGCGGCGATGCGCGCCTGAGAGCGTTATGGAAAAAGCATAGCTGGTAAAAGAAAAGGCAATAAAGGTTAGAATGCGATATTGTTATTGACAAACGGCGAGAAAGCTTTCGGCCGTCCTGCGTTTTGGAATACGCTGCGAAATCAACATGCTTGACTTGGGCGATATGCTGTAGACATGCAGTCCATTGACATAATTATCTTTCAGCTTCTATAGTCTTCCATAAACATACAAAAATGGGAGGCATAGGGTTGTTGTGAACTATTTGTAGACATTATTTGACAACAGCATTTTATATTATAATAAGATATATTTGTATAACATATATCGTATATGCTTCGGGCGCAGTAGCGCCCTCAGTGTTGCGTTTCGCTAGGTCGGCTGCGCTTCCCACGCTCGACCCACCCACATTTTTGCAAGACCTGGAAACCCACGGTTTTCAGGTCTTGCAAAAATGTCATATACCGCCGGAACGTTATGCGAAATGCCGATGAAATATTCTGAAAAATTTTTGAAGGGGCTTGACAAAATATCTGAATATAATAAAATGAACGTATTATTTTTTTGGAGGTTCTGTATGAGAAGAAATGTGTTGTGGGTTTTGCCGATAATGATATCGGGTTTATTCATTGCTTGTGTTTCCACTCAGCCCCTGAGTGAATCTGCAAGGTTATTTACACAAGAGACACAGCTTTCGTTGGCGGTTCCGATGCGTTTTTACACATGGGTAAAAGTTGAAAATGCAAACAGGGTATACCCTGATATTGCCAATGGTTTACTTGATTTTGAATATGATGCTTCCGGTGATTTTTTGCTAAAAACAGTCACGCATGACAATAAAATTGTTTCAATATGGGGGAACCAAATATTATTGCAAAATGAAGATTATCGGCAATTCGTATTTAGTCCTTTTGTCGTAGCAATATACGCTCTTGAAAATGGACAAGAACCATTGGATATAGCTTTTGAAGCATTAAAGCAGATTTTGGCTGACGATGCTTATAAGGCATATGAAAAAGAACTCATTGGGGTTTTTCAGGAAGGTATACGACAATACCGGACAGGTGGAAGTGTATGGGCAAATTATAAAGCTGAACATTTTATTGTTGAAGATAAAACAATAAAATTTAAATAAACATCGGCGCTTCGCATAACAGGACTGTATGCGCTTCGGGCGCAGTAGCCCCCTCGGTCTACGAAAAACCCCAGTCGGCACTTTGTGGTTTTTTTCCGCCACATTGCAAGCCGGAACGTTATGCGACATAGGGGCTAAAATGATCGGAAAATTTATGGAAAATTTATTGACATAAATAAATATACGGAATAATATAATGAATAAAGGAGATTTTATATGGAAAAGGCTCAAATTAAGGATTTCCCTTATGTTGTAACCCCTGTTGTTTTAGTTGCAACTGAAGAAAATGGGAAAATAAATTTTGCTCCTCATGGACAATACGGATCAATTTTAGCTGAACCACCGATAGTGTATATTTCTGTAATTAAAGAACATTTAACGGCACAGAATATATTAAAAACGAAAACATTTAGTATAAATATTCCCGATAAAGCAGTATTTGAAAAATTATTACATTGTGGAAATGTTTCGGGAATTGATCAGGATAAAACAAAAGTTTTCAAAACATTTTATGGTAAAATGGAGGTTCCCTTAATTGAAGAATGTAAGATAAATTATGCATGTGAAGTTGTAAAGATAATTGAAATAAAGTATTGTTATATGTTCTTGAGTGAAATAAAGGAAATATATATAGACAATAATTGTCTCGAAAATGATATGCCAAATATAGTAAAAATAGATCCATTATTGGCTAGTATTGGTGGAAAATTTTGGACAATAAATGAATTGAATAAATAATGGGGTACGCCCCTACGTCGCATAACAGGACTGTATTGGTAAGCCCGACGGTCTGGGCCGCAGGCCGGGTGACCTGTTTTACCGGGCGGACAAGATATTCGGGGGACAGACTGAGCCGGCCGGAGGACAGAATGAAGCATCCGGTCGACAGATCGGGTCATCCGGGGGACAGATTGAAGCGTCCTGTCGACAGATTGAGCCGGCCGGAAGACAGAATGAAGCGTCCGGTCGACAGATTAAGTCAGCCGGAGGACAGATTGAGTCATCCGGGAGGCAGACTGAAGCGTCCGGGACCCTGGAGCATTTTTGGGGTATAGGAGCGGCAGGGCTTGCGGCGCCGGGATATGAGATATATCGTAAATACGGAGAACGTTATGATAACCATTCACGGAACAGGCTGCTGTCTGATGGATTTCCTGTATCCAAAAACCGATTTCAGCGTACCGGCGTTTACCGCGAAACTTTCCCGGCAGGCCGGAGACGGCGGACTGGGTATCGGGAAGCTGGTTTTTGCCGAGGATTTTGAACGCTTCGTAAACGCGCCTTACGAAAGCGCCCTCAGGGAAATTGCCGGGGGCGCCCCTTCCTACAACCTAGGAGGACCCGCCGTAGTGTCCCTGGTCCACGCGGCCCAGGTCCTGGGTGACAGGGCGGCGGTTTCTTTTTACGGAAGCCGGGGAGCCGATAAAACCGGGGATTTGGTGGAGGAAGCGCTCTCCCGGGCCGGTTTTGTTCCCCGGGGCCAGGCGGGGCCGGCGGACTATATCCTCAAACGCTGTCCGGGGTTGACGCCCCGTACCGATGTCCTCTCGGACCCGAATTACCATGACGGCCACGGGGAACGGACGTTTATCAACCTTATCGGGGCGGCGGGGCGGTTTAGCCGCGCCGATTTGGATTCAACAGGTGATTTTTTTGACGCTTCCGTTATTACCTTTGGCGGTACGGCGCTTACTCCGCTGATCCATGACGGCATTACGGAACTGCTCCGCAGGGCGAAGAAGCGGGGCGCCCTGACGATGGTAAATCTGGTTTACGATTACCGGAGCGAACTGGCCGCTCCCGGAAAGAAGTGGAAACTGGGGGCCCGGGACGACGCGTATGGTTTTATCGATCTCCTTGTCGCCGACCGGGACGAGGCCTTAAAAACTTCAGGCTGTCCCTCGGAGGGCGAGGCTGCCGGCTGGTTCCTTGATAAAGGGTGCGGCGCCGCGGTGATTACCTCCGGAACCCGGCCGCTTCATTTTGCCGCAGGTAAAGGAATTTTTAGCCCCCTGAGTCCCGGCATCCTCCCTGTCTCAAAAGGGATAGACCGGGAGCTGGCCGCCCATCCTGAAAGGCGGGGCGACACCACCGGCTGCGGGGATAACTTCGCCGGCGGCCTTATCGCGGGCCTTGTGGAACAGCTTGCCCGGACGGTCCCGGGGAAACTTGATTTGCGGGAAGCCTGCATACCCGGCGTTGTAGCCGGAGGTTACGCCTGCTTTACCCTGGGCGGGGTGTTTTACGAAAAACACCCCGGAGAAAAACGTGAACTCCTCGCGCCATTCATTGAAGAATACAAAAAGGAATTAAGGTGAAACTGGTTCAGTTCGGGGCGGGTAATATCGGACGTTCTTTTATCGGGCAGGTCTTTTCAGGGGCCGGCTGGGAAGTTGTCTTCATTGACGTGGATGAACGGCTGGTATCGCTGCTGAATGAAAAAGCGTTTTATACCGTTGCGATAAAACAGGAGGGCAGGGATGACGAACTGCGGAAGGTTGGCCCTGTCCGGGCCGTGAGCGGCAGGAACGCCGCCGCCGTGGTTTCCGAACTGGCCTCCGCGGATCTGGCCGCTGCCAGCGTGGGCAAAAACGCGCTGCCCGGGATTCTGCCGCTTATTGCCGGGGGGCTCAGGGAGCGCCGGAAGCGGTTCACTGCGGCGGGGGGCGTACTCCCTCTTGACATCATCATTGCCGAAAACGCCCGGGAGGCGCCGGAGCTGTTCAGGACTGTCCTTTCACGGGAACTGGGCTCCGGCTATCCCCTGGACGCGCTGGTGGGCATTGTCGGGACCAGTATCGGAAAGATGGTCCCCCTCATGCGGAGTGAAGATCTCGCTTCGGACCCTTTGCTGCTTTTTGCGGAAAAATACGAGACCCTTATCGTGGACAGGCGGGGTTTCAGAGGGCCCGTTCCCGCCGGCATTGAAGCCCTTTGCCCTGTTGAGCCTATTGAGGCTTATGTTGACAGAAAACTTTTTATCCATAACCTGGGTCACGCGGCGGCAGCCTATCTGGGATACCGGGCCTTGAGCCGGACCGGCGCTGTCCGTGACGCCGCCATACCGCAGGTATTGTCTTTGCCGGGTATTGAGGCGGCAGTGCGGGAGGCTATGAATGAGTCCGCTGCGGCGCTTTTACAGGAATACCCCGGAGTTTTCAGCCGGGGTGACCTGGCGGCCTATATCGAGGACCTTTTGTCGCGGTTCAAAAACACAGCCCTGGGGGATACTGTTCACCGGGTCGGCCGGGACCTGAGACGCAAGCTCAGCCGGGACGACCGCCTTGCCGGGGCTATGCTTCTCTGCGCGAAGTACAGGCTTCCCTTCAATACCATCGCGGAAGTGTACCGCGCCGCCCTGGTTTTTACCGCTCCCGGCGGAGACGGCGCGCTTTTTCCTCCGGATGTCCGGTTCAGGGAAGAATACGGCCTTGACGGCGCGCTTACGGATGAAGCGCTTTCGGCGATACTGGTAGAGGTATCAGGCTTGAGCAGGGAAGCCGCGGCGGATTTTTTGCCGCCCTCCCCGTAAGGCGGACGTTCAGCGCCCGTCCCTGCTATCGGATACTTGTTTTTACCTCGTCTTTTTGATACCATTTTCTAAAGTCCAAGAAGGAGATGTTAATGAAAGAAAAGCGGGTAAAAGGCTGGTGGCTTATCAGGCTGGCCTTGACGATAGTAGGCAAAAAGGGCCTCAAGGAGTTGAAAGAAACTTCCCTGGATGCCAGGAAGTCCCAGGATAAGGTCTTGCGGTCGTTTCTGATCGAGTCAAAAGATACGGTTTACGGGAAAGAGCACAACTTTTCCACGATTCTTGAAGCGCAGACCTCTGATGAACTCTTTGAACGTTTCCGAACGTATATTCCGGTAAATGATTATGAAAATCTGCGCCCCTATGTGGAACGGCACAAAAACGGCGAATTGGACGTGCTGTTCCCCGGCAAGCCGAAGATGTACGCCACTACCAGCGGTACTACCAAAGAACCCAAGTGGATTCCCATTACCGAGCGGTATTATCAGGAAGTATACAAAAAATCGAACCAGCAGTGGTTTTATACGCTGATCCAGAACAAGCCCAAGGTTTTTTACGGCATGACCCTTTCCATCGTGGGAAAAGCGATAGAGGGGTCCGCCCCGGACGGTACGGTATACGGCTCCATTTCCGGAATTTCCCAGCGGGATATTCCCGGTTTTATGGAGGTCCTCCATCCGGCGCCGGCGGATGTTTTTCATATCGCCGATTATAAAGCCCGCTATTATGCCATCATGCGGATGGGGATCGAACAGGATATTACCCTGATCATCACCGCAAATCCCAGTACACTGGTGGAAATGCAGATAAACGCCAATGAATTTTTCGACGACTATGTGAACGACATTGAAAACGGGACTTTGAGCCGCCGGTTTTTTATTCCCGATAGAATACGTACCGCCATCACGGCGCATTTAAAGCCGAATCCCAAACGGGCGGCGGAACTGCGGCAGCTCAAAGTGCGGTTTGGGACGGTCCTGCCGAAGCATTACTGGCCCCACATGCAGGTGGTCAATGTCTGGATGTGCGGGAATACGTCGATATATCTTGAAAAGGTGCGGGATTCTTTCCCGTCGAATACCGTTTTCCATGAATTCGGGTATTTCGCTACCGAATGTAAGGCCGGTCTGGTGCTGAAAAGCAATACGCTGGATACGGTGCCGCTGGGGCATAAAATTTACTTTGAGTTTATCCATGAATCGGAACTGGACAATCCGGCGCCGAAGACTTATCAGATGTGGGAAGTTAAAAAGGGTGAGCGCTACTGTCCGGTGGTAACCACTTCCGCGGGACTGTACCGGTATAACATGACGGATCTGGTGGAAATTACCGGTTTCTACAACGAATACCCGCTGATTAAATTCGTCCAAAAGGTTAACGGCACGATCAGCTTAACCGGGGAGAAGCTGCATGAACGGCAGTTTATCGAAGCGGTAGCCAATTGCGGTCATGAGCTTGGGCTCAAACTGAGCTTTTTCGTCGGGTTTGCCAATCCGGAGCAGGCAAATTACCGGTTTTACTACGAATTTGCGGATCGAACTATCAGCCAGGCCCGGGCCGAGGAGCTTACCAGGGCTGTGGACGAGCGTCTTAAAGAATACAACAGCGAATACCAATCCAAGCGAGATTCCAACCGGGTTAAAGCGCCGGAAACCGCCCTTTTGGTCAAGGACTCCTTTGAACAATTCAAGGCCGCCTGTATTGAAAAGGGCTATAGGGACGGCCAGTTCAAGCTCAATCTGCTCATGCAGGACAAGAAACGCCAGGAAATGTTCGACGAATTGATTAAAAAGTGAACAAGGTCGTTGTTATCGGCGCCGGAATCGCGGGTCTTTCTGCGGGCATATACGCTTTGAAAAGCGGTTTTGAAGTTACCATTTGTGAAGCCTGCGGCAGCCCCGGCGGTAACTGTACCGGCTGGCGGCGGGGCGGCTACTTCTTTGAGGGAAGCATGCACTGGCTCAACGGCTCGGCTCCGGACAGTCCGATAAACCGGGTTTGGCGGGAAACCGGAGCCCTGAGCGATACCTCCCGGATCATCAACCATGATCCTTTCCTCACCAGTGATTGCGGCGGCAGGCAGGCGTATCTGTACCGGGATGTAGACAGACTTGAACAGCACCTCTGCGGCTTATCGCCGGAAGACATTCCGCTGGTTAAGGGAATGTGTGCCGATATACGGCGTTTTGCCGCGGTGGATATTCCGCTGACAGACATTTTCGGACTCAAGGTACGGAAAAAGGCGCCGTCCCTGCTTAAAACAGGAACAAGGATACTGCCCGTGGCGCTGCGTATGGGGGCGCTGGGCAAAATCTCCGCGGGAGAGTATGCCGGACGGTTCCGTTCCCAGGCGATACGCCTTCTGATCTTGAATATGGTTAATCCTGGTTACGACGCGGTTTCACTGTTTTTCACCATCAGCCGGTTTCTGTCAAAGGATGGGGGTTATGTCGAAGGCGGTACGGTCAACATGGTACGGAACATGGTGAAGCGTTTTACCGATTCAGGCGGCGTGATTCGGTACAATGCCCGGGTGAAGCGGGTTATTGTCGATAGAGGCCGGGCCGGGGGTGTGGTTCTGGCGGAAGGGACAATTCCTGCGGACGCGGTGATAGTAACAGCGGACACTCTGGCGGCAAACGCCGTTTCCGGCGGGCTCTTTTCGCCTCCCCTCCGGATGCCCTGGCTGGAAAAAATGTACAAAAACCCGCAGCTCATCATGAACACCTTTTTCTGCCTGGGTGTGGAAGCCGATCTTGCCGGCCTGCCGCCGTATATAGTCTTTCCCCTTGAAAAGCCTTTTAAGTTCCATGGCCGGGAACTGAATTACCTGGCCTGCCGTAATTACGCGGGTTATTCGGGATATGCGCCCGAAGGCTGTTCGGCGCTTACCGTAAGCATAAGCAGCGATTCCTACGGGTATTGGAAACTGGCGCGGGAGCGGGGCTATTATGAACAGGGTAAGCGGGAACTATTCGGGACGGTGCTGGAAAGACTTGAAGCCCAGTTTCCCGCCATCCGGAACAGGACCGCTGTCCGGGATATTGCCACGCCCCTCACTTATGAGAAATACTGCGGCACATACCGGGGTTCATGGATGACGAAAACCCCGCCCGGAAACCACCGGCGTTTCCCCTATCCCTGCAAGCCCGGAGGTGTAAAAAACCTGTATTTCGCCGGACAGCGAATTCAGCCCCCCGGCGGCCTGCCGGTGGCGGTTACCACCGGACGCAGGGCGGCGCAGTACCTGTGCCGGGATTTCGGCATGGTATTCGGATCGGATATATATTAACGAGGGGGAAAACGATGCATAACATTCTGTCCGGGAAGCCCGGGAATTGAGTAATTCCGCAAACACAGCCGCAAGATTGAAAGAGGCCGCCGGTCTTGTTGAAAAAGCGCGGGCGTTTATTTTCGATCTTGACGGTACCCTCTATAGCGGACGCAATTTTCGCCGCCATCTTCTGTTCAGCCGTACCGGGGAATGGTTTTCCCCTGCCGACATCTGGTATACCTGGGGAGAGCGCCGTACCCGCGAGGTCCTCTCCGGCTGCGATTACCAGAACAACGAAACCTATTTCCGGGAATTTTTTTCTCTCCTGGAACGCATGACATTCCGAAACGCCGTCTTTCTGCGGCAGTGGTATTTTGGACGTTATATACCCCGGATGAACGAGGTAATAAAACGATTTTATTCCGCCCGTCCCGGTACGGCGGATCTTTTTAAGACAATAGAAGCTATGGGGTTTCCCCGGGCGGTCTATTCGGATTACCCGCTGCCGGGAAAGCGCCTTGAAGCCATTGGCCTGGACCCCGATTCCTGCGGGATGATCTGCGGCCCCGAAACCTTTGGCGCCCAGAAGCCCGCGCCCCGGCCTTTCCTCACCATAGCCGAAGTCTTCCGCCGGAATCCCGCGGAGGTCCTTGTCGTAGGCGACCGGGACAAAACCGACGGAGCGGGCGCCGCCGCTGTGGGAATGATGTACCTCAGAATCGCTTCCCAAAATTCCGCCGGGGCGCTGCAATGGAGCCAGTTCTGCGATATAATCATGGATAAATATCAACAATCCCCGTAAGGCTAAACCGGACCCGCTGCGGGGAATTTAAGCGCTGATGACCCGGTACAAGGTATGAAAAATATACCAAAAAATTGCTTGCATTCTAAATCATTTATGATATAATACCATGATATGATTATCGTTCCGCACGAAACAGAAACTTCTCTGGCCGTTGCCTTCCTTTTTCCTGAGTGTTCTGTGATTTCTTATAATATAAAGAATTACCCC
>JAIROG010000027.1 GCA_031257675.1 Treponema sp. | reverse complement strand
TTCGAGCCGCGAAGTCCGTTCCAACGGCTCATGGAGGGCAGAGAACCGCCGCAAACGCGCTAGGACGACCTCACGGCTCGACGCGGACTTTACAATCCGGCGGAACTTCAGCGGCTTGCGCGGCTACGCTTGGTGGTACGGCTGTGTAGCGCCACACAGTTGTGTATAAATTGTGAACAAACTTGTTTATGTACCGCTCAGAACCGCCAAACAAGTAAAAACGTAGGCGGAATTCACAATATGAATTTTGAGAACCTGTTAATATTTTATATAATTTGTTATTATACAATATATTAATATAAAAATCAAAAATTTCCGCGAATCTGTGAGACAAAAAACACCAAGTATGCTATACTGTCGGCCGTTGTGTAAAACTTGTGAATTTATATGAGGGAATCTCTGAATATCCGTGAATTTCCAGAGTTTTCAGGGTGTAAAAAAAACACGAACCCCCTAAAGGACACCATTCGGGAACCGGATGTCTTTCATGATCCGCATCCATGCGCGAGGTTCGTCCGCAAGAACAGTATCAACTGTAAGGCAGCCGCCCGGCGGCAAACCTACTACAAATAAGGACATATCATGGCTGACTGGAATTACGAATTTTTTTGGAAAGAAACATTGAATCAAATGTATGAAGAACTTGGAGAACAGGAATTTTCACGCTGGTTCACCCTTCTGGAGTACCGGGGCGCAACGGAAAACACCATCATTCTGGGGGTGCCGTCAAATTTTTACCGTGAAGAAGTGAAACGGCGGTATAAAATCCGCATTGAAGAAAAGCTCAAGCTGATAATAGAAAAAGACATGACACTCGTTTTTGAGATTATTCAACAGCCAAAAAAAACAACGGTTCAACCAGAGCGGATTACGCCGGCATCTCAAGAAACGGAAGCATCCGGCGAATTCACAGAAAAGATGGAGGAGCGGGGCGGCGATGTCTCTCATCAGGCGAAAAACGCAGATGCGCAAACGGATCCGTTTGCGCAGAACGCACAGAGCGTCCAGAAGCGGCATCCGCAGTTAAAACCGGATTACAGCTTCGACGCCTATGTCATCGGGGACAACAACAGTTTTGCGGCGAACGCGGCGCTGGCGATAGCGAAGAATCCGGGAGTCACCTACAATCCGTTCTTCTTGTACGGCGGCGTGGGGCTTGGAAAAACGCACCTTTTGCAGGCAATCGGCAACTATGTGTACGCCAATTCTCCTGAAACAAAAATTGTGTACATCAACACCGAAGCCTTTCTCAACGAGTATGTCGACGCTCTTAAAGAAAAAAACATGAGTTCCTTCAAAAAAAAATACCGGTACGTTGACGTGTTGCTTATGGACGATGTTCATTTTGTACAGGAAAAAGAGGGGCTTCAAGAGGAGCTTTTTCATACGTTCAACACCCTGTACGAATCGAACAAGCAGATTGTTTTCACCTGCGACCGTCCGGCTACGGAATTGAAAAAAATTTCAGACCGCTTGCGCTCCCGGTTTGAACGGGGACTCAACATCGATCTCCAGCCGCCAAACTACGAGACCCGCTATGCCATCCTTAAAAAGAAGGCGGAGTCGAAAAATGTAACCATTCCCGATGAAGTTCTCGCGCTCATAAGCAAAAATGTCTCCTCGAATGTCCGTGATCTTGAAGCCGCCCTCACCACACTGATTGCGTACGCGGATCTGGTGGGAAAGACCATCACCGTTGAGATTGCGCGGCAACAGCTTAAAGACGTGTTTGCGGCTCCCAAGCAGACCAATATGTCTATAGACATTATTCAGCGGGTGGTGGCGGAGCATTTCAAAATAACGCCCAATGATCTGAAAGGGAAAAAAAAGTCCCAAAATGTAGTGTTTCCGCGTCAGCTCGCCATTTATATTTCCCGCGAAATCACCGAATTTTCCACGACCGAGATAGGGCAGGCGTTCGGCGGACGCGATCATACAACCGCGATGCACTCATGCAACAAGATCAAGGAGCGCATACAAGCGGACCCCACGCTTGACTCAACTATACAGAGTCTTATCAGGATGATAAAGGAGTACAACGCCAAAACGTAAACCGTCTGTTTTTGGAACAAGCCCTTATGAAAAACATCACTTGTAATTTTGTGAATTCTTATGTATAATACAGTAAAAATGGTGTATTTATAAAATAAACTGTGGGTACTGTGGAATAAAGGAAGTCTTTTCCCGAATTTGTGAAAACGGCAACAGGTTGAGCTAAAATGAGATGGACCCCTTATACACATGTTAAGGCGTCTTATTATTATTATTATTATATATATAACTTTTTATAATAGTAAAAGAAAGGAGAAAGAAATGAAATTTTCTTGTGAACGGAGCGTTCTGCTTAAAGAGATTGGGATGGCTCAGGAGATTATCGCGTCAAAAAACGCCATCTCTATCTTATCAAATATTTATATTGAAGCGGCGAATGACTCGCTGGTTATTAAAGCCACCGATATAAAGGTCAACTTTGAGACAAAGGTTCCGGTTTCCGTAATAGAACCGGGCGCCGCGACTGTGTTCTGTGATAAATTTTTGGGGATTTTATCATCCATACCGGAAGGAGAATTGGAATTTGAGCATGTTGACACGATGGTCATCATAAAGCCCGCGACCAAGAAGGTCAAGTTCCAGCTCAGAAGCATCGCATCCGAAAATTTCCCCGTGTTTCCGGAACCGAATGAAAAATCATTTTTCTCGATGCCTATAAAAGACTTCAAGGAAATGATACATCAAACCGTATTCGCCGTTTCCGATGACGAGACCCGTTATTTTATGACCGGCGTTTTATTTGAAAAAAATGATTCCAAAGTGAACATGGTGGCGACGGACGGAAGGCGTCTGGCTTTTATAAGCAAGAAAATCGATGATGATGCGCCTGATTTCTCAGGCGTTATTGTGCCGCCGAAGATTCTTAATATCATTATGAAGCGCGCCGGAGACGAGGGGATTATTTCGATTTCCGTCACGGACAAGATTATTTTTGTACGGTTCGGCGCATACAACCTTTCATCTGTTTTGATTGAAGGGCAGTTCCCCAACTATCACCGCGTTATTCCTGAAAATCACGAGTATTGCTTTACCTTAAACCGCATTGAGACGCTTGACGCGCTCAAACGCGTGTCGCTGTTTGTTGAGAAATCGCACCGCATCTACTTGAGTTTGACGCCCGGCGTACTTGCGATAGCGTCTGAAGAAAGCGAACTCGGAGTCGCTAATGAAGAAATTCCGTGCAAGTACGATGGGAGCGCGGTTTCAATCGCCATGAATTACCGGTATGTGGAAGAGCCGTTTAAGGTGATGAACGACAACGATATAAGCGTATATTTTACCGACCCCGGCAAGGCGGTGACTATTAAACCGGAGCCGGAAAGTGACTTCTTGCACGTTGTAATGCCCATGCAACCTTAATCCGGCGACATGCTTATATCATCGTTGCGCTTTATTTCTTTTAGAAATTTACAGGATGCTGAGGTTGACACCCAAGGGAGGGATGTTTTTTTAGTTGGCGAGAACGGGCAGGGAAAGACCAATTTTCTTGAAGGCGTCTATTTCTGCTCGTACGCTTCATCGTTCCGTTCGGTGAATGACCGGGAGCTTGTTCGTAAAAACGAGTCTGTGGGCGTTGCTGATGTTGCTGGAGCGGGTGATGCTCTTGACTCTAAAATAGATGAAAGCGGCGAAGAAAAAAAAAGCAAAGTTTGCTCAGCGATGGCGCGGTTTGCGCCGGTGTCTCCCGCAACGGCGCAAACCGCGCCGCTCTATGAAAAAATTCTGGTGAAAATAGAGAGCAGCCGCAAGACGGTTGTCGTTAATGGGAAAAAAATCGAAGACCGGAAGGAACTCATTGCTATAGCGCCGTGCATTGTATTTTGCCATGAAGACATGATCTTCGCATCAGGCACTCCGGAAGACAGACGGTGGTTTTTCGATCAAAGCCAGAGCCTCTACGATCCTGTTTATCTGGACGATATCCGCAATTACCGAAAAATCCTCAAAACTAGAAACAGCGTGTTGAAAGACTATGGAAGCGACGCCTCCCATAAAACGCGAATGCTTGATGCGCTCGATCCGCAGTTGGCGAAATACGGCATACATATTATGAAAAAACGCGCCGGCGCCGCGCAACTTTTTTCACAGACGTTTACGCCGTTGTATACCTATGTTTCGGGCATTGGCGATGTTGAAGTACGGTATATTCCTTCATGGAATGTACGTCAAAGTTATGGAGTGGGCAGCGGCGGGTGTGGGACGGCGTTAGACGCATCTGCGGGGGTTTGTGATTTCGAATATATGGAAGAAGACGCTATCGTTGATTTATTGAAAAAACGCCGCGAAGGGGACGTTTCTTTTGGCGCTACGAGGGCGGGTCCCCACCGCGACAAATATGTGTTTACCTGCGGCGGCGTTGAATTCGCAAGAAACGCTTCCACCGGACAGCGGCGGCTTCTTGTCTTGCTGTTGCGCGTCGCGGAAGCGAAACGGTTTTCGGATATGAGCGGAAGAAAGCCGGTCTTGTTGTTGGACGATGTGCTTTTGGAGCTTGATCCTGAAAAACGCCGCAGATTTCTTGAAGTTCTGCCCGAATACGATCAGGCGTTTTACACGTTTTTGCCGGAGGAGCCGTACCAGCGGTATCGAACGTCTGACACCATTGTCTACAACGTGTCTCAAGGCAGTCTGTCAAGGATGGAGTGATGAAAAAGGCGGGCGATCTTCTTTCAGTTTTTTTCGATGAATACGCCGGTCGCAACGCCCGCAACATTTCGAAGGTATTCACTTCGTGGGCTGCTATCGTCAAAGAACAGCGAATCCCAGCGGCGGCGGATCACACTCAAATTGTTGAGCTTGAGCGAAACATCGCGCTTATTGAGGCGGATCATTCGGGATGGATACAGATTTTACAGACCAAACAGCAAGAGATTTTGGAGAGTTTCCGGCGGCGGTTTCCCGAATTGACCATCAATGGCGTTTCTTTCCGGTTAAGCAGAGGCGCGATACAGGCGCGTGAGGATAGCGGCGGCGGCGCCTTCGGCGCTTCGGAAGAGCGCGTTGCGTACGTTGAGGCGCCGCCGGACGATATGTTGTCGAAAATTGAAAACAGCGAGGCGTTTAAGAAACTTGTGTCAAATTTTGAAAAAAAACATGTAATATGAGGCGGTTCTATAACTGTACAAAAAAAATGGGAAAAATTTGCATGTAGTTTGGGAATTTAGCCTGTTTTACCATGCTTTTGCATGATTTTAACCTGCTTTCTGCGGGATAGAATGAAAAGCGTTTTACAGCACTGCTGTAAAACGCTTTTGTGTCTAGGTCTCGTCTGCCTCGACCTCGTTTACTAATTTCTTTTTGGTGTGTTTATCGAATGTAACCGCGATAGGATAGTTTGCGGTCAGGACTTCAACCTTTTTGTGAGGATTGCCGCCCTTGGTAGTAGTAGCCATCGAGCAAGTCATTCTGATTTCGACAGCGCACCAGCCGTTCCGCGCCGAAAAGTCTGTAGAGTTTTGTTGCGATAGGATATCATAAGGAACTTTCCTTGAATGGTTTCAAGCAGTTTGAGTAATGCGTCAAAGTCTGCCTGCGAGCAGCCGTTGTAATGCCCTTGATTTGCGCCCACAGGCGGATCGAGGTAGAAAAAGGCGTCTGAACGTTCCTTGACTGAATAATTTGCAAGGCGTCCCGGCATTCAATCTGTGCTTTTTGGAGACGCGCGGCATAATCAATAGAAAAAGCCTGCCGCTTGTTGTCCAATAACGCTGTTATTTTGCCGCTCCTGTCATACACGATGCCGCCGTCAAGCATACGTCCGTAAGAAGAGTTCGCCGGCATCCAGACTGCCTGCCCGCTTGCTCCTGTCGAACATTTCAGGATTCTGATAAATGATCTCTGCGTGGCGCCGCCGCCTCCTGCTGTGGAGGCTGACGGGTTCTTTGCGAAAAATAGTGCGATTCGCCGGGTAACGGCTCGCAATAAACACGATGCTCTGGGATAAGCCCAGAATAGTTTTGGCAAGCCGCCGCTTGCCGCCATAGTAAGATAATAGCGTACGCATTAACTATACTCCATGGCATTGACCAAAAAGACAAAGGGAGTCAAACTATATCCACCTAGCGCTGAGTCTTGGGGGGGGATTCCGCAGGCGTTTCCGCGTCTGTCCGGCAGTTGTGATGCCGGGCTTCCGCCTGTATTTTATTTTCTTGGGGTTTAATCCTCCGCCTCTTGGGGCGGTTAAAACTGGGGGCGCGGGGAATTTGTTCCCCGCATACGCAAAGATTTCAAGGTGAAATTTTCAATACCCGGCTCTGCGGCGGGGATTATTTATTGAGACCCAATGGGTTCTAAATCCGGCGTTGCCGGATTTGTCGCGCAGACTTTAAAGCGGCGGCTTTTTTTCCCAGCCCGCCAGATAATCAAGTGCGGCGCAGAAGAATTCATGTCTTTCCTTGTGGGCGGCGGGGTTGTGGCATATCGACGTGGGGGTATAGTAATAACGATACAAAAAACAATGGTAGGGTGGCTGTCTTATCCGCGTATACAAGCGCGTGCGCCGTTATTATCACGTCTTGGGCATAGGGGCGGTTCCGAGAAGATACGCTTTGCAACATCCGGCTTAACCATTGGATTCATTACGCGCCGGCGTTTTATGGCGCAAACGACGGCGTTGCGCTTATCCTCGCGGCGCGTATAGACACGGCGGGTGCGCCCGTCTTCTTCGTGCGACACTCTCTCGAAAAAGACCATATCGGCGGCTTCTTCCTCCGCTAACGACAGCAGACGCTCTAATGCGTCTGTGGCAATCCAATCGTCGGCGCATCCACCCGCAACCGGGTTCTTCATGGGAGCGCGAAATGTTGACAAAGCGGCGGCTTCTATACTAAAATAGAAGCACAGTGAGCGAGGGTGGTGAAATTGGTAGACACGCCAGACTTAGGATCTGGAGCCGGTGGCGTAGGGGTTCGAGTCCCCTCCCTCGCAATGACTTCTGACGGCTTGTCGCGCGATTGGCGCGAATCTGTGGACAGGTAAGAATCGCTCAATCCCACCGCCGCAACTGTGGACGGAAAGAAAAAAAAACGATATATTGTTGATTAATGACATTCAATCAAGAAGAAGCCTTATACGATTTTCTCAAGAATGCTACGGAACCGTTTACATTGGAAGAGGTCGCTACGTATGTTCACGACGCGGATACAACGCGGAGCGGGCGGCTCGCGGTGCAGATAGCCGCGCTGATCAACGTAAAGCGTCTTGCCTTTCCCAAGGGGGCGAAAAAGTGGGTCTCCCGCCGGGGCTGTTTTGAACAGACGCGGTTTGTCATCAAGCCGAGCCGCACGGAAATAATGAATGGCATTCTGATACCCGGACACCGGTGCGTTCCGTTTGCGAACCCCCTGCTCCGTCCGAAAGAATACGCTTTTTTTTGGGAGAAAAAAGCTGTCTCTTGGACAAGCATGGAAGGCGAACCTGAAGAATTTTATCCCTATTACACGATCTTCGGTGAAGAATATACGCCTCATTACATTGCCATGGAAAATGAGAATAATGAATACGCATACAGCGAAAGGGAAGAGCCTGCTGTTGTATCAGTCTCTACGCTTGACATGAGCGGCATTTACCGCGAAACGGGTTTTGTACCGGGAGACGGCTTTATCGCAAAAACGCTTGATTGGAAAACCGGGTCTTTTGCGCTTGAAAAAATCTCCAAAGACGTATGGAGTGAATCCGAGCTTGCGGATTGGCTTTCCGTAACGGAAGACGGCTTTAAGAAAGCGTTCAAAACGTTGGGTCCCGGCGTTTCCACAGAGGAACAAATAGCGCACGCATATTTTTGGGGCGGAACGCGCATGCGCGACATACCCGCGTATTCGCTTGAGGAATTTTTATATGAAAAAACAGACAGCATTGAGATCGTACCGTATGGCATAGAAACGCGCTTCTGGTTTGCGGGCAAAGAAATCCCCGATTCCAAAAGCCTGCTGGATGGGCAGCGTATACCCGACAGGACGCTCATTGAGGATATTCTTTACTCAAAGCAGATTCCCGTATCCGAATTCGTAGCGCAGGCGTATGTTCGGGACGCGCTGTACCGCCGCGATACGTCGGTTGAGAACGTAGTGTTGCGTCTCATTCCCAGCAATATCGTCCAGACGTTGAGCTCGCGGGAATGGAATGTCCTCGCCGATTACATAGCGGAAGTGTTCGCCGAAATCCAGCCGGACTATTCCCTGTTTACCGATAAAGCGGCGGGACCGATACGGCAAAATCTTGCGGAACTGCACACTGCGGTCGTTGAATTCGCGGCGACGCTCCGCAAAGACTCGATGAACGAGGCGTATCTGCCACAACAGGTGTTTATCATGCTTTCTCAAGTCCAGGCGCACGCGGCGAATTTGCTTGATGAATTGAGCGATGCGGAAGAGCCTTCGGAAATAGACATACTCGCTATGGACAACGCCTATCAGGGAATGCTCGACACGTATGACGAGATACGCTCCATGATTAGCGATTCGTTAGCGGCTTTCCGCAAAAGCAATATTTATCTGGTGAAAAACGACGGGAAACAGAAAGGCAGATTGTTGCAGATCGGTATCGGCGGTACGGATGTGTGGCGCAGGATCATCGTGCCGGAAGCCTACACGCTTGAAGACATTCATCTTGTTATTCAGAAACTTTTTTCATGGAAAAACGAGCTCCCGCACCGGTTTACCCGTGGCGGCGCTTCTGAAAATGGAGAGCTTGAGACGCCACCCATTGAGACTGATGTAACCATTCGGGAGTTGAACGCGCAAAGGATGCTTGACGTGAACTATGAGTACGGCGAATTGTGGAATGTAAAGATCATCATGCTCTCCCCGGAGGAAAGTGAGAAACCGGCGCTGTGCGTGGCGGGAGAGAACGCCGCGCCGCCGGAAACAATCAACGGTCCCGTACGGTTCAGAAAAGACATTTTTGCCCTCGAATCAGGAACCGCAGAAGAAAAACAAGCTGCGGAAAAAAAACTGGGCGCTGGTTTTGACCCTCATTTTTTTGATATTGACCAGTGCAATAGTATGTTAGGAGAAATGCGATGAACGATATATCTTTAGTTGATTTAATTAAAAAAGGCGGAGCGTTGCTTGAAATCACGGGAAGTACGCCAAAAGAAGCGTTGGACTGTTTTATTCAAAACATACGCTTGCCCGCTGACCTCCCAGCGGATGTATTGCTACAGGCCGTTCTGGAGCGGGAAAGCCTTATGGCGACTTCCATTGGAGGAGGAATCGCCGTCCCCCATCCCCGGAATCCACTCTTATCAAATGAAAGCGAGCAGTTTATTGCCATCGCCTTTCTGAAGCGTCCTGTGGAGTGGCAGGCTCTGGACGGCGTTCCGGTGCAAAATCTGATTTTGCTTGTCTCTTCCTCGGCGCGCGCCCATCTCCATTCGCTCTCCCGCGTCCATTTTCTCTGTCAGGAAGAAGCGTTTTGCTCGCTGCTTGCGAAGAAAGCGTCCAAAGAGGAGATTATCAAGACTGTCGGCGCCATCGAAAAGGAGTGGGAGGAAAAGGCGGCGCTTAAAGAGGCGTCTAATTCACTGTCTCTCTATACCCCCGTATCAGAGATGTGAATATGTCTCCGTACTTTTCCATTTTTATCTCGCCAACGCCCGATATGAGCAGGAACTCCCGTTTGTCAACGGGTTTCTTCCGGCACATGTCTCGCAAGGCGGCGTCGGAAAATACGATGTATGACGGGACGCCCGCATCTTGGGCGATGGTTTTCCGCAAGTCCCGCAATTTTTCAAACAGGACTTCATCAAATTCCTGTATCGGCAGGCTCGCTTCGGCGCTTTTCTTCGGCATCTCCTCTTTCGGCAGCATCATGCGTACGTTTTTCCGTTCAAACGCGATTTCGCCTGAACGCGCGGAAGGGCATACCACGGGAAATTCGCCGGCATTCAGCGCAAGATAGCCCTGTTCTATCAGAAAATCCAGAATCAACCGCGTACGGCGGGAGCTTGAGTCTTTCATAATGCCGTACGTACTGAGCGTGTCAAGGTGAAAGTTCCGAATCTTTTCGTTCTTGCCGCCTCGTACAATGTCGATAATCATGGTTTTGCCAAAACGCCTGCCCCGCTGTTCCAGACGCAGTACGCAGGACACGAGTTTCTGCGCTTCTATCGTAATATTAACGTTTTCAAAAAGCGTATTGCAGTTTGAGCAGTTTCCGCAAAAAGAAGGCGCATTCTCGCCAAAATAGTTGAGCAACCGTGACCGCAGGCAATCGGTTCCGGTGGCGTACCATGTCATAAGCTTCAGCAGTTCCAGATTGTGCTGAACAAGCGCCTCGTCAGCCGGAGCTTCCTCGTCGTTGGAATGGGTGATGAGAAATTCGTTTATACGTACATCGCGCCCACTGTAAAAGAGGACGCACTCGGCAGGCTCGCCGTCCCGTCCCGCCCTGCCCGCTTCCTGATAGTAGCTTTCGATGTTTTTCGGCATATTGTAATGGATGACAAAAGACACATTCGATTTGTCAATGCCCATGCCAAATGCGTTGGTCGCCACCATGATGGTTTTTCTGTCGTATAGAAAATCGTCCTGATTTTCATGCCGCTCCGCATCTTCAAGCCCCGCATGATACTTTGCGGCGGCGAAATTTCTGTCAGAAAGCGTCTCCCACACATCTTCAACGGTCTTTCTGGTGTTGCAGTACACGATGCCGCTCTTATTCCTGTTACGCTGTACATAATCCAGCAACGCCGCGCTTTTGCTCTTGGGCTTCCGCACTTCAAAGTAGAGGTTTTGCCTGTCAAAACCCGTGGTAATGACAAACGGCTCCTTCAAGAACAGAATGGAAAGTATGTCTTCCTTCACTTTCAGCGTCGCCGTAAAAGCTGCTATGACGGGTCTCTGATCCAGTGTTTTTATGAATTCCGCAATGTGGAGGTAACTCGGTCTGAAGTCGTGTCCCCACTGGGAAATGCAGTGCGCTTCGTCAATCACCACGAGGGTGATTTTTTGGGAATCCTCCCCGCCCTGCGACATGGATTGCATTTTTTGCTGGATTTGCAAAAAATTTTCTTTAAGAAGCCGTTCCGGCGCGATGTAGAGTATGTCGCAATCGCCCCGATACAACAACTTCATGGTCGCCGCGTATTCTTCATGGGAGAGCGAGCTGTTCAGGGAAGCCGACCGTACGCCGGCTTCCCTGAGCGCGTTGACCTGATCCTTCATCAGCGAAATAAGCGGCGAAATCACCACCGTAAGCCCGTTCAGCAACAACGCGGGTATCTGGTAACAGAGAGATTTTCCAGCGCCGGTGGGCATAACCGCAAGCGCGTCTCTGCCTGCGAGAATGGCGTTAATGACGGCTTCCTGCCCGGGCCGGAATTCCGTGTAGCCAAAATAATCCTTGAGAACGGCGAATTTATCTTTGCGCGTTGGCGGCGTTTCTTGCATGTTCCTCCATGTGTTTCTAACGTTGTCCGCTAAATGGCAAGGCTTTTCCCGCGCGGCTTTTGACATTCATAACACGTTGTGTTTTTTATATACGGTTTCCAACGACTGCTTCATAACCTTTGAAATATCCTCTGAAAATTACCTCATGACGCTCTTCGCCTCATCAGAGAGTTCATCCTGCACCTTAAAAACTCATAAACCGGCGACTTCAAAACATGCGCTAGATTTGCAAGCGTATCGGGATAGGGACATTTATTTCCCCGCTCTATGTCTCTGAGAAACGTTATGGAAATTCCCGCTTTCTCAGCCAAATCCGCTTGAGACAACTCATGATGGAAACGAAGCGGCTTTATAGTGCTTCCCAACGCATCGCGCGCATTTTTCCCGCTCATACCCATTAATCCTGTAGAAAAGACGGGGGAAGACTTTCTCTTTGCGGAAGCGCGGAAAATGGACGGACATCAGACAAGCCGCATAAGAGAACGCATCGTTCAATATAGCGATTTTGAATCGCATTAAAGGCATATTCATATATATTATTATAGTAAATAACGCTGTTTTATCAAAGAGGCTTTTTAAAAATTTGATGTCTTGGAAAAACCTCTCTAGATCAGTCCCGTCTGCCTATGGATTAGGTTTCCGTTTTCAAAACGCGATTTCAAACGATTTCAAGAATGAACCGCCAGTTATGCCAGACTTTACGTAAAATAGGGATAAATTTACGATAAACCCGTTGACAATAATTGATAAGAGTTATGCTATACGTCTGTAGGATTGTGTTATGAGAGGCTACGCAAGCGTTTGCCTCGCGCTTTTACTAAATGTCTGCGAGGTTTTGCTACGGGAGAGAAGTATATGATGCAAAAAAAGTTCATTCTGGCAGTACTGCCCGTCCTGTCGCCGTTTTTTGCTTTCGCTCAGGAAAGCGATGCCTTATCTCAGACAAACCGCGTCGTTGGAAAATAGGAAGCGAGTAGGAAGCGTGGCGGTGGTTATGGACTTTGTTAATGTGGACGGCAAGCAGAGTGTTTTAGGGCGGTATTTGACTGAAGATTCCATGAAACGCCTTGTCACGATAGCAATGTAAAGGTTGTTGTGCGAAGTCGAATCTATCGTGAAAGAAATAGAATTTCAAAGCGGCGGATATGTAAGAGAAGAATCAAGCGTTGCCATCGGCGATATACCCGGCGTGGACGTGGTTGAGCAGGGAAACTTAATGGGGGACAGGATAGCGCATTGAGGTAAAAAACGCCCCGCGGCTCTGCCGCGGGGCGTTTTAAGACTATTGCTTGTAAATCAGTCGAACAAACAATGAAAGCGTTTCCGGAAAACACAGGCAGACAAACAGAAACACAGTTATGAGAAATCAGGCGGTTATCATCTCAGAAGCGGGATTCCGTGGCGTAGTACAGCGAGCAAAACGGAACGTGGGTTGGCTTGGGTGATGTTCTGCATTCGCCCGGACAATTCGCTGAGGGTTTGGCGTATACACGGGAAGCCGCAGCGTCTTACATCGCCTGCCGTACAAAAATCACCTTTGATGTTGACATTGAGGAAGACCGCGATGGACGGAAATTGTCTTCAATTTTTGAGAGCAACGGGTATATATGCGATCCGCACGGATCCGCGTACACCATACAGGAACCATAACCACATCTGAAAAAACACTCGACGCCGGTTATTTTGTACGCGCCGGTATAACAAACTACGCGGAGGCAATGGCGCGATTCTCTATTCGTACAGCAAAAATATCACAAGGAAAGGGGCGAGGTCATGGGAAAGAGCATAGGGATCGGCTTTTAAGGCTATTGAAGACGAGTCGTCCCATACTTTTATCAACGAATTTAGCGCCTTTATAGGCGGTTAAATTAAGAAACCCGTAGCGGTTTTTATTTCACCTATCAATCAGGAGGATTGAACATGAAAACAATGAAAGCAATGTTTGGCGTTTGCGTACTGGCGGTTGTTACACCGATCGCTTTCGGTTGCGGAGCGCTCCCGCATCAAATCAGGGCGGCAGAGGAAACCCGTCCGAAATCGCCGTGTGGATTCAGCGACATCAGGAGGATGGCATCTATTACGCGACCGGTATTTCTGAATTCGAGAATGAATCGGATGCCATGCAACAGGCGCTGGCGCTTGCCCGTGAAAACCTTGCGACAAGTTTGGAGACGGAAACGGCCGCAATTAGCGAGAACGCAGCGCACCGCGCCGAAGCGCAAGGCTAGACGAATCGTATCGCGCGGTTTCGGGATGCGACAAAACAAATCATATCTTCCACTCTGCGAAATGCGCGAATCGTCGTCCTCTATGTAAACGGCGGAGGCAACGTCTACATCGTCGCCTGTCTGAATAAACGGAGTTTCCAGAAAGACGTAAACAGCATCGTTGAAGAGTCGTTTGCCGAAGCGAATTCCCAACTGAACGGCATACCGGGCATTGAGAGAAACGCGCGCGGTTAGAAAAATATTTGTTGAGGAAGTATCCCCAATGAGGAAAACCTCGCTCACATAGAGAGAAATAGAAAGAGGAAAACGATATGAGAAAATTAGCGCCTCTGTATATATTTCTGGCAGCCGGCTCTTTTCCGTTCAAATGCCTGCGGAAATAACCGAATGGATCAACCGGCGTCAGAATGAGTTATGTTCGGCATGGGGATTTCTACAAAAACTGACGAAGCGGACGCTTGCCAGAAAGCGAAATCTTTTGCATTGTCCGAGTTGACCGCGAGTATTGAGGCGCATATACCCGCGGCAGTTCAAAATTTCAAAAGCGAAGTGAGCGCCGGCGGAGACACGGGAACGAATGGAGAATTTTCGGCCGACACAGCGGCGCTTGCCAATCAAATGATAAAAATGCCCCATGTATACGGTTCTGTTCTGAATAAAGGGAAAACAACCTGTCTCATCGTCTATGCGGACAAGCGGCAGTTTCAACAAGATATCAGCGATCTGCTCTCTCAAACCTTTTATCCGGCAGAAAAAATCAATTTTTTTGCCTTGCGTGATGCTTTTTTACGCTGTGAGAGCAAGGCTCGCCTGCGGGTGAGAGTCTCTCTCTTACTATTAAGAGGAAATGACAGTATGAGGCGAAACCTGTTTGTAATCGGCATAATCGGTATGCCTGTGATCACGGGTTTTTCAGCGTGTGACAACGAATTCACGGGAGGAGGGGATAAACCCAAATGTACCCCGCAGCCGGTTCTGCGGAAGGAGCAAGGCGGATGTTTTTCAGGCCCGCAATTATCGCCTTCCGGTCTTTGTACGGCGCAAGCCTCACCGAATTGCGGACCATGTGGAACATGCGCAGTTGCGCTTCGGTTTAGCGATGGACTCGGGAGAACCGGTCGGCCCGTCAACAGCCGCCAGAAGCGTATCCTGCGCCCCCGGCTTTTAAGCTCGTTCATAATCGCCGGCGCCAAACACGCCGATTTCTTGCCCGCCACACCCCCATCCCGGATGTTTGCCCGCAGGGCGTCCATGAACAACGCCGGATAAAACGGTTCAAGCGCGCGGCCCGGCGGCCAATTCTTTCGCTTCATCGGTGACCCTGCTTGTCAGTTCAAGCGGCACATCGACCGCATAGACATCTTTCAGGTGTTCCTGTATCCGCCGGGTCGTAAGCGACAGGGCGTACATCGACAGGATTTTGTCATCGAATACCCGGAACTCTTTCTGGCGTTTTGGAACTATCTGCGGTTCAAAGACTCCCTCTCGATCACGGGGAACGGCTGTCTCCATCGAACCGTGGTCTGTCCGCAGTTCTTCGCTCGTTTTCCCTTTCCGGCGGTTTGCGGTTGGTTTTGCGCTCTGGTCATGTCTTTCATACCCGAGCTGTTCGGTTAATTCAGACTCCATGGCGCGTTCTGCCAGCGACTTGGCTAACCGCTTCATTATCCCTTCCGAACCGTGACAGCCTTTGAGAATCTCATCCAGGACTTCGTTTGTAAAGGCCATACTTGCTCCTTCGTTTAGTATAGCCGTTTACACTCTTTTTGTTACAAGTTCGCGCAAGCTCCCGGGTATGTTTCGCCAACAAAGCTCTGCTTTATGTGAATAATTCCAACCGCTTGTTTTCATATATCTTTTCATATTCCTCTGGTTTGCGCCCCTGATTCCTTACATACTTTGCCATCGTTTCTTTATCTCCATATTATTTTTTATATTACTTTTTCTAATGATTTCATTTCCTTAATATTTTATCCATTCCTTTTCCTCCGGATAATTCATCAACCAACAGATCAAGGTATCGAATTTTTTGCATAAGTTTATCTTCTACGGCCTCTACCCGATAGCCACAAATTTTACCCTTGATTAGTGAAACATTATCATTTATGTGTGGCGCTTGATTAAAAAATGTTTCAAAATCGACTTCTTTATTCAATTGTTCTTGCAACATTTTCTCATCGTATCCTGTTAACCATATCATCAACTTCTGCTTTAGTTCGGCCTTTCTTTTCGGCTTTTTGAACATAAAAAGGGTAAACGCTGGCAAATGATATTGTAAAAATTCTTGGCTTTTTCATTCCTTTTGTTTCATTTTTGAGTGATGTTTTCATTATATTTACCTCCAAAATATATTTTAACCTATATTAAAGCATAATTTTTATTACATCAAGCCCATTTTCTAATATTATTTTTATTCAAATAATCTTATGTGTTTTATTTGAACTATTGTCCGTTTTATTTTCTTTATAATCTTATTGTCTTTGTCTTCAATTAATTTCAATTTCAATTTTTCTGTTATTGTTTCTACAACTTCATAAATATTTAATTCATTTGTGTCAATGTATATACTTTTGTTTTTTAATTCATTAAAGCCATTTATACATACATCCTAAAATCTAGGCAAAAGTATACCTACCGCAGTAATTCATTATAATATAAGTAATTAATATGTTTTTTTGGGTGTAGGTATACCTTTTATTAAGACTTCAGGATACATTTATCTGTTTTGCGGCTCATGAATTCTTCTTTTCCAGTCTTTTAGACAATCTCTTTAATATTGTTTCTTTACTGGCTCATAATATATAATGATCAATTTTTATGTTATCTTTTATCAGTTTTCCAATGATTTCTTCAAAATAATTTTTATTATTTTCATAATTTGGTCAACCAATTTTAGGGCACATTGCACATAACGTTCCGGCTGTTTACGGCGTTTGGGTGGCACTATAAAGAAACCCGTAGGGTTTCGTGCCGCCCAAATGTGTCTGGAGTGAGCGTGGGAATGGAGCGCAGCGACTGACCTAGCCAAAACGTAGTCCGAGCCGCCTACCGGCGGCACAGCGTAAACAGCCCTGTTATGCGCCGTTTTGCCTATTTCAATATATTCCTGATGTATTTTTTGTTAAATGCCATCCATCTTGCTTAGGACATTTATAAATTTTATTCCGCGTTCCTTTTTTATAATTTCTGCTCTTATCAATGCCGCTTCTTGTGCTTCATATAATTCTTTTTTCTTTCCATTGGAATCTGTGCAATAAATACATTCTTTACTTGGAGTTTGCCGTTCTTTAGGTGATAAATGCCAATATCCACTTTTGAACATTGATATGGAGATAAATCCAACCCATATTGATATCTAACATGAAATGCCCCTTCATTTGCTTCATATTCAGAAAAATAAGTAGATAGAGGTTCATCTTCTTTTTTTTAACAAGTTATACTTTTGACTGGCATTATTTGATCTCCCCTTGAATCATTAACTCATGTTACGCAAAAGCGCCATTATCCCCCATATTATAGGCAGAAAGTAATTCCATCGCGCGTTTCAGTGATGCCAGGTAAATTTGTGATTTTACCGCAAAATGATTGTAT
>JAIROG010000006.1 GCA_031257675.1 Treponema sp. | reverse complement strand
CGGAAAACGCCGCGCAGGGAATGCGAAACAGAGCCGCCGCGCGGCCCTTCTCTTCCTGCCCCTGCGGATGCGGCGGCAACATTTCAAAGCACGATTTCTTTCAGGATTACAAGCCTTCGCTTTTCGCGTCCAAAGAGGAGAAACAAAAAGCGAAGAATTGCCGCCTGATGAACGAGTTCGCGAAACAAATGCTGGAGGCGGGGCAGGATGAGATTGACAAAGCAATCGAAGCGTATGCCGACGCGCTCGGAACGGTTGACGATTATGAGGATGCTTCTGAAGCTCTGTTATCTGCGTTTAACAAACGCTCTCTTGACGGGTTTGCGCATCTTATTGACGAGACGCGTTTCGCCGCGCAGGGGATAGGGGAAGCCTCCGAAGGAGGCCGCCATGCCTAGCGTTTCCACCGGCCGGTTCCCGGAACCCGTCCTTGCGGAAAAGTTTCTTGAAAAGAAAATCGACACGCCGACCGTGAGATGGGACGACCTCAAGTGGGGCGAACACGCCCACGCCTTCACGGTCGCCCACTCCAACGAGGCGGCTGTTCTTGACGCCATTCACGGCTTGTTGAACAAGGCGATAAAAGAAGGCCTGGGCTTTCAGGATTTCAAGAACGGAATGCTGGACATGATGAAGGGCAAGGGCTGGTACGGCGGGGCGGGGCACACGGCGGATGACAGGAACTACATAAACTGGCGCATCAAAACTATCTACGAAACCAACATGAGAACCGCCTACGCGCAGGCCCAGTACCGGAAACAGTTGCAGGGGGCAGTTCTGCGTCCTGTATGGGTGTATCAGTCGCAGTTATCGGGAAAGAACCGGAGGCGGGAACACATAGCCCTGCACGGAAAGGCGTACCGTTATGATGATCCGTTCTGGGACAAATACTACCCGCCCAACGGGTGGGGCTGCCAGTGTTATGTGACAACCAAGAGCGAAGCCGGGGCGGAGCGGGACGGCATTAAGGCAGGCGACTCCGCCAAAGAGACCCTGCCGGAGATTGACGAGACCTGGGCGTATAACGCCGGGCGGGAAGCGCTGGCGCCGAACTTCAGTAAATACAAAAATCTGCCGGAAGAGACACGCAAACAAATATACGCGAACTACCGCAAGAGCATGGACAAAACGAAAACAACGCGAGGCGAATTCAAGAAAATTATTGAACGCGCGAATGAGGCTGATTACAAGCCGCTCAATATAAACTATGAGGTCGGCAATTTGGGGGGCAACCGTTTTGAGGCAATGCGGAAAGCCGGAGTTATGGACTCAAAAATTATGGCGACCGACCACGACCTGTGGCACGGCACCGGCGATAAAAACGCCAGGCAAAAAGTGCCGGAAAACCTTTTTAACGATGTTTATGAAACGCTTCAGGAACCGGAAAAAATCTTTCGGGAAATAAAGGCGGCCCATCCAGAACAGGAAAAAATTTTTCATCTGGTCAAAGAAACCAGGGGCGGCAAGAAAATAAAAATCATTGTCCATGTCAGAACGCTTAAAAACGGAGGGACGACAATGCAGATGAGGACAATAGGCTATGCGGATTATGACTACACGGGGGCCAACTACGATGAAATCAAATGGTAGCCGCCGGGCGGGGTCTCGCTCCCCGTTGCCCTCCAACCCGGAAACCCGAATTGGGCGCGCTTCTCATCCGGCTTCTCGGCGGCTACCGCGTTCAGTTTCCGGCATTGCGGGAAAAAAGTCAAGCGTTAAAACGCGCATAATTTCGTCAACTATTTTCTTTGATTAGGCGCAAGCCTAGGGGATAGATTTACAGTGAGGTTTTACGATGGTAAAAGGCGTGAAGTTTTGGAATGACAAGGATTGCTATTACACGCAATCCAACAATCCCACCGAGGAAATTCTTCGGAAGCGGTCTGACGGCCCTTGGCTTGTTTCCTGCGGCCCCAGCGCGGCGGTGGCCTGTATCGCAGCGATGGGTTTCGATGTGGAAGTGAAAACGCCGGGCAAATACAAGCCGCAGAGCGAGGAAGTCCTGATGGACTTTTTCAACGACCCGCGCAATTACGCGGCGCTCGCGGCGGCGCGTCCGGACACGCCGCCGGACGTGTGGCACGGGAACGAGGTGCCGCAGTTTTATCCGGTTGCGGTCAATGCGGTGTTCGGGGTAAAAGCCTAGTTCTACTGGGCTCACGATTTCGGAGGCGTTGCCGAGCGTTTGCGGGCGGGACAGGCCGTCCAGCTTTGCCTTGTGAAGCCCGGCCACTATATCGCGGCGGTCGCCTACGATGACCTGACGCGGGAGATCATATTCAACGATCCCTGGCCTGGCCGGTTTCCTGGCGGCAACGGCTTTAACCGGCGGATGGGGAAAGCTGAATTCAAGGGCAATGTGAAGCCCTTCCTCATCGTCTATGGGGAATGAAAGGCAAACGCGGAAAAAGCCGTAGAAACGCTCGAAGCCGCTTCAAGGTATGATTTCCTTGCCTAAAGGGGCTTAAAGCGAAATTAAAGCGAATTAAACGGCCTGTAGGGGATTTTACAAGGCAGGCGCGGAGGGCGGTTTATGCAGGAATTGATGATTTTCAAGGTCGGGAAATACCCGCGGGGGGACTGGCCGAAAGAGCGGGTCAAAAAGCTCGTGGACGCTTACGACCCTGAAAAGTTTTACGACGCGTCGCTGGTAATCGGGCACCGCTGGTACGGGGCGGACGACAACTACCAGGACGCGCATGGCTGGGTGCGAAGTCTCCGCATGGACGGCGCGGGCAGGGTCTA
>JAIROG010000084.1 GCA_031257675.1 Treponema sp. | reverse complement strand
CGCGCGGAAAAGCCTCCGCCTTCCCACTCGCCCTCTCTCTTTTCAAGAGAGCCTTCACTCTATCACACGCCTCTCTTTTTGTCAACCCCTCCCACTTGTTTTCCTTGAAAAAATATTCTAGCTTCACTTTCTGAAAGGCGCGACATAACAAAAGGCGCGTGAGTGTTAATATAACAAAACTGTGTATGTTTTGTCAACCCTTTTTTCACTTTTTTTCACTTTTTTTAAAAAATTCCACTATCGTCTTTATCATAAAGAAATTGAACGCTCAATGCCAAGCGCCAGACGGCGATCACGTATACTCATGCAGAGAGAGTACGTTTTTCTCCCCGGGTCCGGGTAGAAGTTTGCGGTCGATTCTGCTTTTGTTTTTGGCGTTGAGCCGAACTATGTCAATGATGAGGTCTGTGCAGGACTTCTCCGTATCCGCGGCGAATTTATCGACAACATGGGAGAGGAGAGAATGAGAGACCATTGCGATAATAGCTATAATGAGTCCAAAAACCGTGGTGATGAGGGCTTCGTAAATGCCGTTTGCCACAATTTGGGCGTTGACGTTTTCCGCTTCCGCAATGGATTTGAACGCGCCGATCATGCCGGATACAGTACCGAGGAAGCCGGTAAGCGGGGACAGAGATCCCAGCGCCGTGAGAAAGTTAAAGCCGCTCTCAAGGTTGTTGATACAAGTCAAGGCTTCGGATTCCGCAGCCTTTTCTATTTCGTGTTCGGAGAGGTCGTAGTGATTGACGAGGCTCAGGAGTATGCGCGCTCCAATTCTGCGGTTTGCCAGAGAAGAAAGGCAGTCCCGCGCCCCCGCCATATTGCCGGTGACAAGGTAGCCTTGGACCCGCGTTTTAATATCGTCCATGCGTAAATTGTGATAGAGAAGGAAAACGACCCGCTCAAGAGCTATCGCAATGGTTGCGATTGAAAATAGGAGCAGGGGCCACATGAATATTCCCCCCATCCTAAAGAGTTCTAATAAAGAAAAATCGCTGTTTCCTTCCATATCTATATCAATTCCCTTCCCGGTTTTTCCATTGTAACAGAAACATATCAGCAAGAACAAGGGCTGTCATGGCTTCCACAACCGGAACGGCGCGGGGAACGATGCAGACATCGTGCCTGCCTTTGACAATGAGTTCCCGTATCGAACCAGTACGGTCAACGGTCGCCTGTTTTTTTGATATTGAAGGCACGGGTTTAAACGCGACGCGGAATTCCAGCGGCATGCCATTGCTTATGCCGCCGAGTATGCCGCCCGCGTTGTTTGTTTTGAAGGACACTGGAGGTACGCCGCGTGGCAACGCCGGCGGCGGCGGCGAAATTTCAGTGAGATTGCTTTGATACGGAACAGGAATATCGTTGAGTAGGGAACCCTGACCATCGGCGGAGGCAAAACCCGCTCCGAATTCGACGCCTTTTGCCGCGCCCACAGAAAGCATCGACTGGGCAAGACGGGCGTCAAGTTTGTCGAACACAGGCTCGCCGAGACCGGGTGGTACGCCGCGAACAACACAGGCGACAACGCCGCCCGCGCTGTCGCCTTCAAGTCGAATCCGCTCAATTTTTGCCAGAACCTCCTCAAACGACCCGGAAGACACAGGCATTCGCAAAGCGTTGTTTTCCGCCTGCGCGAGACTGAAAGACGGATCCCCAGGCGCGGGCGCGGCGATGCCGGCAATGGAAGAAGACCACGCCTGAATAACAACGCCGTATTGGGAGAGAAAGGATTTTGCGACCGCGCCCGCGGCAACCCTGCCGACTGTCTCCCTGCCGGAACTGCGTCCGCCGCCGCGGTAGTCGCGGATTCCGAACTTCGTTTCCCACGTCCAATCCGCATGACCGGGACGGTACACATCGCGCAAGGCGTCATAATCCCCGGAATGGTGATCATGATTGCGGATGATAATGGCGATGGGCGTACCCAAGGTCTTGCCCTCAAACACGCCGGAGAGGATTTCCGGCTCATCGGACTCCCGCCGCGTTGTAGACGCGGGCGCGACGCACCCGGCGGGCGCATTGCCTCCGGGTCTACGCCGGGCAAGGTCCCGCGCTATGATTTCTTTGTCGATTGGCGTCCCGGCAGGACAGCCGTCTATGACACACCCCAGCGCCGCGCCGTGAGATTCGCCGAAAGTGGTGACGCTGAACAGCGATCCGAAAGTGTTGCCGCTCACCGGAGCGCCTCAAGAACATCCGCTGTAATGTCGCGGTCAATAGAATTGTTGTCAGCCATGCCGCCCATGATGCGGGAAACTTTCGCGTATTCAAGGGGACTGCGGTAAGGGCGTTCCTCAGTGAGGGCTTGATAAATGTCGATGCATACCATAAGCCGGGAACCGAAATCAAGGTCTTTCGCGGTAAACCCATACGGATAGCCTGAACCATCGAGCTTCTCGTGGTGATTGCTCGCCCATTCGGTAATATCCTCAAAACCTTTGATGCCTTCGAGCATACGGCGCGTATAAAACACATGAGGTTTCACAAGGTCAAATTCTTCGGGCGTCAAAGAGGCGTTTTTATCCAATATGGCGTTTGGCGTCGCGAGTTTGCCTATATCGTGCAAATGCGCGGACAGGATGAGCTTTGTTTTGATATCTTCGTCAAAATTGTAGAAGTCCGCCATAGTCTCCAATTTTTCAGCGATGCCGCGTGAATGTCTTCCGGTAAACGGCGATTTTTCATCAACAAATTTGCCGAAAATACCCGCTATGGGCGCCAATTCCCGCAATGTCATTTCCATGTGATAATGGGGGACGCTCCGGTTAAGCTCCCCGTCTATGAACCTGTTGTCAAGAGAGAGCCAGAACGCCAGCGAGTTAATCTCGTCAAAAGCTTCGCATACATCGGGAAGAAATTGGGATCCATTCCATTCCGCCACCTTTGCGCCGACTTCTTTGCGACCCAATCCCTGCGCGTACATGATTTCAACCGTATCAGCCAAATGGATAACATGCGCCAAAAGCGGGATGGCTCGCCCGGACATGCCGAAGTAACCGCTGCCGTCATACGCCTCGTGGTGGTACAAAATCATGCCTTCACGAGGCTTCAAAAACGGAAAGACTTTAAGATTTTCCTCGCCGACTATGCAATGCGACATGAATCGCTCCATATTTGAGATGCCGCCAGTAGAGAGTTTGTTGTAAACCGGATTGGTAATGCCGTTGTCATGCAATACCGCGCCCGCGTAGAGATCGAACATATCTTCGGCGGACAACCCAAGCCGCGCGCCAAGCCGTATGGCCATAAGCGCGACACGTTTATTGTGATTGGTGACATTTGAACGGACGCTTGATTCCAAGAAATCAAGCGCCATGACAAACGCTCCCACGAATTCGTTTCTATTAAAAGTCATATATTCACTCATGGCGCCGTTCCTCCATTCATCGGTTTTCCACTCTCTTTTCTTTACAAGGCTTTTTCAGAACGCGCAAGGAGCGCCCTCGTAGAGCGCGTTCCAAGAGGCGGCATATCTTGAAAAAGGCTTTTTCTTCTATACTTCCATAAAATATACTGCCGATTATTCATAAGATCAAACATTCCGTATCAGCATATCGGCGGCTTTTACATCGGGATGATGGTACCGCCCCGAATCCGGCGTGAAGCGGACATACCGGATAGCCCGCATGGGACACCAGTTGAGACAGGCTTGGCAATGCTCGCACATGGAGGAAAAAACAGGCTTGTTTTCTATTATAACAATAGCGCCCGCAGGACATATCCTCGCGCACAGCCCGCAACCGTTGCACCGCTCCGTCGGCTTGTACCCCTTCACAAACAGCCTTTTTGCGGCGCGGAACAGCGAAGAAACAAGAGCCGAAAAAGGGCGGAACGTCAGAATCACGCGGTTTGTCTTTCGATCCTCAATCGCTCGCGCCATGCTTTCCGTAGCCGCCCGTTGCATGGCAAGGCGTTTTTCTTCTGTCTCTGGCGAGGGAACGCCGAAGATCGTGATGTAGTTTTCCACGCAGGGGATGCCGCCCGCGAAAGACAGCGGCGTTTTCTTCCGTTTCAGAATACGGCTTGCTTCCGCGAAGGCGCCGCCGGGGTCCGACCCGAATGTCGAGAGCGCGGCGATATACGGGGATCGGATTTCCGCTCTCAAAAGAAAGTTCCGCACCATTGACGGCGTTTGGTATGCGTAGGCCGGAAACAAGACGATCACGGCGTCCGCTTCTATTGTTATTGATTCTCGTTGCATCTCCGATGCAATATTGAACAGCTCGCACACTTTTGGCGCCGAAGACGGCGTATCCGGCGTATCCGTTGGACACGTCAGCAGTTCCGCAAGCCGCCTCGCCGACCACAACGTATTGCCGGTTCCACTGAAATAGTATATCTTCGTCATATCTTCCTCACGTCCTACTCCCGCATCTCGTTCTAAAGACTCACGCAACTATGTAAAAAAAATCGCGCGGCTATTTACAAAAAAGCGGCTTATAGACATTGAAATAAAAATCAACCTGTTCCGCAATAGCTTCCGCAATGGGGCGGGGCGAGTAGCCGGTCAGGGCGCTGATCTTTTCGTGAGAAAAATTGCAGTTGTCTCCCAGCACCTTTATGGCGTAGGGCGTAAACATGAGCGTTTGTTTTGTCAACACCGAATGCCATTCCGCGAAGCGCGAGAAAAACGCGACCAGCGGCAAGGGCAGGCAGATTTTCGGCGGACGGACCCCCGCAGATCGCGCCGCCATAGCGACCAGATCTTCAACCGAAACAACATGACCCGAAAGAATGTAACTCTCGCCTTTCACGCCTTTTTCGGCTAGATCCGCGAGGGCTTTCGCAACATCCCGCACATCAACAAAATCGTAGCGTCCTTTGAGGTACACCGGAAGCCGGCGTTCCGCCACATCCGCAAGCATTTGCCCGAAATTTGAGCGCTTGAGTTCAAAGCCGCCGACAATACCGGACGGCATGCCGATAACCGCGTCCAGACCTCGGTCCCGCGCCGCATCCAGCACAAGATTGGACGCCTGCGATTTGGTGACGGCGTACGCTCCATGCACCGCGTCAGGATCAAAGCGCGGCATTTCCTTTAGCGTCGAGGTTTTGTCGTGAAAAGGCAGCGTATGCACGGTGCCGGTATACACAAGCCGCTTGACATCGCAGTTCAGGCAGGCGTTTATCACGTTTTCCGTGCCAATAACGTTGACCTCATACAAATCCCGGTCTATGGCGCTGGCAATAGAAACAATGCCCGCCAGATGGTAGACATAGGCGGCGCCGGAAAACGCGCTCGCCAACTCCTCCGGTTTCCGTATATCCGCAACGACAATCTCATCCGCATAGCGCCGCAGAAACGGCAACACAACGTCATGTTGGCGATGAACGAGGGCGCGTACCGCGCGCGCCCTCGACTTTAGTTCCGCGCACAGCGCAAGACCCGTACGCCCCGCCGCTCCGGTAACCAGATGCAGGCCTCCATTATAGACGCTTCCATCACTCATATTACACTCCTAATCCACATATTCAATGGGAAAAACCATCCTGTCTCTTGAAAGAACCGTCTGCGGAAACACCGCCTGCGCTTCTTTTAGAAGCCGTTTCAAATCGTAGTCATTATAACGGGGGCTGTAGTGGATAAGCGCGAGGCGTTTTACGTCCGCCTTTGCCGCGAGAACCGCCGCTTGCTCCGCTGTCATGTGCTTTTTTTCGCGGGCGGTCTCCAGAAGCGCCTTTTCAAACATTCCCTCACAGACGAATAGATCCGAACCAGCCGCTTCTTCGGCGATCTCCGAAAAAGCAAGCGTATCAGTAACAAAAGAGAATTTTCTGCCGGAGCGCGCCGGACCCAGCACATCTTCCGGCTTCACAATGGAGCCGTCCGCAGCCGGCGCCGACTCGCCCGCCTGTAATTTCGCCCACAAGGGACCCACCGGCACCCCAAGCGCCTTCGCTTTTTCAGGATGAAATTCGCCCGGCCGCTTGTCTTCCTCAAGCGTGTAGCCAAAACAGGGCTTGGTATGCCGCAATGGGAAGGCGCGGACACGGAATCCCGCTCCTTCCCATACCATTACCGTAGACGCGGCGTTTATTTCTTTTACTATGATTTCGTAATTGATGTACATATCAAGTACGCGGCGGCTTGTTTCAATGTACTCCGCAATGCGGGGCGGTCCTATGATATACAGCGGATCATCGCGGTCCACCTGGGAGGAAAGCATAAGCAATCCCGGAATGCCGGTAACATGATCCGCGTGGGTATGGCTCACGAAAATGGCGGATATTTTCTTCCACCGGAGGTTGAGCTTGCGGAGGGACACCTGCGTCCCCTCGCCCCCGTCAAACAGGAACAACTCTCCCTCACGGCGGAGCAACACCGAAGTTAAATGGCGGTTGGGCAACGGCATCATGCCGCCGCAACCTAGGATGAAGGCTTCCATATTCATAGTGGGGAAACTATAGCAGAAAAGGGAATGAAGGGCAATGGCGGCGGCGCGCTACATCCGCAATCGAGGGCGATCCGCCGCGCCTTCCAATCTTCATAGTCCCGAGCCATTGACAGAAAGAGAGTCCGTCCTTCATCGGGATTTCCTATCCTCCTATGGCATCCAGCAAGAGCCGGACCGCGTCGGCAAAGGTCTGTCTCCCGTTTTTTTAACGCTCCGGCGGCATCGGGATGCGCCTTGACCAAACTCGAATCCGGGGAAACAACCGTTATCCGCTTGTCCGTCATCTGTTCTTCCTCACACGGCGGATCTATTGGAGCGAAGCCGTTGAAACCCACAGAGGCGTAACTTGCCGTGTACGCGCCGGCTGAAAGAAAGTACACGCGGTCGCCGATTGCGAGGTCAATAGGCAACTTATACTTGTAGTCCTCATAGAGAATGTCTGCGCTGTCGCAGAGTGTACCCGCAAGGATAGTCTCGATTTCCGTGCAAAAGGGCGAGTCCTTGCTGGTGACAATCGGGTATTTGATGGTTCCGTTCAATGTTTCTATAAGCCTGTTGAACTTGCCGGCGTCGAGATAAACCCGGTGGTTCAGCGCGGCACTGTTTTTGCGGAAAACGAGAATCACTTCCGAAACAAGGATGCCGCTGTTTCCGGTCACGGAGCGGCCGAGTTCAAGTATAATTGAGGGAAAATCTTTGCCAAAGGCATTGGTGAGGTACCGGTGAATTTCAGCGGCGTATTCGCTCAACTTGTTGGCTGGCCGCATATACGGCGCCGGAAAACCGCCGCCCATGTTTACCATGTCAAGGTGAAGGACTTCTTCCGCTTCAAGGGAGGACGCAAGGCGCTTGGTCTTGGCGATGGCGTCTCCCATTGACCGATGTCCCGCTGCTGACTGCCCACATGGAACGATATGCCGTACGGCGTAAGACCAAAATCCCGCACCGCAACCAAAAGGTCGTACGCCATGTCGGATGGCAACCGAACTTTCTTGAAAGAGGACAATCAGCGGTGGATGAATTTTCAACAATGATGCGAACATAAACTTTTGAACCCGGAGCTGCGGACGCTATGTTTCTCAAGTCTTGCTCGCTGTCTGTCACGAACAAGCGCACGCCTTTCTCGTAAAAATACGCAATGTCCTTGAGCTTCTTGATCGTATTCCTGTAAGAGACGCGCGCCGGTCTATGGCAAGAGCAAGAAGCATGTCAAGCTCCGGTCTGGACGCAATGTCGAAATTGCACCCTAGTTCCGCGAGCATGGACACGATGGCTCTTTCGGGATTCGCCTTCACCGCATAGTATATCTGACTATAGGGAAACAATTCACGAAGCGTTAAGAAGTTGTTCTTTATTGTTTTGGGGTTGACAACGACGCACGGCGTTTCAAGCTCATGGGAGAAGTCAAGAAAACGATTCCAATCAACATCGGATATAAATTCTTTATCATGTATGAAAATGCAGGCGTACGCCCTTTTGCCATTCTCTTTTATTGAAATGCGCGGATGTATTGCCGCGCTAAAAGGGCGACCCTTCAGGGCGCGGCAGTTCATTTATCATAAAAGGCGCGAAAATATGAAGGCGTAGAATACTATTATTCCAGCGAATTCGCTCCCTTCCGTACGAATTATTCAATACCCCCCCCCCCCCGTATATTTATTTATATATAATACTTCCGATACGGTATATTTTCGTTTCACCTCTTTTCGCTCATTAGCGGGGAACCCCAGCGTTATTAATGATACGGGATTATATCTATTTGAGATATTAAATATTTTTCTCATAACCTTCTTCATAGGGAGATTGCAAACCCAACAAGCGCCAATGTCAAGTTCGCTCGCCTTCAGCAGCATACTCTGTATTACCGCTCCCGCGCTTAGGATATTATCGCTGTATTCCGTGTTATCGGTTCTTTTTTTATAAAGCACGAGAATCGCTTGTTTGCAATTTGCCAAGAAATGAGCGGATCCGGCTTTCGTTATTTTTTCAAAAAGCGACCTGTCTTCTATGTAGATAAACCGGTATGCCTGTAAATTACAGGCCGTCGGCGCCCAGATGCCCGCATTAATAATTTCTTCAATCTTATCCATAGAAATTATTTCTTCGGTATATTTTCTTATACTCCGCCGCTTCTGTAGTATAGCGTCAAGGTATGTCATATTTTCAGTTCCTTTTCTTCTCTAATATATTTTATCCGCATTGCTCATCAAGTATTCGGGAGCAAAGTCAACGCCATTATCCCAACATACCGTATCCAATCCAGTTTTTACCGTCCTGAATTTTTCCAAATATATGTCCTCCAGCAAGCGTTCCCATCGCTCCTCTTCCAGTACTAAGACCGTTGAAAGAAAGGCATTTCCAATATTCTATTCCCATTAAAAATATCATTTATAGTTCTTTTTCCAGCATCCATCAATATTCTCCTTTTTAATCATAATTATATAGACAACGCAAGCGTCAATGTTCCCTCTTGTAAGCGCGGACTTTTCCCCGTTCCTCCAGTAACAGGACGCCTTTAAAGCTGGACGGCTTTTTCCAAGCCCAACTCAATTCTGCACCTGTGTTTATCCCGTTCTTCCCGTTCTTTATATGTCCTCATGCGTTTCATCATATTGTCAAAATCAACTTTGTGTCCGTCAAATTCCGGTCCGTCCACGCACACGAAGCGCATCTGCCCGCCGATGACAACGCGGCAGCAACCGCACATGCCGGTGCCGTCGATCATGATCGTGTTGAGGGACACCATGATCGGCACATCACATTCTTTTGCGGTTGAAGCGCAAAACTTCATCATAATAGGGGGCCCTATGGCCACGCTCATGGCGGGTTTCGCCTCCTGCAAACATAATTCTTTTAGCGGCTCGGTTACAAGCGCCTTTCTTCCCGCAGACCCGTCGTCCGTAACAACGATAAGCTCGTCCGCGTACCTGCGGATGCGGTCTTCAAAAATGACAAGCTCTTTTGTCCGCGCCCCGATGATCGCCGTAACATGATTTCCGGCCGCTTTCATGGCTTGAATAATGGGGAAGAGCGGCGCAACGCCGATGCCGCCGCCCACGCACACCACGCGCCCAAAATGTTCGATGTGAGTCGGATTCCCCAAGGGACCGAGTATATTCGCTATGTAGTCTCCCTCATTAAGCGCGGCGAGCTTAAGCGTCGTCGCGCCGATCGCCTGAAACACCATCGTAATAGCGCCCGCCGCGTCGCCCGCGTCCGCAATGGTAAGCGGAATCCGTTCCCCAAACTCCGTGTCAAGCTGCGCTATTAAAAACTGCCCTGCTTTTCTGGAAGCGGCGATCCGCGGCGCTTCCACCGTGATTTCATACACGTCTGCGGAAAGTTGTTTCTTTGCAATAATTTTGTTCATGGGTCAATACTCCTGCCATTGGACTTTAGAGCATCTCCAGCGTCAACCCGCCGGTCTGCTCAACCTTGATCCGAAATCTATCCCCGGTCCGCACATTGGCGCGCCACACATCGCTCCCGTTCACCGAACGGACGCCCATATCGCGGGCGTAGTCCGCATCGGCGAGCAACCGCGCCAGCCGCTCGCGGTACACCACCGGAATAAAGCCGTAGTCATCTTCCGGCGCAATCTCGTCTTCGCTAAAAAGCGCGATGCCATCCACCGCCGCGACCGTATTGCTGAACACGCGGTAGGGTATCGCTATGTTCCGTTGCCTGCCCGCTCCAACTTCGGAATAGCTGAAATTGAACACCATGCAATCAACATGGATTTCTGTACCCTGAATCGTTATGGTTTTCGTCCATTCGACCGGCGGCACAGACGAATCGTCCGGATCGGTCGCCTTATAGTCAAGCCGAAGTGTAACAGCGCCGTCAATGACCGACCGTACGCGCAGGTCAAGCGTCTTGTCGCTCTGATTCAGATAGTTAATCGCAATGGTCAGCGCTTTTATCTCTTTTTCCCTGTCGATAAACTGATTTACCGAGGAAACCGCTTTGAAAACGCCGAGCGTTACGCCTGCCGCAATCACGATTCCTCCAAGAATTGGCAACAGAATCAAGAAATTGCTGATGATTTTCCCCAACGCTTCGCACAAAGACACAAAGACAACGGGCAGGCGTTTCTTTTTCCCCGCAGAACGCGCAAGCAGACTGTTTTTATAGTAGGTATGCAGAAAAAACACGCCGAACACACCGCAGAAGAAGATCAAAATAAAGAGGAGGACTCCTTTAGCGGCAAAGTCAAGCGTGAGAATGTCGTTCGACAGGGATTCAAGGTTGCTGGTCATAATAAAACGAGTATAACGGATTTATGAAAGAAAGGCAATGCGGAAAATGGCGATTCTGGCGGCGCGTTGAAAACCACCCGCTAGGGCGCGATTTAAGGCGCGCTGACCAGCCCGGACGCAGAGACCGCACACGGAGATGGCGCGGCTGATTTTGCAAGGCGTGAATTTACATGGATTCAATATCTTCACAAAATACATAAGATGTTCCTATACGTTCCCTGCGCTTCAATAAGGATGAAAGGCATGGAAAAAAGCGGGCGCGAAGCGCGGGAGACGCTTCAATTATTCGACTTGATGTTCATGGTCAAATTGATTCTGAAAGAGGCGAGTCCGCCCGCGCTCGTTCATTTCATCAACGGGCTGTTCGACAAAAACCACCCGCCGGACAACGCGGTGGCGCGGGCGATGAAAAGCTGGAAAAACTCACGCCCGATTGATGCTAGACATAGCCGGAGACGCTCTTTAGTGGAACAAGGAGGCTGCGGAAGCTGGAGGATTGATCACGTTGACAACGCCTGATGCGCGGACACTCTACCGGGAGACGACCATAAAACGCCGGACAAGACGACGTTGCGGCTGATTTTCCGGACAAGAGCGCCCAGATTATGAAATCAGGACATTTAAGGTGTTGAATCAGAGCGTAGAGGCTCACGTGAACAGAATATGGCGCCACTTTTTCCTTTTTACTGTTAAAATTTCGCAAAGAGATAAAAAATTAGCGGACAACCGGCGAAAGTCGGAGGGCGCTTGCTGGCAAGATGGAAAAAATATTATGGAAGAGATGTTGCGGAATCTGGAGGAGGCGTTGTCCGCAGGACGGGAATCCGGCGTGTTAAGCGATGGCACTGGAGCGCGCAACGCAGATGTACGAAGGACAGGGCGCCTTTGGCAGGCAACGCCGGCGCCCGGCGGACACCTTCCGTCCATATCAACCGCGACGCGGCTGTATTCTCATTGATAGGCTGGAAATCCAGTTCCGCCGGCGATGAGACACTAGGCGCAAAGTTGCGGAGCATCTTGTCCGCAACGCACATTAGCGCCGCCACAGAGCGCGTTGCGCAATGCAAACGCCCGGCGCCACGCCGGGTTGAGTACTACGAAACGCCCGCCTGTTCGCGGGCTTGTCTGTCTTGTATGTCTAACGGTATAGGGGGACGGCGGACGAGTTCGCGGCTTATGCGGCCTGTCATGGACGCTCCATTCATTTTGCCTGCCGTTGCCAAGACCATGTGAACAGTACGCCCCTACGTAAAAAATATCAAGAAGCGGCGCAAGGGCGCAATACGCAAGCGTCTGTCAGGGACGTTCGGAGCCGGTTCCGACGGAAATCGCGGTTTTCGCCAGCTTTTTAAGCGCATCCCTGTCAAGCCGGTACGTAGTCCACTCGTCCAGCGCCCGCCCGCCCTTGGTTTTGTAGAACGTGATTGACGGTTCGTTCCAGTCAAGGCATGACCATTCCAGACGTCCACAACCCCGTTCCTCCGCGATTGCCGCGATCCGGGCGAACAGGGCGCCGCCGAGACCCCTGCCCCGCCATTCGGGCTTGACAAACAGGTCTTCAATATAGATGCCGGGCTTGCCCAAAAACGTGGAGAAACTGCGGAAATAGAGGGCGAATCCGGCGGGCTTGCCCTGATATTCGCAGATAAGGACTTCGGCGGCGCGGTCAGTGAAAAGATATTTCGCCAGATCATGTTCCGTGGCGCTCACCTGCTCCGATAGATGTTCGTATTCAGCGAGACCCCGGATAAATTCCAGAATAAGAGGGATGTCCTCTACCCCGGCATCCCGTAAAACAGCGTCTTTGTTACTCTCCCGCCATCCCATAGCGCCCCTCCAATAAACAGCATCGGCGGGGCTTTAGCTTCCCCGCTGTTTCTATTATAGCCCGGCGCTTTGATAGTGATCAAGCGCTTGCCTCACGGGAAATGCCGCCGGAAAGGACATATGCCTCACATGAAATGCCGCCCAAGAAGGAAGGCGCGCCGGCGGGGTTAAGCGTGAAAGAGAAAGAGGCGGCGCGGGGATATGCGACCCGGACTCAAAAAGCGCTCAGAAAAGCGAAGC
>JAIROG010000055.1 GCA_031257675.1 Treponema sp. | reverse complement strand
CGCGGGTAGGGCTTCGGACGTGAGACGCAAAATTGCCGAATCCGTGCAAGCGCTCAATACAAACATCGAGAACAGTAAGTCTGTTGAACAACAGCTCTATGTATTCAAGACAAGGTAGCCGCAGGCGCCGCTTCAAAGAAAATCTTGTCAACCTGCTTTTGTGTATAGGATGCGAAAATTTCTTGCGCCTTCCGCGCCATTTCGATAGCGAACGCCAAAGTTTCAGCGCTGTTGATTTTTTCGTACCTTTTCCTTCTTTCTTCATCGTGACTCCTTATCTAAGAATTTCCTTTAACTGTTGCGACAATACGGCGAGTGAGACCGCCCCTTGTTCTTGACCGCCACATCATCTGGCGTTTTTATATGCGCCGGCGTAAAATTCCATATAGCCCGTATTCCGGCTTTTACAAGCATGTCCGTCGCCTCTTGCGCTTGTTCACCAGGTTATCCAGTATAGCTGTTTTTATACTCAGCTTTTTCCGCGCTTGCCAATTTTTCTGCCGGGAGTATTTTTTTCCGTTGATACTATGTTTTCATCAATGTCAAAGCATCCAATGATGTTCAATCCATACTTCTCAAAGCCTTTGCAGCCAAGCGTCGCCTGCCCCTGCTTTCCTACGCCCATCAATAATATCTTCGATAAATTGTCTATGTTGCAATCGACTTTAGGCTTGCCTTCGTTCACGATAACGACCGATATGTCTTTTTTACCAAAGACGAATTGAGCGAGAGGGCGTCCGTCAAAGCGACGACGACACCGTGACGCACCCTCTCGGCTTTCATGCCACGCAAGCGCCGCGCATACTGCGCCATTCTGTTAAACACGGCGAGAGAGACCAAACCTTCGGAATTTGCCACCGCCCAACAGGTAAAAGTTCCGCATCCGGTTTATCTTTCCATTATAATTGACCGATAAAAGAAACATGAAGAAGTTTATTTTGATTGCTATAAACGCTTTTGTTTTTACGCTTGTGTGCAGCGCACAAACGGCGCCTTTCCATGAAGAGGGAATCGCTTCGTGGTATGGAACGGAATTTGATGGACAAACCACCGCATCCGGGGAAGTTTTTAATTCCAATGATTACACTGCGGCTCATCCTATGTTGCCATTCGGCACGTTGCTGACCATAACGAACAAAGACAACAACAAAAAGGTGACGGTACGGGTGAACGACAGGGGACCCTTTATCTCCAATCGAAATATCGATCTGTCAAAAGCCGCCGCCGAACATCTGGATATGATTGCAAGCGGCAGCGCTCCGGTCAGCATTGACAGCGCCGAAGCGGGCGTGGCGCCCGGGCCTGTGGGGAATTCGGCTGTGGCAGTAGCGCCGCCATTGCCCGCAACGCCCCCGCCGCAACAACCGGCGCCGCTCTCTGACGCGCCCGTTTCACCGGCGCCAGCCGCCGCCCTTGTGGCGCCGCCAGCTACAGTTCCTCCGGTTGCCGTCGCGCTGGCAAAACCCGCAGTCATAAAGCCCGCCATTCCGCCTGCGGGAACAAACAAGCGGTACCGTCTGCAAATCGGCGCGTACAAAGTCCCCAGGAATGCGGTCGCCGTCTTTGAAAAATTAAAGAGCGTAGGTTTGAATCCGGCGTATGAACGGAGCGGCGACTTATACCGTGTGGTGCTTTCCGGGATAAAGGCTGACGATGTGCAAGCGGTCGCCGAAAAGATCGGACAGGCAGGTTTCACGGAAGCGCTTATTCGTGAAGAACCATGACATGGAAATTCCCGGTCCCGCAAAAGAAAGGCTTCTCTATCTTTTAAAACTGCTTGAAAAAGGTGGATATGCCACACTGACCTCCGCGCACATAGAATCCCTTACCGGGTGGTCGAGGGATTCTATTCGCAAGGACATTTCTTACCTTGCCGCAGATCTTGGCAGGGCGAGCGGCTATGACAGCGTCGGCTTGGAAAACGCCATCAAAAAAACTCTGCGCCTTGACCGCAAACAGAAAATCTGCATCGTGGGGCTTGGGCGGCTGGGTTCCGCATATCTTAATTTCGGCGCATTTCAACAGGGCGAGTTTGATCTGACGGCGGGCTTTGACTCCAATGTCAACCGCGTTGAGATTCTTTCATCGCCGACGCCTTTGTACCCCACTTACAAAATGAATGAAATCATCAGCCGGTTCGCCATAGAGATAAGCCTGCTCTGTGTGCCGGAAGATCAAGCTCAAGCCGCCGCGGACAAACTTATAGCCGCCGGAATTCGGGGCATAGTGAATTTCGCGCCGGTGGCGTTGAAAGTCCCGCCGGAAATCGCGGTGCGCAATGTGTACGTTGTCGATGAGTTGCGCTCTTTGTCGATACGCATACACATGGAGAAAGCCTGACGCTTCGCCATTGTGGACGCTACCAAATCTCAATTATTTTATCTATTTGAAAAATCGCCTGTTCAACCGCCCGGTACGGCGCGACGCTTACTTCGGTATGTTCAAGCGCCCGGTACGAGACGAGGGCTTCTATGGCGTCTCCTTCAATAAAAGGGAATCGTTCTTTTGATTCTATATAAAATTCGTAATTGCCATTTGACTCCCCATCCTTTGTTTCTTTCAGGTGGCAGAGTGCGCGATAGACGGATTCCTTATCAACAAAAATACGCGAAACCGTGTAATAGACCCAGAAACGCGCGCCCGCCGTATATTCGTCGCGCCGTAATTTCCGGTAGTCAAGTTTTCCATATTCGGCGCCCTCTTGCAAACGCGCCGCAATGTCCGTGTTTTCCCGCAAAAGCGCAATATGCGCGGCGATATATGCGTCTTCGGAACGTACATCTTTTACCAGAAGCGCGTTTGCCATGTCCGCGTCGCCCGAATACGCCGCGAGAAACAATGCCCCGATGCCCGCCTCGTTTTTATAATTGACATCCGCGCCCGCAGAGACGAGACGCTTGACAATTTCAACATTTCCGGCGTTCACTGCAAACATCAACACGGATATGCCGTTGTTGGCGGCGTTTGCGTCCGCGCCCGCTTCTAAAAGCGCGTGTACTTGCGGAGCGTCCCCCTTCATACACGCTCTGAAAAGCGCGACATCATTGCCATTGACACCGGCATTGCCGCCATCATCGGCAAGACCGTCATCTTCCGCAAACAAGGGAGCAAGGAGGAGGAAACAGCATACCGCAAACAAAAAGCGCTTCATGTTTTTAGTATACACCAGATCAATGCGGTTTTTCAAGGGAATGTTCAATCGCAAATGAATTCTGTACCTTCATATTATGAAAGGGAATTGTATAATGTAGTCAGGCAAGCAAGGGGAGTGGCAGCGGCCCCTCTTGTAATTATTGGAATTGAACCATAGATAAAATCATGAGAAGCTTTGGAAACTTCATATAAAAGCAACTCCGCGTTTCGCATAACGTTCCGGCTGTATATGACATACGGAAAATTGCACGTTTCTCGTATTTCGGTTTTACCTGTCCTCATATAACTACTTGTTATATAAAGACTTAGCATTGCCGGTTCGTTATGCCGCAAACCGGGAAATTGATGCGTTTTCAAAAAAGTTGTCAATTTCCCAAAACGAGGGTTTTTCTATGCGCAATGACTACACGTTGTTTTGGCGCTCCTATCCCAACGGGAAAAAGGTGGTGTTCTACTACGCCTGCGATGACACGGATGAAAGGCGGGGTCCGTGGACTGCCAAGCGCCGGAGTATTACCGCCGCACGGAACTACTGCAACCGGCTTATTAAAACAGACAGGCTTATTCCCAAGCGGGGAAAGGCGTTGACCTTTGGGGAGTTTGCGGCGAGCTTCCGGGGGCATGGCTCCGATTGCCTTGACAACCAGGAAGGCAGGGCGGATATTACCCCCGCCTATATCGACAACTGCAAGAAGATGACGGCTAACCAGATACTCCCCTTCTTCGCCGATGTGCCCCTTGAGAAGATTACCTACAAGGAAGGACATTAACAAATGGCTGCTGGGGTTTAAGAACCGGGAAGTAACCGTTGACGGAAAAGCCGAAGCTAGGTGCTACAAGAACACCTACGCCAACACGGTATTGGGTGCGCTTAATACGATGTTGGCCTTTGCGGCGGAACAGGAACTTATCAAGGCGAACCCCTGCGCCAGGGTGAAGCGGCTTAAAAACGACCGGAAGAAAATCGAGATTATCACCGTGGGGGAAGCGCAAAAGCTCTTTCCCAAGAACTGGAAAACCGTGTGGGGTGATAAGGAGATCGCCTATGTCGCCAACCGCCTTGCTTCCCTGACGGGCATGAGGGCCGGGGAGATAATGGGCCTGCGGGGTGAATATGTCTTTGACGATTATATCTACGT
>JAIROG010000025.1 GCA_031257675.1 Treponema sp. | reverse complement strand
CGCGGGCGCTCGCTTCAACACGCGCCGGTATCTCATAGTATTTAAACAACGACTTTATCCGCTTGAACGCCAACTCTATCTGCCGCCGGCGCCGGTATACATCCAGTATCAATTCAGGGGCCGCTTCCCGTAGCGTAACTAGCGCCACATACCGGTTATAGCGCCGTGCCCAACGCTTTGTCCCCCTGTTTCCTCATCAGGGTCTTCCTCAAGCTCTCAAGACCTTTTTCCTCCGCTTCTTTCGTTTTCCGCAACACACAAAACCGTAACGGTTTGTATCCCCTCTCATATTCATAATACAGCGCCGGTTCGCCGCCGGCGTCTGCCAGATAGACCTTCCGATCCCCCAATCACAAAGGCGCTTTCCCGTATCGCTTGGTTGTTCCGGTATATGCTTTCACACAGCCGCCGCAGCCATTCCCCGCTCTTTTGAAACCTCCTGAATACCGCTTTCTTGCTTATCGAACAAACATCGGCTCGCTGTAACAATGCCGCGGTCCCGCTAAGGATTTCCCTTCGCTCAGGTATAAGAATACCAGCCGCGGTAAATCTAGGACGCTCTTGATTTCCCGCCCCCGTACCAATGCCCCAAGCTCTTTTGCCTTGTCTTCCCATCCTTGGGGCATGACTGACAGCAATCGCTTAAAACCTGCTTGCTCCCCTCTCATTTCTTGAGCGTATCATACCTTTACGGCTTTGGCAAGTAAACGCATATGGGTCTAATACCCCGCCCTAAAGGGTGGTTAAATCAGCGACACTAACAAAAGATGGCAGTAGACCCCGCAATTAAATAATTTCCTTACCCGACCGAACCGCGTAGATAATGCAACGCTTACAAGATGCCCCGCTCTTCAGGGCGGGGGCGGTTCATTAACAAATCCGGATTCTCAGATAAAATAAACGCATACATCTTTCCCAGATCATTCAATATTCTCTCATTTACCAATGAATACTTTTTCCCATGCTGTTCAATATACGCGCCATGAAACGGAGGGAACCAGAGCGCTTCTATCCTTCTGTCTATTTTCACCGCTTTCCATGCCAGAAGAGTCGCCTTGTCTTTCTCAAGGTCTCTATGGCTATAATAATGCCCGGACTCATCTTGCCGGTGTCTTTCCAGCGGCATCTCATTTTCCATTCTTTAACAGGGCGATATGTTTGAGAACCGGATGAATAACATAATACGTGTTTTCTTTTTCAGATTTCTGCCTTGTTTCAACGAATTCTCCGTTTTTGACATACTCTTCCAACGCTTTTTTTAACACCATAGCCCGCATATACGGCTCATATATATAATCAATATCTATATTGGGGGGGGGGGGGGGGAAATGAAAGAGCGGCTATAATATTGCCTTCATCAATTCCAGGAGTGAGAAAAATGGCGCTTGCCCAGCACCTGTTTTCCATCAACATGCTATAATAGATCGTGGTGCTGCCCCGGTATTCCGGCAGCCGTCCGGCGTGAACATGCAGAAATTTCTTGCCCGTCTCAAATAAACGCGGCTTCAACAATTGTCCGCCGAATCCGGAATATATTATATATTTCTCATTAGCGCTTTGCAGCTTTTTGACAACGGAGTCCTCATTGATATTATCAGACAATACCATCTCAAACGGTATGCTGTTTCGCTCCAATGTGAGAACAACGGGTTCGTCTTTATCAAAATACAGCGTGTCTTCCCCTTTGCACAAGGACGCCCCCCGTTCTTTTTCCAAAAGAACGCTTTGCGGTTCAGAAGAAAGAATGTAGCATTTATTAACCTTTATTCCTTCCCTGCACAAAATTTGGATATACGCCTTTGTTCGGGCTGTGTTCGCGGCGGCTAAACAAACATCTTCCAGTGTCACGGCGCTCGCCTCCTCCTGCCGGTTTATATGCGATAAAACGCCTGAACCATCCGCGTTTCTTCAGACAGCGCATAGCGCAACATCGCCAATTCAAAATCATTTAACCTGCCGGCCAGAGAGATTAAAGCGTCGTTCGCTTTTAACAGCGCGTTCAGGTATTTAAGATTTCTTTTTTCTTTATATGCAAAAACCAATCCGCAAGCGAACAACAGATACAAACCACAGTCATAAAAATCGCTCTCGTCCAACGGCCTAAAGCCGCCATTATAACAATGGTACAACCGCTTACGGACTTCAAATGTCTTGACAATTTTGTCAAACATGGCGAATTCCTGCTCTTCCGCATTTTTATTGTTTTCATTTAATATGGCGTGGAGAAACGCGCAAAGCTCATAGCGCAAGACAACATATTCCTGTTTAACCGGTTTTTGGTAATAATTCTCCGCTATATTCGCGCAGTAATCCGCTATCTCTTTTTTTTGAATAACGGGCGCGCCTTTTAGAACCAGCGCGTTTCTGCTTTCTTTGTATGCGGCGAGGAATCTTTCTCCCTGAAATTCGCTGTATTGGTACGATTGTCTGTTTTCCAAATTGTTGTCTGTAATATACCTGTATTCCATGCTTACCTGTCTCCTTGCAACCGCCCGATAATATATTTTCCGCCGATCTCTCCGCTCTTTCCAAAGTTAAACAAATATTCCTCTCTAATCTTTTTTATTTTCTCCGTATAGCCTGACGCCTCGCTCAACATATCTTTGACGGCGCGTTCAACTTTTTCCATTTCATTTTTCTCCAGTTGGACGCCAATTTCGCTTCGCAGCGTCAAGTTCAGCGGTCTTAGCGGCAATTTGTCATAGTAGGGATTGGGCGTCTTCCTTTCCGTATTAATGAACAACACCGGCTTTTCAACCGCGAGAGAGAATTCATAGGCTATCCACGACCAATCGGAAATAAGTACATCAGCGCTATACACCGTCTCATTGGAAGAAAAATCCGCCTCAATTATAAAATCTTCTCCGGTTTCTTCTTTATATTTCGCCGTAATCGCATCCCATTTTTCTCCAAACCGTTTTATATACTCAGGATGCGGACGTAGAATCACCTGCCATCCTTTGTGAAGCAGCGCGGGCAACAACCCATCAAGGCAACTGTCCAAAATATTGTCATGGTACCATGAAGGGGCGATTAAAACACGTTTCATGGGCTTATTGTTGTATGCCTCATAATTCGCAAGATACCGCTCCCGCATGTTTTCTACGACGCCGTAACCGCACTCCACCAGCCTTTTAGCCGGAAGATTGTAGAATTTTTCACTTTCGCGCGCTTCCAGAACATGAAACTTGCCGGTGCAAAATATGGTGTCATAATGATCAAGCGCCCCGTGCCGTATTGTGTTGATATAACTAAGCGGCCCATGAAACATATACACATATTCCACGTCCTTGCGCACTCTTGAGCGTTTTATCTGCAACCGCTCCAGATCGGGCATGGTCATCACCACCATGTCCGCGTCCATCTTCATCATAAACGGGATGAGCTTCAGATCTCCGATATAATACGGGATAATTTTCGGCTCGTTCTTCCTGAATATCGCATCATCAGGATCGCTCGTCACGTAGTGGATCACGATGTCCGAATTTCGCAGAATATACTCTATGACATTCTCAAAGTACTTGTAAAACCCGCTCTTTTCCGAATAAAATACGAGCCGCTTGTTTTCCGTCGCGAAGAAGCGCTTGTAGTCCACATTCTCCCGCATCTTGTTTTCTTTTTTCTTGCGGGCCATGGACGCATCTTTTTCCCCGCCCCCATCCGTCCGTGTCTTGAGCGCACCGTAGTCTATGTATTTATACGGGTCATACAGCGCGTTCAATATGTGCAGTTGCGCTATGCCGAACAGGTTGCTGAAAATCCAGTACAGTCCGACGCCCGCCGGAACCGCAAATGTGAAATACCATGAAAACCCCACCAGAAACACGGTCATAAGCCATTGACTCGTCGCGCTCTGCTCTCGCTGCAACACGTTGGCTTTGTTTTGCGCTATGCACAGCGCGAACGCGCTCAAGCCGGCCAATATCGGGATGGCGAGCAATCTGCCGGCAGGCAGCAACGGCGGCGTTTGGGTGAGGTCCAGTCCGAGAAAAACGAAGCGCAAGCCATGGATTTTTTTCAGCGCATCAAGCGCTCCGCCGCCATAAAACGTCTGCCATTGGGGAAGATGCGCCGGGTTGGCGACGGCTTCTATTATTTTTATGTGCGCGGCGGCGCCGAGTCCGTCTGTATGCAATATTTCTGTTGTTTTGGCGAGCAAAGCGTCAATAACGCCCGCGTCAAGCCCCAAGAGATGCGTCAATGGGTTGTAAATGACATTGACAAGCCCGATGACAATCGGTATCTGGAGGAAAAGCGGCAAGCAGCCCAAAGCCGGGCTGTATTTCTCGCTTTCGTAGATTTTGATCTGCTCTTCCGCCATACGCTCTTTGTCATCCTGAAACCGGGCTTTGGCTTCGTCAAGACGGGGCTTGAGTTTGACCAGCTTTACCGAGTTTTTCTGCGCGGCCAACCCTATGGGCAGGAGGATTATCTTCGTGAGCAGGGTGAACAGGATGATCGCGGCGCCGTAGTTTTGCGTCAAGCTGTAGCACAACCGCATAATCCAGCCCAGCGGATACGCTATAAGTGAGATGATAAAATCCATAGTCGCTCCTTTGAATCCCTATAGGGTTAATTCCCCGTCTTTCAGGCTAAACTTGACCCACAGAATCAAGCGGGCGCTCCCGGTATGCCAGCAAAATATACATATTCATTAACCCGATACATATTCTCCGCGTGTCTGACACCAAACTATCAGCCGAGCCGAGCCGGGTGAGCCACCTATTGCAAAGTAACGCCGGAACCCGCCGCCGTATCGCGCGCTTTAGCGGATGAAGCGTTGGCATTGGACATCGCCGCTGGACGCGGATTTGGTGTCTGACACCTGTTCCACCTGTTCCGACACCCGTTGCGCCCGTTGCCGTTCTGTCAAACGACGCCGGCGGGATCGTCTAACAAATCACTCCGCCGGTGCAGCCGGTGGTATAGACTCCCATACACCCACTCCGCCGCCCGCTCCACAAGCCCCGCCTTCACAGGATTCTCCTCTATGTATCCCCTCACCCGCAAAAAGTCCGCCGCCCCCCTGATTATCCGCGAATAAAACCGCTCCCCCCACACATGCCCGGTCCGATGATGCGCCTTGTTCCACGCCTTGGCGAAATTGCACTTCAGCCATTGCATTATCACCGATAGATTGGCCTTTTTGCCCGGCTTTATCAAGAAATGGATGTGATTTCCCATAACGCAGAAATCCCACAAATGGAAACGGAACCTCCGCTTCGCCTTTCCGGCGAAAGCGAGAAACAACATTTTGAACCGCGGCTCAAGCAGGCTCATGTCGTTATGGTCTATTTTCGACGTGACATGGTATGTGGCTCCGTCATGGAGTATGCGCAAACTTCTCATACTTATAATAAGGGTTTGGCGCGGAAATTGCCTGAGCTTTTTAAATTATTTTATCAAGAAGTGTCTGACACCAAATTTTTTCCATAAGGGTCGATAGCCTGCTGCCAACAGAATCGCCGTGTCAGAGTATGGAAATAGGAGATAAGAAAACACTGATGTATTCCATCGAGAATAAAACGCTGTTACATTATATGGCGTTTGCGCTAAAAAAGGTTCACTTAGAAAATTTATTTTTTAATAAGGATATTTAGAAATTGTTCTGGCGTTACAATTTCGTAAGCGCTATTTTTGAAATCAATTGCATTTCTTGTTATAATTAATCAGTGGAACTATATATAACCACCGCTAAAAAAATGTCCGGCTTCTTTTCAAAATCACAACACGCGCAGGTTGCGAAACAACCTGCGCTATGCCAGTGTTTAGAGGCGGCGCGCGCAACCCCGCCGTCTTAAGCGATAGAGCAGCCTCGCCAGTCGTCGTAAATGAAAACCGGCGATGGAAAAGCCTTTTTGTCATTGAGCAACGCGATGAGCGCCAGCGCACCGGGGTATCCGTCTGGCGTAGTACGGCACGTAATAAAATGACCGTCAACCGCCACCGCATAGGGACTGCCGGCAGGCGAGAAAAACTGCCCCTCGCATCCTACGGCGGCGCGAAAGTATCCTTCGGAATCAATGAGCGGATTTCCGCCCGTTCCCGGGCTGTACCATTGCTCAGCCGCGCCATAGGCCGCGAGATCAAACGCGCCGTCTCGCCAGAAACTGTCCGTGTCTCGCTCAAACGGCACGGTCCACCCCCAGCCGCTTTGGTATTCGTCCAAAGCGGAATGAGTCGTCACCGCCCGCCCATAAAGGATTGATTTTTCAGCCACCGGATCCAATGTCTGCAAAATGGCGAGCGCCCCGTTGCATTCGCCCATGATGGGTTTGTCAAGCCTGTGGAACGCCAGAATCAGGCTGTGCAGCCCCCGGTCAAACATAAAGCCCGGAATAGCTCCCGAACCGCCCGCAATGCACAGGGCGGAATACTCCTGCGCCATGCGCAACGAATCCTCCAACGCCTTGGCGTACGCCGCAAACTGCTGTTTGTCTTTAAGATAATCCCCCACCTGAGGCGGCTTCGCCAGCGTACGCAGGCTTACGATATTCTCTTTTTTCAGTATGGCATGTTCCGCGCTTTTCGGGTTCAGAAACCGGAACGCCAACGCTTGCTCGGTGTCTGACACTACAGACGCGCGCCATGAGCCGTCAGTAAACTCAGGGTTCATGCTGACGCTCAGAAAATGCGGCGGCGAGCCGTCTTCCGTGCCTATCTTCACCTGGCACCCGGCTTTGAGCAGAGTTCCGGCAACCAGCGTCAATTCAGACGCCCATACGCCGAATTTGGACGCCAAAAGCAACACCGGCTTCCTCTCGCTCGCGTCGTCGAGTTTGACATCTCCGCCAGTAATCCGTTTGACCTCCGCAACGATGTCAAGACTGCCGTCCACCAATTTTGCGGCGGCGGCGGCGACAGGACGTTTCCCGGTCCAATTCCGTTCCGCTTCTTTGAAGCGTTTTTCCCAGAACGCGCATATATCTTTGCCAGCGCATTTCAGTACATCCGCTTCGCTTATATCTGTCTTTCCTCTGTTTTCCATAAAACCTCTCTTTAGTATGCAAGGATTCTCGGAAACAACGTTTCCGGTGTGTTTATAGCCGCGCCTGGTCGCAAACGCGGCGAAGGCGCTCCCTTCCCTCAATTCTCCCGCTGCCATTGCAAGACTACAAACCCCGCGAACGGGAGCGCCGGATTGACGTCGCCATTGGCGCACCGCACCATGCCGCCGGCGTTTCCGATGCCAGCGCCGCCGTATTGTGTGGCGTCGCTGTTGAACACCTCCCGCCATAAACCGGCTCTTAGGCTGTCGCCATGCACGACATACCCGTTGTCATAGGGATGATCGGCAAGACTTGCGATGATCAGAAAAGATTCATTTTCATCCCAGCGGCGGAACGCGATGACGCGGTTGTCGTTATGCACGTGAACTATCTCAATCAAGCGGCTCCGAAGCCCCGTATGGGCGCTCCGCAACTCGTTGACATCCGCGTAGAACCGGTATAAAAATCGCCCTTCGTCCCGCGCCATGCCGGTAATATCTTCTCTATTTTGCAACACCGCGTTGTACTTGAACCGTTTTTGCGCCCCCACCTCCTCTCCGAAAAGAAACATCGGTATGCCTGCGGAAAGCGCCGTCATCCCCCACGCGAAACGGCAACGAGCCTCCGCGTATGTACGGGTGGCTCCTCTCAAATCCGCCGCGTTTGATGCGACAATGACGCCTCGCGCCGATGTGTACTGTTTCCCGCTGTCCCCGCTCCAGTCGGGATCCACAAACGGTCCGGAGCTGTTGCCGGCTTCGTCATGGGATTCGCTGTAAACCACCTTTTGGCAGGCGGAGCCTGCGAGCATAGCGGCGAAACGATCCATTGCCAACGGACCCTTTCCCAGCGAGATCGCGGACCGGTATATCAGTTTCGCCGCATCCCCCTGATCCGTGTCGCCCATAAGGTTGTGGTAGAACGCGGAATACCAACGGGCGTCAAACCCCATGCCGCCTTCTTCCACCGGCTTGACCACCTCATCCCAGTCCGAGTGATCCTCAGCCATGAGAAAAACGCCGGGTTTGAACATCCGCAACGTGCGCCCCAATTCCCTCAAGAATTTCGCCCCAAACATATTCGCCGTTCCCACCGCTCTTCCATCCGCATGCAGTACGTTGTACCCATGAATTGAGGTGGTCTGATCCATACGAAAACCATCAATATGGAATTCCCGCATGAGTGCAACCGCGCTGCTGATGAACATCTTACGCACCATCCCTTCATAGAAGCGGGGCGCCCAGCCTGTGGACATGTTGTCGATATACCCTCCTTCAGGGAAGGAGTAATCCCACGGCTTGCCCTCGTACCAGTAGTATCCATTGTGTTCGGGGCGGTTGGAATCGTAATTGTACTCCGCCCGCTCTCCATCGTGAGTGTAGTGGTTGTACACCACGTCCATGATCACCGCTATGCCTCGCCGGTGGCATTCTTTGATGAAAAATTTGAACTGATCCCGTCCGCCCCCGCTGTATTCAATGGCAAAATAGTGCGACGTTGAGTATCCCCAATTTTCCATGCTGCCATCGCCAAATTCGGACAAGGGCAACAATTCAACCGCGTTGACATGCATGTTTTCTATGTGATCCAGCAAGGCTATAGCGTCTTTCAGCGTTCCCGGTCCGGCGTGATCAAAGCCAAGCGCCCCAAGATGGATCTCATAGATAATAAGATCGCCGCTGTTTTGGGGAAGTTTTTTGTCAGTGAACTCATCCTTCCAGAACTCCCCCTCGTCTATAAACTCCTTTTCGGGCCACACGTCTTCTTCAAAATGTTTGGCGACCTTTTCGGGATCGACCGTCACCGAGCAGCTTCCCAAGCCGCTTAAATCCCTCGTAAGCCCTTCGTAACGGGCGCCGTGAGGATTAACGGCTCCAGACCCGATTTGGCAACGGGAGTACAAATCGGTACGGTATGCAATAAAACCATCTTCCTGTGTTATTCTGAACATATACGGGCGGTGATTCAACATGTCAAGCGAAAAATCAACCGCTGAATGAGGCGAGGAAACATCCGCGCCCGCCTCCCAAATTCCATCTTCAACGCGAACCATTGGAATGGGAGGCGCACCCGGATAGGACCCGGACCCGTCACCGGCGATATACCCGCCCGCCATGCGGCTTTTGGGCAAGGAGACATTCGGCGCCACCGGCTTTTTACCAGGGTCCGCGCTGTCCCAAACCGCGCCGAACGCCAGATCAACCGCGCGGGCGTGAGGCGCCCACACGGCGAAGCGGACGCCCCACGAGCCGTCTTTCCGTCTGATCTTGTTGGCGCCGAGCCGCCGGCAATGGGTGAGATAGTAACGGCATTCGCTGTCAATTCCGTTGAACCGGAATTGGCAAAACCGTTCTGAAGAAGCGGGATCCGTTATTTCAGTGGCGATCGCCCACACTTCCCGCCCATTACGCTGACGGAATGAGACCCCCCAGTAAAAATCTTTGCCCCGCGCCGCATTGTCCAACTCAACCACCGCGCGGAAACAGACGCCGCCGTCCTCCCACGGCTCCCTCGCCATCGGCGCAACCGACCACGGAGCCTTCTTTTCCCGCCACGCCCCCGCTTCGTCCCAACTGCCTTTCAGCAGGGCGTCCACATCTTCAAACGCCCGCCCAAACACGCCCGGAATATATAAAAACGTCACCTGCGGCATAGGCTTACCCATCGTGTGCGTACGGACGCTTGCGATTGACAATGGCGCCGGCAATGGCTTCTATGAACGGCAACGCCTCATGTTTGCTAAAGCCGGTTATCAAATCCCCGTCAACCACGACTTTCGCCAGCTCTTTGCCTCCATTGTCCGCATCTTTCACCACCACTTCAGCCCCGCAGTTCAGGATATCCGCCATCACCACCGTATGGCACGTCACTTTTCTGCCTTTCAGCAACTCGGGATACGGCGCCAGTATCCACAGTCCATGGCAGAGCGCCCCTTTCACGATCTCAGGACGCCGCATCGCGTCCGCGAAAAAACGGGACGCCGGCGCGGAACGCGCCAGTTCGCGCGGATCCGTAAAATCGGTCTTTTCCGACCACCTGAGCCGGACGCTCACATAGTTCGCCGACATAATCACGGCGACGTAATCGTCAAGATTGACAGTGGAAATGTCTTTTCCCACCACAAGCTTTTCAGGCGACTGCCACGGCTCCTGATCCGAGGGATCCACATCGCTGTAAAAAACCGTCGACTGCGGCTTGTAGTCCCCGTACCATATCCGCGACACAAAATCCACCTGCGCCCCGTACAACCCAAAGCCCGTCTGGTACGCCTGCATTTCGTCCGGTATAAACTTGCTTTCGGCTATTACGGCGATTTTCTTGCCTTCAAGCGTCTTTTTCATCTTCTTTATTCTCCTTTATTTGGAATGCGCAGGCGCCCTCACCCGGAAAGACGACCATTCTGAGGGCGGGGCGTCACCCTGCTGTATCGTAAGCCATCTCCACGACGCCTTCCCGCTCTTTCTGTATCCGCAACTCTTCAGAAGCTGTTTCCCGTCTAATCGGCATAAATTCCACTTCAATTTTGGTTCCCGGCTTGATATTCTCAATGTCAATCTGGAACCGCGAGGAATCACGGATACTTTGCGGCGTGCCGTTGAATTTGACGCCGATAATTTTGAGGTCCCCAGGACGGAAGAAATCCGGCAGCACATTGAATGTTTTAACCCCCTCGCAATTCCTCGGACGGAAGGACAGGCAGAAGCTCTCGTCCTGCCCCGCCGACTTGGCGATATACGCGCGGATATAGAGGTGCGCCAGATAATTCAGTTCAAATGAATGGTATCCGGCTATGGCGTGACCGCCCTGAAGTCCATATCCATCCTGCACCACAGGAGCGCCGCTTTCCGTAGTGCGGAAATAGATCTTCCCGTTTTCTTGATCGATGAAAAACACGTTCCAGAACATCGTGCAATACCGCGCCAGCTCAAGAAAACGCCGGCCGTCTTCCTCCGTTTGATGCTCATTGGGAATGCCGGACAAAATGTAATACGCCAAGATCGCCTGCTCCTGCTGCCAGAAGTCTTTCGTCGATTCCCAAGCGAACTCGGTCGGCATGCCGTTGGCGGGATTCCGCTCCAGCGCATCATAAATCCCCCCGCGGATTAAATCCACGCCAACCTCTTCCATATTTTTTCCCAACTTTTGAGCCACTTCGTAACAACGTTTGGACATGCCCAGACATTTTCTCCGTCGGGCGTCGTCCCCCTCATTCCGCGCCTGCTCCGCAAGATACGCATAGTAATGCCCGCACCGCGTCAAGTTCCATGATATTTTCAAGTTATGCCCCACTATGCCGCGATTCTGCTGCCACCCCCACTCATGATCCACCGTCCAGTCCGCATAGAAGCGCTCGTTCACGAATTTGCTGTCATCCTGAGGCGGAAAATGCGTGATGATGTTTTCCACGCATTCATCCAGTATTTTACGGCATAGTTTGAGAAGCCGCTTCCACGAGTCGCTCTCTACGGCGACCGGCAACGGATCTATAGCTAGAAGAAGATTGATCAAATACGCCGGAATGTGATCGCCTATGGAGAATTCCAGTTCTTCCGCATCTGGTTTTGCCCCAAACTTGGCGAGTCGGGCCTCATAGTCACCGGATCGATATGCGAGAAATAACCGCCCGCTCCGGTAAAACAGGAATCGCCCTCACGCTTCTCGTCATAGAAGAATTTCTCAAAGGCGTTGATGGAACGGGTGATATAGAATAAAATAGTGGTGTCTTGCGTTATCCGGTAGTATTGGGTGAGGCCCGCAAGCGCGTATATCTGCTCGTACAAAGCGTAGGCGCCAAAATCATCGCCGTTTTGCGAACTGATGATGTCCCTCATGCTTTTCCCGTCATGCTTGCGCCCGAATTTCCAGAAACAATACATATGATCATGTGTCAGCGTCGAAAACGTGTTGACAAGATATTTGGCGCAGGCCGAAGCCGCGGAAAACGCGCGGTTGTTGCCGGTCAAGAGGTATGAGGACGACAGCCCGTACAAAAACCGGGACATGGTCGCGCATTCCTGGGTGTCGTTAGCCGTCTTGCCGCCCAAAAAGTCCAAATTGGTCCGGTAGAAGTAAGAAAAGTCATTCTCCGTCAATTCGCGCTTATTGTCAAACAACACGTCCATCCATTGCTCGAACAAGACGCCGATTTGTTGCAGCCACCAATGGGTGTCCTCCCACCCATACCGCCCGGGAGCCGAATGCATAAGCGTCACCGCGCGGGCGGACAGCGAGAAGTCGTCTCCGTTTTGGCTGCCCACCCCTCGAATCGCCGCCATGCTATTGGGGCGTATGTATTTAAGAAGCTGCCGCTTGGCGTCCCACATCGCCTTGTCAGCCGCGTCCTCCCGCTTGCCCAACGCCTTCTCCACCTCCGCCTCGTCAGGCTCAGGCACACGGTCGCGCGCCTCATCCCTCACATTGCGCAACACCTGATACCATGTTGACCGCGCAATATCAACCCGAATCTCATCTCCGGACAAGAGGGACAAGACCATAAAACCTTGACCGGGATCAACCGACTGCACGACTCCGGCGACTGTCATGCCGCCATAATTTTTCTTTAACCTGAACATATTCATTTATATCTCCTTTATTTAAAAATAGCGCACTTAAGAACAACACCGGTGTTAATGGCATACTATTGAGTATACCTTACTATTTCTTCAGAATTGCCGCCATGCGCGCCGCAAAGGGTCTTGGCCGCGTACCCTACCGCCCTTATCCTTTCACCGGCGCCTGATCTCAAAGCATCCGCCAATTCTTAATTGGGAACCTTTCTTATCTTTTTGAGAAAATTGTATTTTAATAATTCTTTATATATCATATAATTAACAACTCTCTCCGAGGAGCTTCTAGAAACTCCGGTTGAGTTTCCAGAAGCTCCCAATATCTCAACGCTCTTTAATTTCAAGAGGAAAGCTGACTCTCGCGTTCATACCACCGGTTAATATCACGGTTTGTTTTTCTCCCGCAAAATACATACCATACGCGCCCTTATCAAGGTAACCGGCGCCCCATTCGCCGTTTTCCGCCTGCAAATCAAATTTCGTATATTTCGCCATCGGGAAATCGCCGATTTTTATCATTGCCTTGGCGTTATAGACAGTTACTTTCCCTTCAATAACATATTCCACGCCGAGATCCTGCGATATTTTCGCATACATTGACGGCGCGACATTATAGAGCCATTGCCTTTCGTCAAGCGGAATGCTTTCGTCATCGCCCGCGATAAACGCGAGATCAAGCAGTTGCGCCGAAAACCGCTTCATTAAAATTTTTGCGCTTTCAACCGTGTTCATAATCAACACCTCGTTATAATTTCATATTTTACGTTCACGTCAAACACGTTAACCGCAACGTTATCCACATTATAATAAACGGCGTTCACCATACCGCTTCGTCGTCTTTCCGATCCGCGCCATCTCATTAGAATCCTGCGCCCACGCGCAAACTTCTTCCGTCGGCGTTAATAATGTTAATAATATAATATGCTACGATTGAAATAATATCCGCTTATTTTTGGCTTGTCAATGCCTGTACCGTCTATTTGTCAAAATTTCCACAATATTCTTTCAGAATTGCCGCCACCCTGCGATTGTGCGCCGGATGACAGGCGCGGACGAGGGAGGATGCGGGCGGATGCGCTTGGTTATTGCGGCTTGTTTTCCGAAAGGGTCATGGTCGCATAGCCGACCGCCAGCAATCTCCCGTCTGTTCCTCCAAAGTCAACAGGGCTTGCCGCGTCAGGGTATTCAAACGACAGATCAAGCGTACGCTCCGTCACCAATTCCCGCGGAACCACAAACGACCAGTCGCCGCTGGTCAACCGCTTCTCCTCAAGAAATTGTCCGTTTGCGGATATTCTCACCGTCTGGTGATCAATGACGCCCTTCGGCGTATAAAGCGCGCCTTTAACATCCACCATAATATCGCCTTTCGGCTGCGCGGCTAACCGCATGCTCATCGCTCAGGTTTTCCCATCCGACCAGCGTCCCCATGTCTCGGGTCGTCTTGAAAACCCGATTTCATTAATACTATACTCAATCACTTTTCTCTGTATTATCTCCCCTTGCGTATGAACCAAAAAGCACAATTTGGTCCGGAGATGTCAGAGACACAATTAAGGGGACTATTTCATCAATAACTGGCATGTCAATGTCCATCATACTTAATCTATTTCTCTTATAATGACAAGCTATATTTATCAATTTTTGAGCAATTTCACAAAAAATTCCAGAAATATCGCGTCTAACGTTCCGGCTGTATATGACGTTTTTGCGGTTGCGATAAAGGAAACCGCACAATGTGGCGGAGAAAACCCGCGCAAAAGCCGTAGCCCGAGGGCGCTACTGCGCCCGAAGCATAAGTCCTGTTATGCGAAGTTGGTTGGCGCTCTTATTTTTTCTTTCTTTCTCTAATCCAAATTATATTCAAATTCTCTTTTGCTTCAACTATTTCCAATTCATGATGATCGGCTGTAACAAAATATCCGCTATTTATTACCGCTTCCGCCAACCCGATTGAATCGGCCAGTGACATTTTATACAATGACTTCAATCGACCAGCTTTTATTAAAATACTGTCTGTTATTTCTGTATTAATTTCTATTGGAACTATTTTAATTTCTTCCAATAATCTTAAGGCAGTCTGTTCATCATATCTTTTATAAATATAATAATAGACTTCAAGAAAATTTATTTTATGCATCAAAATTTTTATTTCGCCGTTTATTGCTTTTTCCAATAAACCTTTTACA
>JAIROG010000022.1 GCA_031257675.1 Treponema sp. | reverse complement strand
CTCTCCGCGGAGCAGCACAAGGTTTCATGGGGCGGAAAGAAGGGCAACATCGCCCTCGCCACCTACGACGGGCGCTACAAGCTGCAAGCGGCGGTCAACGACACTATACAATTCAACGAGAAATTGCAGGTGGCGAAAACGCTCGTGGACAACCGCGTCCGCAGGTGGGCGGACGGCTCCCGCTCGGAGATCAAGCTCCTCGTCGAGGACGCCTTCTACGTTGACAAGCAGGGCAACATCAACAAAAACCGCATACTCGGCCTGCGCCGCCTCGCCATTGAGGACGCCGAGTGGCGCGAGGCCATGCGGGCGATATCCGACAGCGTCCAGGTCGCCTCAACCAAGACCTATCTGCGTTTCTACGAGCGCCGGGAGGACGGCTCTTACGAGCAAATCCCCCTGGACATCGCGTCCATCTAGCAAACCGCGGCCGGGCGCAAGCCCGGCTGTCTTAAATCAAAGGAGGAAAGACAAATGGCGGACATGTCTCCCGCGCAAAAAAAATGGATGAAGATTCTTCATGTGGCGAAACGTGAATGCTCCCTTGACGACGAGGCGTACCGCGCCCTGCTGCTGGGGGCGGTCGGCGTTGAATCGGCGGCCTCCATACGGACGTGGAGGCAGTACAACAACGCCCTCTCCGCCTTCAAAGCGCTCGGCTTCCGCCTCAAAGCCAAGGGCGATCCCGCCTTGAAAGAAACGGACGCGGAGGCAAAGCGCGATCCGGCGTGGATCACCGCCCGGCAGGAGTACTATATCAGGGGCTTGTGGGACTTGGCGAGCAGGAAAAAAGACATCCGCTCCCTCCGGACGATGACAAGACGCATAGGCGGCGTTGACGACATCCGCTTCCTTGGGCGCGAGGAAGCCCGGAAAGTCATACTCGCCCTGCGCGACATCGCTGAAAAAGCCGGACTCGACCCGGACGGACCGGACGGAAAGGAGGCGCGCCATGCTGATGACCATTAAGGAGGCGGCGGAGCGCCTCAGCTTGGCTTGTCATCAGGTGCGGTACCTGCTGCTTATGGGCGCCATCGAGGGAACCTCCGTAGGAAAAGACTACAGGATATTCCCGGAAGGAATTGAAGACTATGATAAGCGAGGAGTACGAAGACTATATAAACACCCTCCCCGGTATTTTATCTATCCGGGACACGGCGAACTTTTTTCGTGTACACCCCATTACTATTCTACGGCTTGTCCACAGAGGCGAGCTAAAAGCGAAAAAAGACATAAACGGACAGTGGGCGATAAAACGGACGGACATGCTCAGTTATTGCTCTTCCCACTCTAATTTATAATAGGTCTTTATCGGTTGTTTATTGGTTATTTTGCACGGGTTTAAGGAGGTTCTCAAGCCTGTGCAAAAATGTGGCGGGGTATGTGGCGGCATCCCTAAAAAACGCCTTTTTTAAGCCAAAAACTGCCCAAAAACAGGCAAATGTGGCAGGTTTCATGATCATGGAGATTCGGCGGTGTGGCGGGACTAATTTTTTATATTATATGTAGTTAAACGCAAATCTACGCCGCTCCCCGGATTCCCATTCTCTATGCAACTTTACACTACTATAATAATACGGAGCATTCTATTTGATGATTACGCATTGAAAGTATTGTCATGCCTATTGGCGGGACTTACAGCCATAGGGAGTGGCGCGTAGTCCGCCCTCCTCGCCGCCACGTTTCCCCTCTGGTAAGAACAATCTGAAGCGGTTGCACTCTTTGCCTTCAAGAGGCGTTTTGGACAATATTGCAATCTTCATGCCCGCCGCGTTTCGGCAGCGGCATATATCGCCCTTCCTCCCTCGCATCCGGGCTTCCCGTATGGTTAGATTTGACGCGGCGCAATTCGTCATATTGACAATTCTGACGATGCGGAATACCATGTACCCCGCTAGACAGACAAACGCCGGGCTGTATCGCGGCGCCGTACCGGAAAAATGAAAAAAATCGTGAAATCCTTTGCAACAGTTCTTTTCATATTCGCTCTTTTCTTTTTTGCGGCGTACCTTGCATGCCGTTTTCTCCCCTATCCTGAATTGACGGCGTTCCAGAAACGGGATTACAGTCTTGTGCTCACGGATAGAAACGGCGTGACGCTGAGAGTGTTTCCGGCGCAAGACGGCGTCAGGCGGGAGTGGACGGATGTACAAGATGTTCCTCAAAGCGTACGGAACGTGTTTATCAAAGCGGAAGACAAGCGGTTTTACCATCATATAGGCGTCGATCCGGTCGCGGTTATAGCGAGCGCGATCCGCAACGCATCCGCAAGGCGGGTGGCGTCCGGCGCGTCCACCATCACTATGCAGCTTGCGCGGCTCATAAAGCCCCACGCGCGGGGGATTGGCGGAAAAATAGACGAGGCTGTTGACGCATTGCGGCTTGAGGCGCGGCTTTCAAAAGACGCCATTCTGGAACTTTGGCTCAACGCGATTCCTTTTGGAAGCAATATTGAAGGACTCGGCGCCTTCAGCCGCGCCCGTTTTGGCGTGGCGGTGACGGAATTGGATGACGCGCAAGCCGTGACGCTTGCCGTTGTTCCGCGCCGTCCGGGTTTGTACGACCCGGTCTACAATGCGGAGGCTTCGCTTGTCGCGGCAAAACAGCTTGCCGTCCGTTGCAATGCGGGTGACGCGGCTGTCACCGCCGCTGTTGCGGAAGCCGCCGCGTCACCGGACATTGCGGATGCGCCGGCGCGGAACGCCAAAACCCCTTTCTACGCGCCGCATTTTACGGATAGAACGCGATCCCTGCTTTCAAACCCCGCGAAGTCTTCGGATGGCGGCTCTGGATGTCAAATTCGGCGTCCTGTCAAAACAACGCTTGATCTTGATCTCCAGCTTTACGCCGAAGAACGACTGGGCGCGGAACTCGCAAAACTCTCTCTTAATCGCGTGAGCAACGGATCCGTATTGGCAATAGAAAATTCAACCGGCGCCGTGTTGTGCTACGTGGGATCGGCTTCGTGGTTTGACGACGCCGTTTCCGGCAAGATAGATGGCGTACAAGTGCGGAATCAGCCCGGTTCATGCTTAAAGCCGTTTCTCTATGCGCTCGCCGTGGACAGCGGCTTTGGTCCAAACGCCATTCTGCCCGACATTCCGAATGTTTTCGGCGCGGGAGAAGCGTATATACCGGCGAATTTTAACCGCAGGTTCAACGGTCCCGTGCGTATGCGCATTGCGCTTGCCTCGTCTCTGAATGTTCCGGCAGTGTGGCTGCTGGAGCGGATCGGCGTGAGCCGGTTTGAAGACAGCCTTGAGGCATTGGGCTTTGCGTCTGTGGCCGAAAAACGAGGGGCGTACGGAACAGGACTCGCGTTAGGCAATGCGGAGGTCAGTCTGGAAGAGTTGGTGAGGGCGTTCTCTGTGTTTCAACGGGAAGGAAAACTGGCTGACCTGCGTTTCGTTGAAGAAGACTGCGACAACGATCTCAACGCGCAGAGCGCGCGCAATGCGCAAGCCCTGTCTCCGTATGCGGCGTTTGTCATCCGCGACATCCTTTCCGACAAGGCGAGCCGCTGGATGGGTTTTGGCGCCGCGCCGATGTTTTCAACGCGCTTTCAGTCCATGTTTAAAACAGGCACCGCGAATCAGTACCAGAACATCTGGGCGTTGGGAGCGACCAGACGGTGGACTGTTGGGGTGTGGATGGGCAATTTTTCCGGCGCGACTGTGGTCGGCAAAACAGGCAGTTCCATTCCGGCGCGTATTGCGGCGGATATTCTCAACGCTCTGGAAGCGGCCGATCCTGACGCCGCGCCGTCCGGCGTTGCGCTAGACGGCGTTGGCGATATGGTTGATATGGAAATATGCGCGCTTTCCGGCATGAGGGCGACCCGGTTCTGCGCCGGAACCTTGCATGAATGGTTGCTCCGCGATAGAACGCCCGGCTTCTGCGACTGGCATCAGGGGGACAGCGCGCTCTATCCCGGCGAGTACCGGTCATGGCTTGCGGAACGGCTTCGCATAGGGCAAGCGCGGCGGGGCGACGGGAACATACGGCTGCCCCGTCATGGCTCCGTGTTTTATGCTGATCCATCATTGCCGCTCGACGACCAGGCGATTCGGATAGAGACAGCCGGTTTTGAAGACGACGCGCTTGTGTTTGTTGACGGCGTTCTGGCAGGAAGCCTTGACAGCGCGGGCGTGTTCATACTGCCAGTTTCACGGGGAAAGCGGACGGTTTCTGTCGAAGATGATGCGAGCTACGCTCATGTTGAATTTGAAGTACGGTGATTTTTTCCATCAGTGTATGGATTCGCCTGCGACGACGTCCGCTTCCTGACATAGCCGCGCAGAGCGCAGCCCTTGCGAAAAATCGCGTTACAATATATGCTTAGTATGCTTATTATAACCAGAAAATCAGAAGAAAAAAGCGGAGAAGAGGTGCCATGCCTACAAACGGCGCGTCGCAAGCGCATAATAGAGAGCTTTTTTTAACCGCGCCCGCCGCGCTTCCCCGCATACACTTGCAATGGTTCGCGGCGGAAGATGAGGGGCGCACTGAGGAACCGTCTGAGTACAAGATCCGCAAGGCGCGGGAGGAAGAAGGCCGGGTCGCCAAAAGCCAAGAGCTTATCGGCGCGTTGGTGTTGCTGATTCCGGGTATAACGCTGTTGTTTCTTGCGCCTTCCATGCTGAGAACGTTTGTCGAGATGATCCATTTCTTTCTGTCAATGGCGACGGAGATGGATCCTGTTAGGGACAGGAGAATCGCCGGCGTCGCGCTGCTCTATTTCATCAAACTGTGCCTGCCCATTATTGTGGTCGCTATGATATCGGCTATTTTTGCGAACATGGCGCAGGTGGGGTTCCTGTTCACGACAAAGCCTTTGACGCCCAATTTCTCCAAGATATTGCCGCGTTTTGGCAAATACTTCCAAAGAACGCTTTTTTCCATGGAAGGCGTCTTTAATTTTTTTAAATCCATTGTTAAAATGCTTGTCATCGGCTTGACGGCGTTTTTGCTCATCAAATCGAAAATCAATGTGCTGACAAACATGCAAGCCATGAATTTATGGAAAAGCGTGAGCATTGTCGGGACTTTGGCTATACAGATGCTCATTCTGGCGTCTCTGTTTCTGCTCCTCTTATCCATTCCCGACTACATGTTTCAGCGGTGGCAATATCGGGAATCGCTCAAGATGTCCAAGAAGGAAGCGGAGGAAGAGCGCAAAATGTACGAAGGCGATCCGTATGTAAAGGCGCGGCTCAGGCGGCGTATGCGGCAGATTCTGACCAAAAATATGGCGATCAATGTGGCCAAAGCCGATGTGGTCATCACAAACCCGACCCACTTTGCGGTGGCGCTGGAGTACCACATGGGAGAGGGCGGCGCTCCTGTCGTAACGGCGAAAGGCGAGGACGAGATGGCGTTCCGCATCAGGCGCATCGCGCTTGACAACGGGGCGCCTATTGTGGAGAATAAGCCTCTGGCGCGCGCCTTGTATATGGACACCGAAGTTGGCGATGAAGTGCCGGAGCAGTACTGGGAGGCGGTTATTCTGGTGTTGCAAAAAGTGTGGTCCATTAACGAGGAAAGGCGAAAACATGCCCATTGAGGCAAAAAGGAAAAAATATGGCGGATGTGGGAAAACCTTCTGATATTGCGCTTGCGGCGGGCGTTGTTTTAGCGATAGTAATGTTTATTGTCCCGCTCCCTACGATTGTACTTGACGCGTTGATGGCGTTGAATCTTGTGCTTTCAATATTGATACTGCTGACCGTGCTGTACACAAAAAAAGCGACGGATTTCAGCCTGTTTCCGGCGGTACTGCTTGCGGTTACAGTGTTTGGGCTGGCGCTGAACGTTTCATCAACGCGGCTCATATTGACCAAGGGAGCGGCGTTTGACGGCAACATGATACGGGCGTTTTCCTCCTTTGTGGTTGGTTCGTCCAACTCAATGGACGGACTTGTGGTAGGATCCATCATATTTGTCATAATTATTGTCGTACAGGTGGTAGTGATAACAAAGGGGGCCACCCGCACCTCGGAAGTGGCGGCGCGGTTCACGCTGGACGCCATGCCGAACAAGTACATGGCGATTGATTCGGAGTACAGTTCCGGCGCCATCACGGACGAGGAAGCCCGCAAGCGCAAAGCCGAGGTGCAACAGGAAGCGGATTACTACGGTTCAATGGACGGCGCAAGCAAGTTTATTTCAGGCAATGTGAAAGCCGGCATCTTTATCACTGCGGTGAACGTTATCGGCGGCGTCATTGTCGGTACCGTGATGCATGACGAGCCGATTGGGTCCGCAGCGAACAACTACATACGGTTTACCATAGGAGACGGGCTTTTGTCACAGTTTCCAGCCCTGTTTGTGTCCACTGCGGTCGGCATTGTGGTGTCGAGAGCCGCGACGCCCGGGGACTTGGGGCAGGAAGTGGGCGTACAGTTTTCCCGCGACGCCCGCATTTACTGGATTGCCGCGTTTATACTGCTGGGACTGGCCGTGCTGCCCGGTTTCCCTCATGCCGTGCTGTTTGTCATGGCGGCGATCATCGGGTATTACGCCTATACCATCACGTTGAAACAGCGGAAAAAAGCTCATGCCGAATCCCTTGCGGCGGGAAAAACCATGAAGCCCAAGGAAGATACGGGCGAGATGCCTTCCATTGTGCCGCTTGACGCGCTCTCCCTTGAATTGGGCTACGGGCTTATTCCGCTTGTCGATAAAGACAAGGGCGCGGAATTGCTTGAGCGCATACAGGGGGTGAGGCGGCAGTCCGCTCTTGATCTGGGGTTGGTGATTCCCAAGATACGCATCATTGACAACATGGCGCTAGAGCCTTCGGAGTACTGCTTCAAAATACGGGGCGTTGAGGCGGGCAGAGGCAAGATACGCATGAACTACTATATGTGCATCAATCCGGGCTATGTAAAAGAAGAGTTGTACGGCGAGAAGACGCGGGATCCGGCGTTTGGATTGCCCGCTGTGTGGATAAGCGATGAAAAGAGGGATGAAGCCGAGCGGCTGGGATACACGGTGGTTGATCCGCCCACCATTATTTCAACCCATTTGACCGAGATCATCAAACGGAACGCGCCGGAGATACTGGGGCGGCAGGAAACGCAGTCCATTATTGAAACGATAAAGAAGGAGTATCCAGCAGTTGTCGAGGAAGCTATGGGCGCGAAGGCGTTAAGTCTTGGAGAAGTCCAGAAGGTGTTGCAGAATCTCCTGAAAGAGCAGGTTTCCATCCGCAACATGGTGACGATTCTGGAGGCGCTTGCCGATTATGCGCCTCTCACGCATGACATCCGCTTTCTTACGGAGAAGGCCCGTCAGGGACTGGGCCGGCAGATTTGCCACAAGTACGCGGATGAGAACAAGATTCTCCATGTCCTGATCCTTGATCATAGTCTTGAACAGAAGATTGTTGACAGCAAAGTCGAGACGACTTCCGGCGCTGTGGCCGCGCTGGAGCCTTCGACGCAACGTTCCTGGATAAAGGCGTTGACCCGCTCCGTAAGCGCGATTCAGGAGCATGGGTATCTGCCGGTTATTGTGTGCGCGGAACAGGCGCGGTTCCTTGTCAAGTCCTCAACCGAGCGGGAACTGCCGGAACTGGTCGCGCTGTCCGTGCCGGAAATTTCTTCCGATGTTACCCTTGAATCATTAGGTACGATACGGCTGGAATGACGGACATCTAACGAAAGGCGGCGAGCGTTCCAGATGTGGCAAATTCAAAATAGTCCCATATTTTGCCATATCAGCCCTTAGAGAAATGCATCCGGCGACCATGCGGACGGAAAAGCGCCCGCATGGTCGCCGCCACTCTTCTACCGCGCCGCCCGGTATGTTCCAAGAAAGTGAAAATCCTTGGTCTTTGCCTTTAATTCTTCAATCGCCGAATTAAAAACATCCGTGTTTTGGGGAAGAGTCACATCAATGTAGAAAAGGTATTCCCACGGACGCCCTTGAATGGGGCGGGATTCCAGCTTTGAGAGGTTGATGCCCTTGTCGCTCAGAATCTTTAGGCAGGTGAAGAGAGATCCCGGCTCATCGGAGACTGAAAACACGAGGCTCGCTTTGTTCGGCGGGTCTGAGCCGAGGCTTGGAGGCACGGGCGCCTTGTCACCGGTTTTCCGCGCTATGACGGCGAAGCGGGTGTAGTTTTGCGGGTTGGTCTCAATGCCGGTCTTCAGCGCCTTTAAGCCGAACGCCTTGGCGGCGGCTTCTCCGGCAATGGCGGCGACTCTGACCGCGCCTTCCCGCGCTATGGATGCTACGGCGCTTGCGGTGTTGGCGTACGGCTCCAACTGCCAATCCGGATGCTTGTTCAGAAATTCGCGGCATTGATCAAAACCTTGCGGATGGCTTCTTACAATGCTGATTCCCTCTATAGCCGCCCGCTCATCGGCGATGAGGCAGTGCATAATGCGGAGTTTCATTTCCCCCACTATGGCGATGTCAGGGTAGCGGAGAAAAAGATCGTAGTTTTCGTGGATGGAACCCGCGAGGCTGTTCTCAATGGGAATGACGCCTGCGCTTACAGACCCCTCAAGCGCCGCGTCAAACACGGCTTTGAAGGAAGGCAGGGAAACGCGCTGCGCGTCATCGCCAAAAACCCGCATAAGCGCCTGTTCCGCATACGCGCCGCTTTCACCGGAAAAGGCTATGGGCAGATTGTCTGGATTGCCTTGCGCATCTAGATCGTTAGGAACGGCGGATCGTCCCGACGCCGTGACAGCCGTTTTTGGCGTGCGCAGCAATTCTTTGCCGACAACTGGCGCCAGCGCCTCTATGTCGCGCATGAGCCGCTCGAACTGCTCCGGGTATAAAGACTGCATGCCATCGGACAAAGCCGTGTCTGGCCTGGGATGCACCTCTACGGTAAGGCCGTCCGCGCCTGCCGCAATAGCCGCCAGAGCCGCTGGCGCCACTTTGTTGCGTATGCCCACCGCGTGGCTTGGGTCAACGATGACTGGCAAGTGGCTGAGGTCTTTCACCACCGGAATAGCGGAAATATCAAGCGTATTGCGGGTATATGTTTCAAATGTCCGTATGCCGCGCTCGCACAGAACCACATCTTTCGTGCCGGACGCGAGGAGGTATTCCGCAGCCATGAGCCATTCTTCCATAGTGGCGGATGGACCTCGTTTCAAAAGCACGGGCTTGCCAAGAGAGCCGGCTTTTTTCAAAAGTTCGAAATTCTGCATGTTGCGAGCGCCGATCTGAAACATATCTGTTAAATCTTTTATCTGATCCGCCAGCTCTGTGGATACGATCTCGGTGACAATGGGCATGTTGAGAGCTTCGCCCGCTTCCTTCATAAACTCCAAACCCTTCATGCCAAGTCCCTGAAACGCATAGGGGCTTGTCCGGGGCTTGTACGCTCCGCCTCGAAGAATAACCGCGCCGGATTCCCGCACCCGTTCCGCAGTTTCCCGTATTTGCTCCCTGCTTTCAACCGCACAGGGACCCGCGATCACCGTAATGCGCGAACCGCCTATCTTTACTGAACCTACGGTAACGATAGTATCCTCGCTTTGAGTTTCGCGGGACGCAAGCTCGTAGGGCTTTGACGTAGCCGCCACCCGCTCAACCCCGGGCAAAAGTCCCAGCTCCCGAATATCCACAACGCCCTTGCCAATCGCGCCGATGATGGCGTCATCTCCGAAATTCTGCTCCCTAACGCTGAATCCCCTGTCTTTAAGGTATATGCGCGCCATTTCTTTATCATGAGGTGAAATGTCTTTTGACAAAATAACAATCATCTTTATTCCTTTTCTAATGAATATGATCGTGTAAATGGGCAAAAAAATCAAGCGGCTATGCCGTGCGGCGTCAAGGAAATTTATTTGTTCGAAATTCATTCGCTTTCGACGCATTCAATCCGCGATTCCTTATTGACAATATTTATCTATACTATTATCATACATAATATGATGGAGATTTCAAAGCAAGCAAAGAAAGCTCAGTATTTCTTTTTCTTGAAATGGCTCGCCGCCATTTGGTTTGGCAGCCTCGTTTATGCCGTACTTGCATTTGCCATAGGAGGAAAAGGGCTGATTGCCTATGACGCTCTTACCCAAGAACGGGACAGGTTAAAAGCGAATTTCGCCGGCATACGTGAAATCAACAAGCGGCTGAACGTCAAGAATATTTTATTCGGCAGTTATGAAAACGATCCAAAGAGTCCGATACCCGCTGATTCCGACGCTATTTTGATAGAGGCGCGAAGCATGGGCTACGGGCTCGCCGGTGAAAACGCGATTCATTTCAACGGCATTGAACGTGTGGAGAAAACCTATATCGATCCGGGCGCGCCAGAATATGCTTTCAAGGTGAAAGGCTTGCCCGATCATATACTCAAAATCATTTCCATCATGTCCGCCATTTCTTTGTTGATTTGCTTTATCTTGCCTGACATTCTGGCTTTCTGCCGCCATCTCCGTGAAGAAACCTCCACTCAACATCGGGCGCAATTTTTCTGAAAAAATCGGCTTTGCAAGCGGAAGTCCGGCGAAATTCTGCGGAATCCGCTTGGAATCCGCAGAATTTCCTCGCAACCCTGCTAGGGCGTGTTCACGCTAATAAAATATGATATGCAGAGGATATGGAACTGAGTTGGACCAATTTAAACAGGCGGCATCCTGCCGATGTCGGTCGATACGCGCTTTAACCGTTGGGCGAAGAACGGGGCTTGGAACGGGTTCTTATCGCGTTGCAGAGGGAGGGGTTGCCGGCCGGGAACTCGAGTGACGCGGCGGAGAGTCGTCTTTTGCTGGAAACAGTTGGGCCGGTGGAAGAAAGCGCGGCGTTATTAAAGGATCGGGCGTATGAAGACGGCCGGACGCGGTTGACAGCGTAGGGGTTGAGATTCAATCCTGTGGCGCCGCCAAAGGACGGCCGGGCGCATCCGTGGGATTACGACCGGGAAATCTACAAGGGGCGGAATGAAGTCGAGCGTTTTTTTCGACGGATAAAGGGATGCCGCCGGGTTTGCGCTGGTTATGACAAACGTGACATACTGTTCGCCGTGTGTATGTATGTGGCGATTATTGTCATCTCTTCACGTTGTGTGAACACGCCTTAGCTGTCTATTGCCCCGTGAATATTTCCACATATAGCGCAACATAAAAAGTAAAAAGATTATTCTGGATTATCCGCTTCATTCTCATCTCTCATACCCCTCCTGTGGGTAGGGATATTTTATACTATGGAGTTTAGTCTGAACAGCTTGCTAGTTGTTTGCGCGGAATTCCCTTGCAATATCCCGCTTGACATCACGATCCCGTATATCCGCCCGCTTGTCAAAGGTTTTTTTGCCTTTGCATAATCCTAACTCGACTTTAACCCTGCCTTTCTTGAAATAAAACGAAAGCGGAATAAGGGTGAAGCCTTTTTCTTCAACCTTGCGGCGTATGCGCTTTATTTCCGCCTTATGGAGAAGCAGTCTTTTTTTTCGCGCCGGATCGTGGTTAAATATCGAGGAAAAAGGGTTTTCAGCGACAATAAGCGAGCGAAGCCATATTTCTTGATCAACAACCTCAGCCCATGCGTCAGGAAAGGAAATTTTGCCTTCCCGAAATGACTTTACCTCAGTGCCGAGCAGTTCTATGCCGCACTCGTAGCGTTCATCAATCGCATAATTGTAAAAAGCCTTGCGGTTTACGGCGATAGTTTTTGCGCCCGCGCCGCCCTCACTCATAGTTCGTCTCTTTTTTGGCGATGACCGGTCTGAAAGACACAAATGGAACGCAAAAATCAGGCGGCAAAGATCCCCGGCTTTCCAGCTTCATGTATTTGCCGCCGCGCACAGACCGCTCGGGCGAGCCGACAGCCGCGATGCTTTCGCTCTTCGCCGAAATCGCGTTAAGCGGCGCGAAATAATCCTCACACCATACAGCCGCTGGCTGCGTTGCGCGAAGCAAACCATTGACTGCGGCATATTCCCACTCCCGCTCATAGGGCAGGCGCACTTCGCAATCCGCGTCTTCCAAAAAAGCGGAGAGCCACGCGCAGTACGCCTTTGCCGCATACCACGACACGCCGGTTACGGGCGTTGTTGCAAGCGCATCGCCGGACATGCCGTCTTCTTCAAGGTAGTCTTCTGTGGCAAAGCCCTGCGATACGAGACCGGCGGCGTTTTCTTTTTTCCACTCAGGATTCGCGGCAAGGAACGCTTCCCACGACATCCGCGAAACCTCTGTCGCCGCAACGCTGAACTCTTCTATGGCAAAGACGCGATTGGCCTGGGACAACGTTCCTTTTGGAATCGCGTAAAAAAGCGTCCCATTGACCGCAACGTTTTCCGCCGTCCCAGGGTCGTCTGCGGACGGGTTCCGCGCGGCGTTTCCGCCCGCCGTCCGTTTTTTATACCATGCGGATCCAGCAATGACAGACGCCAGTTCCGGCGGGATAAGAGATGCGAGCGCCGCTGCGGATCCGGGGTTTTGGGAAAGGAAGGAAAGCATATCATGGGCGGAAGAAATCAACGTAAGCGGAGAAGGAGAGAGTCCCGCGTTGTCAATCAGGTATTTTGAGCGAATAAGATCGCGCGCGCCGGCGGCGGCGGACGCAAAGCGGGAAGCCGCTTCCAGCGTTTCGTTCATTGCGGATAACGCGGCGGCATTTTCCCGCGCGGCGAACGCGGCGCGGTAGGCGGCTTCGGAAAGAGAAGGCGGCATCTGGTAGATCGCGGTCGGCTCTCCGGCAAAAGACCATGCGGCGTACTCGGCGGCTCCCTGTTGAAGAACAGCAACCGGATTGGGCGTTTCGAGCGTCACCGTTATCAGCGTCTTTTTGGGGAAGAGAAAGGAAGCGAATGTCCTTCCCGTAACATCAATCTCGTCTTGCCACCCGGTGAATGAGGGGAGGCTTAGGGATATGAGGCGCTTTCCCTGCGGGACAAAGACCGTTGCGGGCGCCGCCGCCTGATACACGCCGTCAATCCATATCGCGGCGCCTTCCGGTTCAGTCGCCACAACTAGAAGTCCACCCGGATTTTTCAGACCGGGATAGAGAAGAACAAAAAAAAGCGCTATAAGAATGACAAGCCCGTATAAACCCGCGAGGTATACACCTGGGCGTACGCCGAACAGGGGTTTTAAATGCGCCCGATCTTCAGGCAACCATTCGGTTTTTTTCCCCCCTGTGAGTCCAAATTTTCTAAACATGCGGCAAGTATACTAAAAAAAGAATCATTTTGCAAGGTCAAAAAGCGAAACGCCATGCGTCCGCCTGCCTTCATCGGCTGTGTCTCTGGATACTCCGCAATTCGGCAAAATCACACCTCAGGCGGGCTTCTCCTCACAGTGAACGTCTCCCGCCTGACGAGCGGTTTGCTCGCCGCTCGCCGCGCCTTTTCGAGCAGCTCGGCTTGGGCGCGGAAAGGTTCCCCAGACCCCGCGCGCGCCTGCGTCCATGAGCCGTCTTGGTTGAGGCTTCTGGCATGGGTGTTGTCCTTGAAATATGTTTCCAGAATCGAAAAGACCTCCATTTTCACATCCTCCCGCAAGATCGGAAACATGAGTTCCACCCGGCGCTCAAGGTTGCGGGGCATCCAGTCCGCGCTTGAAAGAAAAATCTCTTCCGCGCCCCCATTGGCGAAATAGAAGATGCGGGAATGTTCCAGATAGTGATCGATGACGCTGATCACGCTGATGTTTTCCGATACGCCCTTGACTCCGGGAACAAGCAAGCACACGCCTCGCACGTTTAGTTTGACGACGACACCGGACTGGGATGCGCGGTACAGCGCTTGTATAATATCGGTGTCGGCGAGCGCGTTCATCTTTGCGATGATCTTGCCCGGATACTCTTCGCTTGAGCGGCTGGTTTCGCGCTCAATAAGGGAAAGAATCCGGTGTTTCATATCAATAGGCGCTATTGAGAGGCGGCGCATACGCTGAATCATTGAGTAGCCGGTGAGCATGTTGAAAAGAATGCCTGTGTCAAAGGCGATTTCTTCGTTTACGGTGAAAAGGCTCAGGTCTTCGTACAATTTGGCGGTTTTATCGTTGTAGTTGCCGGTTGAAAGGTGGGTATAGCGCTCAATTCGCCCGTTTTCTTTTCTCATCACAATGGTTGCCTTCGCGTGAACTTTGAGGTTCGCCAGCCCGTACACCACGATGACGCCCGCTTTTTCAAGCCGCCGCGCCCACGATATGTTCCGCTCTTCGTCAAAACGGGCTTTTAGCTCAACCACAGCCACAACCTGTTTGCCGTTCAGCGCGGCTTGTTCCAAAGCGCGAAGCACGGGAGAGTCGCCGCTTGTGCGGTACAGGGTGGTTTTTATAGCCAGCGCTTGGGGATCGCGCGCCGCGGCTTGGAAAAATTCCACCACCGGATCGAAAGACTGGTATGGCAGATGGAGCAGTACGTCGCCCGCTTTAATAATGTCCCAAACGGACTCCGGTCGTCCGGCGCGCGGCGAGACTTCCTTCTTGTGATCCGCGATCTGAACATCGGCGCTCTGACGGTCGGCGATGAACGCGGGATGCCGGTAGATTTTCCAGCTTTTCTCTTTTAATGCGTCAAACCCCGCCACTTTTGCCAATTTAAGCAAATCGCTCGCTTGAAGGGGACCCGGCATTTCATAGAGATCATGCTCCTCAAACCCCAGGAAACCCGCGATTCTTTTCTTTACCGTCTCATTGCCCGGCGTGTACACCATGCGCACGGGACGTGATGTCTCCCGGTTTTCAAGGACTTCGTTCATGGCTTCGATGAACCCTTCGTCCCGCTTTTCATCAACAGAGAAGTCCGCGTCACGGTTTATCTGGAAAAGCATACGCCCTTTAACCTGAAAGCCCGGGTAGAGGTGGTGGGCGAAACACAGGATCATATCTTCCAGCAAGGCGAACCGTTTCTTTTCGTTTTTTTCTGGCGCATTGTCCGCTTCACGCTCCAGCGAAGCGGTTTTATCCGCAGGAAGCCACACAATGCGATCAAAAGAAGGAGGAATTTTGATCACAGATATGCGGGGGGAAAGGCTGTCCGCCGAAACGCCATCATCAAGAACGTCAAGCGGAGCGCATACAGCTGTTTTTCCCGCCTTGTTTGCGGGCGCAAGCAGGAAGGCTGCGTAGAGCCACTTGTTCCCTATAAGCGGGCGGTCTTCGAGGCGCAGGGGCGTAAGCGTGGACGCGATTTCCCGCTTGAACATGGTTTCGAGAAAGGCGGTGTCATCAATGGAATAATTGTTGGGATGCAAGAGTTCAAGTCCGTTTGCGGCAAGCGTAGGGAAAATCTCGTTCAACAGGCAGTCATAGAGGCGTTTAAGTATGGAGCGCGTTTTCTTTCCGCACATCGCCAGAATAGTCTCATACTTCATTCCTGAAACATCTGTTTTCGTTTCCGGTGTGTCGCCAGCCCGCCGTTCAGCCTGCAACGCCGCTTTAAGCGAAGCGATCCGCACCATAAAAAATTCGTCAAAATTGGAAGAAACAATGGACAGGAACCGAAACCGTTCCAGTGGCGGCATATCGATTCGCAAGCCTTCGTTCAGCACCCGTTCATTGAAAGCGATCCATGAAAGCTCACGGTTAAAATAGTTTTTGCGCATAACTATAACTTCCTTGCCACTTGAGTGGTTGGAAACAGTATACCACAATGTTAGAGAAGGTGGAAGGAGGAACAAGATGAGCGTGGCAATGCAATATGCGGCGCTAAATACGGAAAACTTTTTATTATTCATGCCTCTGTTTTTATTTTTTTTATTTCGCCTCATACGTCAAGAATATAATGGACCATGCCTCATCTGACAGACACAAGAATAAGAGAGCGCTACAACAGTAGGGAAAAAAGATGGGAGAGAAGATGAAGGAACGGCGTGTTTACCCAAAGGAATGCAAAGCCGGCGGATACAGCGGTCAAAGGAAGGCGGCGGCGGGCGTTTGCCGGACGTGGACGGCTACGGAAGGAGGAATTGTTCCGGTTGCGGAAAAAAAACAGGGAGTTGAGGATGGCGGATGAAACCTTAAAAAAAGCGGCGGTCGCCTTCGCGGGGGGAAGACGCCGGGTTGACGCGTCTTATCCGTGAGATACGGCGCAAGCGCCATAAGCGCCGGGCGGCCTGCGGGCGAGGGAAGAGCTTCGCCGCAACAGCGGGAAACGGGCGAGCCTGAAGAAAGCGGTTCAATTGATGCGGAAAAACGGCTTAAACGCCCGCGTCGGGCGGAAATTCATCCCCGCGGTCAACTCACGGCGCGGGACTCCGGCATGTGAAAACATCCTCGTATAGACGTTCCGCGCCGAAGCGGGCGGTCAAAAACAGGCGCCGGACGTCACGCGCCCGTGCGCCTTCGGAGGCGGGGTGCGCCTGACCGTCATTCTTGATTTGTTTGACCGGAAGCCCGTTGGGCGGGCGCCGATATGGAGGCTTGCCGCGCCGCCAGCCCTGTAAATGGCGGTCAGGAATCGCGCGCCGAAGCGGGCGGGGTTGACTTCTCACTTCGGACGCGGACTCCTATACCGCGCAAAACCATTTCGGGAGACGCTTCAGAGTCTCCGCCCTTCGATTCGCCGGAGCGTGAGACGGAAGGGCGGCTGCCGGGACAACGCGTGTGCGGAAGCGTTTTTCAAAACGCTGAGACGGAAGTTGAAAACCCTGGACGGCGGACATTCCGCGCCGGAGGTCAGGCGGCCGGCGTTACATGGACATTGAGGCATATTATAATCCGGCGCGTATCCATCCGTCCTTTGTCTTACCCTTGACATGTTTAACTCAAGGAGAGCCGCTTATATGTAAAGGTCCGAAGTGAATCCTGTCAGGGTACAATCCGTACGGCTCAAACTAGACGCCGCCACCCGCCGTGTTGTCGTTGGAATTTATCATGGGCATGATGAACCGCTTCATTTCGCTGTTTTCGATGGGATCCATCGCGCAAGTTTCCATATCCGCGTATTTTGCCAATTCATTCTCAATTTTGAGTCCTGCGCATTCAAAGTTTCTTGATTTTTTCGTTTATCTGTTCTCTGATTTGGGAACTCGTCACTCTCTGCGTAATCAGAATAAAAAACATGGAGCTAGAAGTATATCCGTAAAATGCCGTTCTGCAACCCTCCGGGTTGGTTGCGCCGGGGCGCGTTCCTTTGCGTGGCAGACTGAGGCATTATTATATTATCTCATTGGAATGCGCGGATGTAATCGCCCTGAAAGGCGGGTGTTTTTATCAGCGCCCGATCTACGCTTCTCTATTATAGAGCGGAACGCCCCGCTCTCCGCATACGCCCTACACCTTAAACTTCGCCACTTCCTCCACCAGAGTGTTGATAGTGGACTTGTTCTTTTCGCTGATCTCATTAATGCGTATAACCGTGCCGTTGATATGATCCGAGTTGGCGGCTATTTCATTGATCTCCTCGTCAGCGCTTCGGGTCAGCCCTTCCAGACCGGCGCTTTGGGTTAATGCCGCTTTACACTCCGCAGTCATGCCTCCTGAGGCTTGGAAAACCATTTCGGCAACCTCATGCAAGCGGGATATGGCTTCCAAAACGCTTCTGCCGCCGATTTCCTGTTCTACCATAGCGGATCGGATCCCCGCTTCCTGCTCAGACACGGTCTGAACTTCCCGTTCAATGAGTTCAAACTGCTTGATCACGCCCCCGGTTGATTGGGCTATGGAGTTGATGGATCCTTTAATGTTTTTAAGCACGTCGCCTGAGGTCTTTGACTGTTCCGCCGCGGACTCCGCCAGTTTCCGTATTTCATCGGCTACTACGGCAAAACCTTTTCCCGCTTCTCCGGCGTGAGCCGCTTCTATAGCGGCGTTCATAGACAAAAGGTTGGTTTGGACGGAAATGTTCTTTATGACCGTGTTAATTTCTAAAAGCCCCTCTGAGTCCCGCTCTATTTTTTGGATCGTTGCGGAAACCTTTTGTAAATTCGACCTGCCAGTATCAGAAGCCGCAGCCAGATCTTTCATGTTTCCGGTGTTTTTTATCAGACTTTCGGTAACCGCATGAATATTCTTAAACATCTGTTCAATGGACGTGGAAGACTGGGAAATGCTGTCAGACTGAACCGTGATGTTGTCGTGAAGCGCGCCGTCCCGCGACATGATTCGGTTCATGGACGCTCCTAATTCCTTGGCCGCCTCAAACTGACGCTTCGACCGCCCCTTAATCTTTTGAATATATCCGGTTATCCCATGGATTTCAACGGCAGTTTTGTTCATTTCGGCGGAAAGGTCAATCCCCATATCTGAAAGCTGGGACGCCTGCATCTTGATGACGCTGATCAGGGATTTCATCCTATCAAAAGTCATATTCAAGAATTCCCCCAGCTTGCCGATTTCATCATGGCGGTCGACCTGTATCCGCCGCGTCAAATCCCAGTTTTCCGCAATCGCATTCAGCATCTCCATCATGGCTCCCAGAGGCTTAAAAATCCGCTGAATATATAGGTTGATGATGAGAAACACCAGCAAGATGACCAGCGCCATCACAAGAAATACCAGCGTCATAGAGGATTGCAGGTAGAGTGTGAAGGTGATCGGTTCGAAAGCGGTGATGTACCAATCCAGTAGCGGGAGTCTGCCGACCGCTGTTTCCAGAGAGCCGGAAATAAAGGTGGCAATCTGCTTGTCTCAAAGTTTTTCCGACTGGGAGAGGATCGCGCCCCCCGCTGTTCCCAAATACTCCGCAAGGGAAACTTTGTCTATCAACAACTGGTCGTCCGGAGCGCCGGTTATCTCTCCGTGCCGGTTGAACAGGTAGAGCCTTATGTCGCCGTTTACATCCCCATAGAGGGAATTAATGAATTCGGTAAGCTCTATGCCGGTTCCCACGAGACCTGCAGCTTTCCCTTGAGAAAACACCGGCGCGTTGATCCAAAGCATGGTTTTTTTAAGCGTATCATTGTAGTTAATGTTGAAGTTGAAACGCTCGGTCTCATAGAGGGTCATGTTGTACCAGTATTCAGCTGGATTGCTGGGATCCAAGGTGTACACATAGGCGTCGTCAGAGTAGAAACGCTTGTCTTTGTCGCTTATCCAAAAAACCGTGTTCCCCTTAAAGGCGCCGCGGTATCCGGCGATTTCTTCGAAGGCAAGCTGTTCCAGTTCTGGGTCTTCCGGCTACAAAAAATAGCGCTGGATGAGGGGGGATCCCGCCATTTTAAGGGCGATGGCTATTTCCGAATTGACCGAAGACTCCAGTTTGAGTCTGCTCGTTTCCAAAAGGCGGGTCAACTCCTGCGCCAGATTTTTGCGGACTATTTGGCGCATGGAAAGGAAAAACGCGCCTGTTTCCGCCCCTACGATAAACAGAAAAAAAAGAATGGAAAAAACAAGGAATTGCCGCCGGACTGAAATTCGCCTCAACGAAGGTTCGCTCATATATGTCTCCTTGGGACTCGCTTATTGCTTCAGCGAAACGTCACGCTTGCGTCAAGTATACACCTACATTTACGCTGTGTCAAAATTTATTCGGGATTGTCAAGCGTGATTTTGCCGCCGGGATTGGAATTTACAACGTCAGACAACATGGCGGCGGCGTCACGGCCGCCTGTTTTTAGGCGGTAACATCGTCGCCGCTCTCATCGCGATCCCCTGCCTGTGTCAAACCGGTGCCCATACGTAATTCCCGCCACAACCGCGCCGCCCCACGGATACAGCGGTATTTCCACCGAGAACCTTACATAATCTTTTTCAAATAGCATAAAAAACTCTCCCGTTCCCGCCGTTGAAACAGTCGTATCGTCTCTTTTCCATGCCCCGTCTTTAACGGGCGGCAAAATGACCGCTTGTACAAAAGCGAAAGAAAACCCGAAACGCTCGTTCAATAAATCGGAAAACCCGCCCGAAACCTGTATGTTTCCCGGCGCGACCGACGTATAGAACCGCTCCCGTTTTGGCAGCCCCACATCATAAGACAATCCTGCGTTCCACACCACCGGATCGCGCATCCCAGTTACCGACACAGAAAAACCCGCCTTATACCGTCCGTCCCCGCCGGCATACACCCCTTCACGCGCCGCGTATTCGTCCGCTTCATACAGCGGAACCGTAAAGTGCGGGCCGAAAAATACGTTGATATGTCCCGATTGTTTCAAATATTCGTAGGATACCCGCATGTCCCCGAAAGAATACAGCGCGGGATTCCGGCTCTCCCTCCAGTTATGCCATCCAAACGTATACGGCGCATGTACGCTCACCGTATGATTGGTTAAGAATGTATATTCCCCCCTCACATCCCCTCTCACGAGATCGTACCGTTGGCAATCGCCTTCCTGCGCTCATAGCGCGCCGGCTGCTCCCAGCGGCAATGCGCCCAACAGTCTGCGCGTCGCCTGACTCATCGCAGCCGCCGGCGCGCCAGTCCGCGCAGTTTGTCCAACCGCCCTCGCGCGGAGGCGACAGCGTTCTCTATCGCATCCTTGTTTTTTGCCGCAGTCCGCAACGCCGTAAGCATCACGTTTTCGGAATAATTCTTCGTGAAGACCGTTTTATGTACCAGTCCGAAACCCTGCGCCGGATCCGCTACAAACAAATAATCGCCTTCGATATGCATCAACAGCGCGAAATGCGGATTCGGTTTGTCGTAATGAATTAGTATCGGCGCGTAACCTTTAGTTAGCGCGTCCTGCAACACATCCCAATCCATCTTATACGCGCGCGCCGCCACTTCGTATTGCGAGAGGCTGTCTATAATGGTCTTGAAGCTTATGCTGTAATTGACATCCCCTTCCCGCACGTTATTGAAAATCATCTCCTGATACAAATCCGATTCTGCAACCGGTATGTTCCAGTACTGATTGAGCAAAGATGCGGTCGCCGCTATTCCGCAAGACGTGTCGGCGCCCTGCTTGCTGTTGTACGCGAACCGCAACTCCTCTTCGGAAAGAAGCGCCGTTGTCAAAAGGCTGAACAAAAATACCGTCATGGCGCCGTCCTAATCAAAATAGGCGTCATAGACGCTTATTTCGTTGTCAAGAACCCGCTCGCCGCTTTCAAGATACGCGACCGTAACGTTCGCCGCCATCTTCCCGCCCGGTGTTATTTTACCGGACACCCCCGCTGTTTGCAGGTACTCATGTTTGTCTGTAACCGCTTTGACCGTTATGGCGCCGCTTGTTATTGACGCGCCGCTCGTGTTGTGAACCGTCAACGTTACCGCCAGCGCTTTTCCGCCGGACTGCGTCGTGTATTCGTAGTAGTTGAACACTTCCACGTTCGCAGACGGATACCATCGCCCTTCGTTTTGACAGGAAAGCATTATTATTGCCGATGCTAATAACAGCAAATGTCTCATTTAACCGGTATTCCCATTATATACAAATTATAATTATTCACCGCTTTTTGCGTATTTTGCTGACACAAGTCCCCTGCTATAATCGCCGATACAAATAACCCGATTGCCGCATACAAACCTGCGTCAGACAGTTTCTTTTCCCTCTGTATCAAGCTACCCGCCGCAAAGACACTTGCAACCGCTGAAAACGACGCAAGCCCAATTGAAGCGGCGCGCCATCTTTTGGCTTTCTTAATAATGGTGTCATTATCAGCGATTCCCGCAGTCGCTTTATAAATATCCGCGAAGCCCAGCGGCATGCCGCCTGCAAATTTATACGATGCGCCGCTCATATTTCTTTCTGTTAATATAATATTATTTAGATTCTCATTTGTCTGTCCATTAAGAGAATAGACAAAAAAAGAAAATAAAATAAAGAGACTAATACGCTTCATAATCATACTTTATCTTAGAAGGGAAGATAACTACCAAAATATGCCCCGCCCGCCGCAGATGCTCCTATGGTCAATATTCCTGCAATTGCTGTATTCACAATATCTTTAGGAGTTGAAACACTGAACGCTCCATTATTTATTGAGTTGATAGTTTGTAAAATTCCAAAGTAAGAGGTGTTGCCACTCTATCCACATCAGCAAAAAGACTATCCGCTTCGAGATTCATTTGAATATGATTTTCCGGGGAATCCAACAAATCGAATGCCGTTATAGGTGCAGCAAACACACTATATGGAAATACCAACAGTAATGCTATAGATATAATCTTTTTCATAAAAAACTCCTTAAAAAATCGCTTGTTCTGAACTTCAGAATGGTATAAGTCCTGCCCCTGCGGATGTATACAATCCGCCCCAAATAAGAGCATTGGATAATGCACATATTGTTATGTCATAAATTCCCGCTGGTGTTTTATAATTTATAGCGTTGTTGTTCACATAATTTACCGTGGTGATAACAGTAGTTACAAGCCCTACAATTCCACCGAGAATGGCTCCAAAGGGACCCGCGCCTTCGACGGCTTGGGCTTGTTCCGGCGTTAAAGCGGCGACATGTACATCGGCGAACAAATCTACGTCTGATTGGGAAGAAAGAGAGGTTTCCGCGGACAGGGCGTCCGAAGAACCGGCAACCGATAACGGCGCGGCAAATGCTGTCGTAGAAAAGATCGCCATTATCACTATCAAAGCAATGACCTTTTTCATAAGCCATCCTCCAAATAATAATAGAGTTCACTTAATTTTATAAAAAAGTTTTTAAGTTTGTCAATATTATTTTTCTTTTTTTTATAAGAATTTGTACGACCGGGATCCCGCCGCCGTCCGTCCCTCTGCGAGCGAAGACAAGAAGATGCGCGTAGTAAGCCCGCCCGGAACCGCGTCTTCTCATGACGCTAAGACAGACAAGACGCGGGCGGTTTTGGCGGCCTGTACCTCCCCCTTAAAAGTTTGTCTTGACTTATGTCAAGAATCTGACCTGATACGGGTTGAACCGCTTCACGCAGGACGGGCAATGCCCTCCCGCCCACATAAGAGCCTTCAAATAAGACTGTTTGCCGCGTCGCCTTCCATAATGATAGATATCCAGCCTGTTCTGTAAGTTTCAAAGCCGCGTGACAGTGCGGCGCCGATTAACACGCCGTTTTGCGTCGTGAATTTGGATTGGATGATTTCGGGAAGATTGCCAAACGTGAGTTTTCCGCCGGGATCAGTCTTTTCGGATGATGACACAATTACGCCGTCCGGGACGCAGATATAACATTTGACGGCGTTTTCCGTTTCCTCGGAAAGGACGGACCGCGCTTGAAGCAGGACTTCCCGTCCCAGCGCATCCCAGTTGAAAACCACTTCCAATACGCCCAGCAATTTGCCGTCCGCCTGTCCATGCTCGCGGACGCCGCATGAGTAAACAAGCGTGTTCTTTCCATCCGCGAGATCGGAGGAAAGCGGACCTTCAAAACCGTATTCCGAACCCCTATGGCTTGCCAGCGCCTGATTAAACCATGAATGCCGCCTCATGTTGAGTCCGGCGCAACGGTACCTGTCCGGCCTGCCGTTGCAGAGGATAATTCCATTCATATCACACAAAATGAGATCAAAATAGACGGTATAAGCCTCCAAAATCACCCCCATGCGGTGGGAGGCAAAGGCGATTTTTCTTTGGAATGTTCATCCGCGGCGTTGACTATCGCGCTGTCCGTAGCCCACCAGCGGACATCGCATGACCGTTCGTACAGGTTGCGGTCAATAATGTCAATGTTGTGAGCGGCCATCTGCGCGAGCCGTTGCCCCCGCGAGTCACTTTCCATCCAGTTCGATAGTCCATGTATCGCGCCCATCATACCGGTATGAATATCCGCTAGTATGTCCCCGGTATGCGCGGCCAGTTTGCCCATCTCATCGGCGACAACCCCAAAGCTGGCGCCTGCCGCTCCCGCCCGCGCCGCCTGTATTTTGGCGTTAATTGCCAACACCTTTATATCCGTATTCACTGATGCAATAGTCGCAAGCGAGTTTTCCAGCGTTTTCTGCACCGATGTAATGAGCTTGACAAGAACGTTTCTGGATGTTTCCAAGCAATTCTCCTTTATAGAAATGCGGGTCCGCCGCCCGGCTTAGAGCGGGGTAACGGATGAACCGCTTGTTTTTCCAGAGGGCTAGTTTATCACATCAGCGGCGTTCTTCAAGGGAAGCCCGAACGCCTCGGCGACGCCTGGAAAGGTTACCTCTCCTTTATAGGCGTTCAAACCGGAAAGCAGAGCGGAATTTTCACGGCAGGCTTTTTCCGCCCCCTTATTGGCAAGTTGAAGCCCGTACCGTATGGTGGCGTTGTTCAGCGCATAGGTCGAGGTGCGGGCATACGCGCCGGGCATATTCGCCACACAGTAGTGGATGATGCCGTCAACGGTGAACACCGGATCCGCATGGCTGGTGGGGTGGGAAGTCTCGAAGCAACCGCCTTGGTCAATGGCGACATCCACAAGCACGGCGCCGCTTTTCATCATCTTGAGATGCTCGCGGCGTATCAGCTTGGGAGACTTGGCGCCGGGGATGAGGATCGCGCCAATCACGATGTCCGCATCCTTTAGGTAGGTTTCCATCGTCATCTGGTCGTTATAGATTGCCTTGACATTGGGAGGAAGGATTTCTCCAAGGTACTCAAGGCGTTGCAGATTAATGTCGAGGATGGTAACATGAGCGCCGAAACCCGCCGCTGTCCACGCCGCATTCGCGCCGACTGTGCCGCCACCGAGGATCACAATATTGGCCGGCGCCACGCCAGTTACGCCCATGGGCAACAAGCCGCGTCCGCCCTGTGTTTTTGCGGAATAGAAGCCGCCCATCAGGGAAGCCATTCTTCCGGCCACCTCGCTCATCGGTTTAAGCAAGGGCAGTCCGGACCCTTCCTGCACCGTCTCATAGGCCATGGCAATGATGTTCCGCTTTAGGCAGGCATCAAGCAAAGGTTTGTCCGCCGCGAAGTGAAAGTACGTGTACACCAATTGGTTTTCCCGCATCAAATCGTACTCCGGTTTCAGCGGCTCTTTTACCTTGATCAGCATCTCCGAATCGTCCCATACTTCGTCGGCAGTATCCACAATGGCCGCTCCGGCCGCTTTGTACTCGTCATCGGTAATGGCGGAACCGAGTCCCGCGCCCTTTTCGATGCAAACGCTGTGGCCTGCCGATACATAGGCTTGTACCGCGTTTGGAGTGAGTCCGACCCTGAATTCATTGTTCTTAATTTCTTTGGGACATCCGATTTTCATAGAAACCTCCTGCTCTGTTCATTGTTGCGCCGTTGCGCCATGCGCCAATTTCAAAAAAAAGGAGGCTATCTCACATTGAAACAGCCTCCTCTGTAAAAGGCAAACGGGCCCGTAAACAACCCGTTTACAGCTTAAACAGCATTTCCTCATAACCGGGGAGCGGCCAAATCGATTTGGGAGAAATCTTCTCAAGCGCGTCCGCTTTGGAGCGCGCCGCGTCCATTGCGGGCTTGACCTTTTCGAAGTAGGCTTTCGCCTGAATAAACGGCTCTTCCTTTTCCTGCGCTTCGGCAAGGACAATTTCCAGCTTCCCAATCTCGTCGAAAAGCTCGGCGGCAAGTTCCGCTATGCGTTTCGTCTGCTTCGCCTGCGGAATGTTGGTCGCGCCGACAGCGGCAAGTTGCGCCGCTTCTTTGGCAAGATGCCCCGCATAGGCGGTGACAGCCGGAAAAATCTGGCGTTTGGCAATGTCAACCGTAACGCCCGCTTCAATGTTGAGCTGTTTTGAGTATTTCTCAAGGTAGATGTGATAGCGGCTCTCCAATTCCTCTCTGGTAAGTACGCTGTGCTTTTCAAAAAGCGCGAATGTTTCCTTCTGCACAAGAATCGAGAGCGCATCGGGCGTGTTCCGCACATTGGGAAGCTCGCGGCGTTCCGCTTCCTTAACCCATTCCTCCGAATAGCCGTTGCCGTTGTAAACCACACGGCGATGCTTGCCGTAAGATTCCTTAATGATTTCCAGAATAGCCGTGTTCTTGTCCGCCGCTTTTTCCAGTTTGCCGGCGAATTCGCTCAAAATTTGGGCGACCGCGATGTTGAGGTACGTGTTGGGTGTGGCAATGGATTGAGAAGAACCGACCATGCGGAACTCGAATTTGTTGCCGGTGAAGGCGAACGGGCTCGTGCGGTTGCGGTCGGACACGTCTTTGGGAAGGGCGGGCAGGCTTGTTACGCCGAGTTTGATCTGTTCGCCGGTTTCCCAGTGGATGATGGGTTTTCCATCAGCGATATTTTCGAGGATTTCTGTGAGCGGTCCGCCGAAAAAGATGGAGATGATGGCCGGAGGCGCCTCATTCGCGCCCAGCCGGTGATCATTCGCCGATGTGGCGGCTGCGGAACGGATAAGGAGCGCATAACGGTCAACCGCTTCGACAACTGCCGTAGCGAACAGGAGGAAGCGGGCGTTGGTTTCGGGATTTTTGCCCGGATCCAGAAGGTTGAGTCCGTCGTCCGTGTTGATAGACCAGTTGTTGTGCTTGCCGGAGCCGTTTACGCCGGCAAAAGGCTTTTCATGCAAAATGGCTTCCATGCCATGCCGGCGCGCCACGGTCTTGAGCGTTTCCATAACAAGCTGATTCGCGTCAGTGGCCCATGCGGTGGTCGCGTAAACGGGCGCAATCTCAAACTGATTCGGAGCGACTTCATTATGCTGAGTTTTCGCCGGGATGCCCACTTTCCACAACTCATAATTCAACTCCCGCATAAACGCGGCGACCCGCTCTTTTATCGCGCCGAAGTAGTGATCCTCAAGCTCCTGTCCTTTCGCGGGCAGGGCGCCAAACACCGTGCGCCCGGTAAGCATTAAATCAGGACGAGCGTCGTAATAGGTTTTGTCAATGAGGAAGTATTCCTGTTCGGGACCCATAGTAGTAAAGACGTGTTTGGTGGTTTCGTTGCCAAGCGCCCGCAACACGCGGATCGCCTGTTTGCCGAGCGCGTCAATGGAGCGCAGAAGCGGCACTTTCTTGTCCAGCGCCTGCCCATAGTAGCTGATAAAAGCGGTCGGAATGCACAAAGTGGTGCCGCTGTTGTCCTGTTTCAGAAACGCCGGGCTGGTTACGTCCCAAGCTGTGTAGCCGCGCGCCTCAAAGGTCGCCCGCAAGCCGCCAGACGGGAAGCTCGAAGCGTCGGGCTCGCCCTTGATAAGCTCTTTGCCGGAAAATTCCAGCGACACCCCGCCGTCGCCGACAGGTGAAATAAAAGAATCGTGCTTTTCCGCGGTAAGCCCGGTAAGCGGCTGGAACCAGTGCGTATAGTGCGAAGCTCCTTTGGAAATAGCCCACTCCCTCATGGTTGCGGCGACTACTTCAGCCGTTTCCAGGGTCAGCTCTTTTTCGCCCGCCTGTACCGCGAGGATTTCTTTATAAATACTTTTCGGCAACCGTTCCTTCATAACGGCGTTGGAGAAACAATTCACCCCATAGATTTCCTCTATAGGGGTTTTAGTAAAGTCAATGACTTGTGACATTAAACACTCCTTATGTCATACATAAAAACTATTTTATAATATAAGCAAATAGTATGCCAATAGCATGCCGCTCACGCGCAATCTGTCTGACAGCGCCGCAAAAGACGCTGTTTTGTAGTATTCTCGTATCCCCGCTTCTCCATAATTAGACGCTTTTCATGCGTCTTTCGTGAAATTGGAGGGAATGCCGGGCGTTGCCGCGGAACAGTACATGGACTCTCATCGTCTGCAAGATACATAAATGTATAAACTTCGATGAAAACTACGAAAAAGTATGAATGAGCGCGGCTTCGCGGCTTCGCTTACGCAAAATGCCGCACTCCGGCTTCGAAAATGCGCTGTTGTTTATCGCCCGGTATGTTGATGTGTACATAATCTCCGGATCGCTCGCTGTGTCCCATCTTGCCGAGGATGCGCCCATCCGGGCTTGTAACGCCCTCAATCGCAAAACGGCTGCCGTTCGGGTTGTCAGGCTCCTCCAAAGCGGGATTCCCGCCAGAATCAACGTAACAGAACGCGACCTGTCCATTGCGCAAAAGCCGCCTCCCTTCCTCGTCGCTGACGACAAATTTGCCCTCGCCATGGCTCACCGGCACAACATGCGTCGTCCCTTCTCGCTCAAGCGCAAGCCACGGCGAATCGTTCGGCATGACGCGCGTTCTGACCATTCTGGAAACATGCCGCCCGATGTTGTTAAAGGTCAACGTCGGCGAGTCCCCGGTTCTGTCGCATATTCGCCCGTCCGGCACCAGCCCCAGCTTGATAAGCGCCTGAAATCCATTGCAAATGCCCAGCATCAAAGCGTCCCTGTCAAGGAACCTGTTCACCGCATCCATAACGCGGGGCGCCCGGAATACATTGGCGATGAATTTTCCAGACCCATCCGGCTCGTCTCCGGCACTGAATCCGCCTGAAAGCGCGAGAATCTGCGCCTCGTCAAGAGCGGACGCCAGTTCGGCAATCGAGTCCGCGACAGCCTCCCGCGTTACATTTCTAAAAACCACAAATTTGACTCGCGCTCCGGCTTTGCGGAAACTCCGCTCCATGTCCCATTCGCAGTTTGTGCCGGGGAATACAGGCAAAAGGACAAGGGGGGGAGCGCCGTTTGCGGCAAAGAACGCCGGACGCTGGTAAATCAGAGGGCTTTCTTTACGCCGCTCCCCCTCATTCTGAAGGTTTGCTGGCGCGAAACCTTCTCCATTACCCCCACTCTTCCTCTTCGCCGCCCCATCCGTTGTTTGCGGGTATATGTCCGCAAGCGGATACTCGTATGCGCGGCGAAGCTCCTCCAGAGGGGTTTCAGCCAAAAACACTTCTGGAAGCTCGTCCGCGTCGCCCGCGGCGCTTGAGACGCGGAAAACCTTGCCCGCAATGGTCGCGCCTATGACGCGATACGAAGGCGGGTCGGCGTCCGACGCATCAAGCAACGTTTTCGCCTTTTCAATGTCTCCCACTTCAAGCAGTACGGAACCTTGACAACTGCGACACTCAAGGGTTTTCGCGTCCGCTTCAACGCCTTGCATGTTGCCGAACGCCATGACAGCCAACGCCGCCGCAACGCCGCCGGCTCCCACCGGATAGGCCGCGCATACCAGAGCCGCCTCGCCTAGACGCATGAGGGCGTTCATATTCGCCTTGAAAACCTCCCATTCACCTCGGGAAGGGTCTTGATACAAAAGCAGAATGGCGTTCCCTGTTTTGCCGCTTAACGCGCCGGAACGCACGTTTGCGGCGGGCGCAACGCCGGCGGCAAAAGCGGCCAACGTTGGCGGCACGGCGAGGTGGATGTCGTGTTCTTCGTCATCGTAGGAACCGGACATGGAATCCTTACCGCCAATGGCCGGTACGCCGAGTTCAAGCTGGGCTTCAAGGGCGCCGAGCAGGGCGGATATGGGCTTTATCCATGAGGCGGCGCTGGCGGGACGCTCAAAATATTCCTGCAATGAGAGCCGCATCTTCCACGGGTCGCCGCCCATACACGCGCATTTTGCCAACGCCTCCCGCACCGCGCCTTTCGCGCCTTCGTAGGCGTTGGCGGACATCGCGTCAGGGTTAAAGCCGAACGCCATAAGGCTTGCGGTGCGGCTTTCTTTTCCCAGGGCGGGAAGGAGCGCCGCCATGCCGCACTCGCTTGTACCCTGTTCCGCGCCGCCAAAAGGAAACAACACGGAAGCGGCGCCGATGGATCCGTCGAACCGCTCCTGAAGCCCGCGCCTGCTGCCAGAACGGAGAGACGCCAATTCCCGTTCAAGGTTGTCAAGGATGACAACCGGTTCTTTTTCCTCTTTTTTTCCTTCAGTTAGCTGCTTAGTCTGTAGTCTTTGTACATCGGTGTCCGCTGATTCGGCGGTCGCTGAGTCAGCGGATAAAACAAATGAACGGCTCGCCCCGTTTGAGTTGAGAAAATCCCGCGAAAGATCAACAATGAGCGTTCCCTGCCAGAACATGCGGACGCGGCGTTCATTTGTAACTGCGGCGATGGCGACCGTCTCAAGATTCTCCGCTGTTGCGGCTGTCATGAAGACGTCGGCATCTTGCGCGCCAACCACAACCGCCATGCGTTCCTGGGATTCTGAAATGGCAAGCTCAATGCCGTCAAGTCCGGCGTATTTTTTCGGCAACGCGTCAAGGTGTATGTCCAACCCTTCGGCAAGCTCCCCGACCGCCACAGACACGCCGCCCGCGCCAAAGTCGTTGCACCGTTTGATGAGTTTGGTGACAGCCGGATTGCGGAACAGGCGTTGCATCTTCCGCTCTTCAACCGGGTTGCCTTTCTGAACTTCGGCGCCGGATTTTTCAACGGATTCTCTAGTATGCGCCTTTGAAGAACCGGTGGCGCCTCCAATGCCGTCCCGCCCGGTCCTGCCGCCAACCAGAATCACCACATCGCCAGCAGCAGGCTCCTCGCGTCTGACCCACGCCTCAGGCGCCGCCGCTATGACCGCGCCCAATTCCAGATGTTTCGCCGTGTAGCCGGGGTGATAGAATTCAGACACCTGTCCGGTTGCAAGCCCTATCTGGTTGCCGTACGATGAATAGCCGGCGGCGGACTCCCGCGCAATCTTTATCTGCGGCAACTTGCCCGGCAATGTTTTGTCCGATCTTGGATCCCCGGAACCTGTAATCCGCATGGCTTGATGCACAAACGCCCTGCCGGAAAGCGGATCACGTATCGCCCCGCCAAGACAGGTCGCCGCCCCGCCGAACGGCTCAATCTCCGTTGGGTGGTTGTGGGTCTCGTTTTTGAAAAGCAAAAGGTACGGCTCAGTTTCGCCATCGTCAAATTCGGCTTGTACTTTAATGGTACAGGCGTTTATTTCGGGCGATTCGTCCACATCGGAAGCCAAGCCTCGCTTCTTAAGTGCCTTGAAGCCAATCGTCGCAATATCCATGAGCGTCGGCGACCGCGCCGCGCCTTGTTTCAGCGCATTTTCACCGTAGACTTCCTGCCGCGCTTTTTTGTATAGTTCAACCGCTCTCTTTACGCTTGTCTCAAGAAAGTTTTCGCTGTTTTTAAAAAAATTAAAAAAACCTTCGATCTCTGTGGTAAACGTTGTGTGCCTGCAATGATCTGACCAGTAGGTGTCCAACACCTTGAGTTCCGCCAACGTGGGGTCTCTATCTATAGAAGAAAAATAATTCGCGCAGAAAAGCATATCATCAAGAGACATGGCAAGGGAATGTTGTTTCGCTAAACGCGCAAAGTACGCTAGAAGCGCTTGGCGGTTGGATTCGCCTCTGATCATTTCCACAAATCCGCTCAGAATAGGGACTTCTTTAACGGGGATAGCGGGATCCTGCAAGGAAACCGGCATGTCGCAGGATATTTCTTCAGAATCAACAGGGTTGATGATATATTTTTTTATTGCGGCGAGGGTTTCATCTGAAAGCCGTGTTGAACCCGCGTTTTTTGTCCGAAAAGCATATACAAGCGCGGTTTTCACAATGGGGCGGACTCCGAATATGAGTTCCACGCATTGTTCAGCCGAGTCCGACCGCTGATCGTACTGTCCCGCCAGATATGCGACGCCGAAGCGCCGCTCACCTTTGCGGGCCGGAAGCTTTTTTCCCTCAAAAACCACATCGCATTGAGGCTCTGAAAAAACAGACGTTACAGCCCGCTTAAACTGCTCGTCATTCAAACCTTCCACATCGTAACGGCGCAGGATGCGAATCTCGGATACGTCATTGACGCCGGGATGCCGATCGCGCAGAAAAGAGATCAGATCCGCCCGCAAACGCTCCGCTTCTACGGCAAAACCGCCCCGTTTTTTTTCCACATAAACACGATTAATAGACACGTATACTCCTGTGAATTTCCGCCGCTTGCCGGCGCAACCGCCAAGCGTCAAACGCCGCCGCCGGAGAGCGCCGCCTTGATCTGATCAAAAAGACCGTATGCCTTGAGAAGCCGCTCTGTCATGCTTTTTGTCTCCTCAAGCTCAACTTTCCCGTCGTCTATTGCCATTATCAAATCATCAGCCAGCCGCTTCGCCATGAGGGTATGCTCAGAGATCGCGTTGTACACCTCAAAAAATTCGTCTTTTGACAATCTTTCGTCCCCATCGTTCCACCATTCCGGATCGTCAATTTTCAATTTTCATGCGCCGCCCCTTCGCATGGGGCAAGTATAGCAAAGAGCATGGAAGAAGTCAATGATGGCCCGTCAGGCAGAGACCGCGGGACGCTTACGCTTTTGCGGTATGTTACAATTACACGTGGAATTTGAGGAGCGAACTTTAAGCGAACTTTAGAAGCAAAAGCAACATCTCTTGACATTTTTTATGTAATGATTAGACTGTTCGTATGTTCAACGCCGGCAGGCAAAAAGACAGAAAACAACTCACCGCTCACATTATATTATCGCAATTATCCCCGGACGTATAACTGAACCACCCGCTACCGCTGTCCCATCGAATTCGTACTAATTAACTATGGCTTACAAAATAACATCTAAGTTCAACGGACTTACGGCTGGACAAATAGCAGCGATAAAGGCGCGGCGACTTCAGTAGGATCGCCGCTTATGATGGGACGAACTGGGAAACTCCTATAACTGGGAAGACGACAGGCGAGACGCCTGTTGCAGGCGGCGTTTACTCCTACTTGAATGTACCGCCTCCCATTGATAAGTTCGTAGCGGTCGCTGACAACACCGTCGCAGCCGCCTATTCTGAGGACGGCATCAACTGGACGGAAAGGACTTTGCCTGGCGCTTTATATTGGAATCAAGTCGCTAGTAAATGATCATGGAAAGCGACCTGTTCGAGAGCATTATCCGCACCAGCGGCGCGGACACGGATGATTTATTCGATGAGCCGGAGGAGCCGATTGCCTTGAGCGGGACGCTGGTTGACCTGTTCGAGGCGGTTTTGTGGGAAGCGAACGGACTGCCTAGCCTTAGTAAAGAGATAGAAATCAACGATGACGAGAAGAGGCTGATTGATGCTTATAAAAGTGATCCCAAAAATTCCATTGAACGCAAAAGTATAGTGGATGCAATAAGAAGCTATTAGTTGGGCTATTGTGAGGCTTTTATGAATAACGGCGGTTATCAAAACACGATAGTCAAAAATGGGCAGCCGCTATCATGCAAAATAGCTATTGTCTTATAAACATATTGATAATCTTTGGGTAAGCCTTTCAATAATTTCCTATTGGCTTTATATTCTACTTTTTCCCTTAAATTTCCTATTAATAATTCAATAATATTTTTCATTTTTTCCTCCTATATCCAAAATAAGCCAATATGGATTGACATATTCTTTATCAAATAAGTTTATTGTTTTTATACAATTTTGTCAAT
>JAIROG010000007.1 GCA_031257675.1 Treponema sp. | reverse complement strand
TTCGGACGAACCGGATGCGAGAGATAAAGCCGCAAGGAGACAAATTCCATAAGGATTGGAATTATACGCTAAAACCTTCGGTCAAACAACTTGCGGCATTTAATTTTGGAAAAGCCCTTGCTATATACCGGCGGGACTGTATTGGGAAATATTATATACGATCCCGCGAAATATAAAGAAAAAGAAAAAAAGAGAATGAATTTTATAAAAATTCGCACATTGAAAACCTCTATAATTTATCCATATATAACATAGCGAATAAAGCCGGAAATATAAAATTTTCCTTGAAGAACTGGAGCCGTATAAAGGGTCCATCTCCAAAACGGAACGGATCATGGAAATCGGAGGAGGGCTGGGCGTCATGTATTCTGAAAAAGATGTATATAATAATAGAATTGTTCAGTAACTTCAGTTATTGAACAACTTCCGCTAAAAAATGGGCGGATTTGTGAGACAACCAACCGGGTTGTTGAACAAGTCCAATAAACAAATAATTTGTTCGGACCGAATGGGCGATTGAGCGCCTTAAATAGCGGGAAGGATTTAAAGTGAAATTAGACAAAAGCATGTCCTGTAAAAGCTATGAAATTCCGCTGGATAACGCCTGTGTGGATTTAGCGTTTTGTTTTCACTCCGCTCATCATTTTAGAGAATATTATGGAAGATTATCAGAAATCCACAGAATTCTAAGATTAGAAGGTTATTGTTTATCCCTTCCCGCGCGAACCATCTTGCAGAAGATATATTCATAAACTTGCATACAAAAGAGCAAACTGTATACGTCCCGATCTGCCTGAAGATGTATTAAATATATAAAGAGATAGTATATATGGCGAAGAAGATAGGATTTCAAGAATATAAGATGTTATTTCGTCCTATAATAACTGACAAGAAATCAATGCCTATGGTATATTATTGCATGCTTGGCAAGATAAGATTTTTATCACAATTGCCGCCGTTCACCGGAGGGCATTTATTTAGAGAATGAATTTTTCCGTCATTAGGCGGCGTGATAGCAGCCGCTACGAATAAAAGCCCTCCTTGGGGGAGGGCTTCCATCATTTCCGAAGCGTCACTGTCGCTTGCACTTCTCAATGATTTCTTTCACAACGCGGTCAAGATCGGCATAGGGAACCTGACAGGTTCCCACCTGATGATGACCGCCGCCGCCGTATTTCAGGAGCATACTGCCCACATCAACCGTGGCCGTCTTGTTGATGATGCTGTAGCCCACTGTGACCGCCGCGTTTACTTTCTCCTTTCCATCAACCACCCACACGGAAATATTTTGTTCAGGGAAAAGCGTATACACAATAAACCGGTTGCCGGCGTAAACTGGTTCAACCCCGCAAAGGTTGATGACAATCACATTGTCATCAATATGGGCATGTTCTCTCATCATGTCCTTGTAACTTTCAGCATGTTCAAAGTACAATTCGATCCGTTCTTTCACGTCTGGAAGCGCAAGTATCTGCTCGATTCTCATAGAGCCGCAGGCAAGCGCAAGTTTTTCCATGAGATCATAGTTGCCAATGCTAAAATTCTTGAATCTGCCGAGTCCGGTGCGAGGATCCATGATAAAACCCAGCAAAATCCACCCTTTTGGGTCGATAATTTCATCAGGAGTAAGATCGCCTGAATCCACCTTGTCAACATACTCGATCATGCGGGAAAACCGCCGTATGGCGGGGTTTGCATCTCCTCCATAAAATTCGTAGACGACTCGCGCGCAACTCGGCGCTTTGCGGGACACACCTTCAAAATACACTTTGTGTCCAAGCCGCTCAGTCTCGCTTGAATGATGATCAAACCACAGGGCGCATCCCTTAATATAAGGGATGTTCGCTAGAATGTCGTTATCCGTGGCTTGGACAAGACCGTCTTGTATATCTTTGGGATGTACAAATTTCCATTCATCAACATATCCCAGACACTCTAAAATGGCGCCGCACGCCAAACCGTCAAAATCGGAACGGGTTAAAAGTCTCATAGCGCAATCCTTCTTTATTCGCAGGTCAGTTATACTAGTATATATCAAGCAAGACCGGTAAATCAAGTGGCCAAAAACCAACCGCCCGCTTCAATACCGGACATTTCCGGCAACCGGCTCACCTTGAATAAATTCGGACGGATGGCAATGTCGCTCTTTTCGGAAAATGACTCATAAAAAGAAATTTTTGCCTCCGGGCGTATGGAAAGCAAAACATCAGCGACCGCATTTACCGCAATGCGGTTTTGCTCGTCCGGCGTAAACGCCCGGCATGTAGAGCAGGAACACCATGCGTTGATCCCTTCATTTTTATGGCATCCGGAAGCGCCCTTTTCTCCAATTTTGTCTGACCAAAGATGATAAACTTCAATGTCTTTGCATTTCAAGAAGAGTTTTTTCGCCTCTTTTTGCAAAATCTTGATGGTTTCTGGCGCGGTAGGACAAAAATTAACAGACCTGTCCCGCTTGCCGTCCGTCATACGAAACATCTCTTTGTGAAGGAAAAGGGAATGGCGCGCCAAACGTGACAGTTCCCAGCCTCCCGCCTCAATAACCAAATCATATTTTTTCGCGGCTTTGCTGATCCGTCCAAAAAAATGTCCCGCCGGGTTTATTGCCAAGGGAAGCGTCACGGCATCTATCCGGTTTCGCACCGCCCATGCGATCCATTCCTCCCATTTCTTAACGGATTGCATGGTAAAAAGAAGCCGCCTTCTGGAGCGTACATCCGCAACCAAATCACCATAGCCGCGATCCTCAGCCACAGCGTAGGCATGACCCGCGCGCTTGCCTTTATGCGGGAGTTCTTCAACTGCGGGCGTTTTCCACTGGAAGCCGAGGTTTGCAAGAAAATCAAACGCTCCATTGTAAAGCCCTCGAATCGAATCCCCTTCTATATCCAGCCGATCTCTCTCCAGCTTCCACGAAAATCCGTTGCCCTTTTCCGTCCCATAGCGCAGGACGACAAGCGGCGCGTGTACCGAAGGAAGCGCGTACGCCGCGCGCATTTCCAGCACGAGCGGCGGTCTCTGTTTGACGCCAGCTTCTATACGTAAAAGCTCAATGCAACGAATCAGTTCATCCGCCGGATTCCGGATTGAGGCGTCTTCGATAATCAACGCCCACGGCTTTGCGACATCAAATTCCACTGCTACACCCTGTCAGACGATGAAAGCCGGGCGCAGGCTTCTTCCACATCAGCGCGGTGTCCAAACGCCGAGAACCGGATGAAGGATTGTCCCGCTGGCCCGAAGCCCGATCCGGGCGTAGTGATAATGCGGCGTTTTTCCAAAATCTCCGCAAACACATCCCAACTGTCCCGATTCGGGAAATGCGCCCAGATATAGGGCGCATTGTCCCCGCCCACGCTCGAAATAGTAAGTTTTTGCAGGGTTTCCCGAATAAGACGCGCATTTTCAAGGTAAAAGTCCGTGAGTTTCCTGATTTCTTTAAGCCCGTCCTCTTCAAGCGCCGCAAGCGCTCCTGCCTGCGCTATGTTCGACGCGCCGTTAAAGATGGTGCCGGTTACCCGCGCCCAGTCCGCGTTGACGCTTTCCCCGCCCGCATACTTCAGGGCTTTCGGCACGACGGTCCAGCCGAGCCGGACGCCGGTGAAACCCGCAGGCTTTGAAAAGGAATTCACCTCAATGGCGCAGGTTTCCGCTCCTTCTATTTCAAAAATAGTCTTGGGCAGATTTGGATCGCGGATAAATTCCGCGTACGCCGCGTCAAAGATGATGACGCCGCCTTTTTCCCGCGCAACAGCGACCAACTCCGAAAGTTGCTCTTTTGAGGCGACCGCGCCCGTAGGGTTATTCGGCGAGCAAAAGTAGACAAGCGCGTTTTCCGGTATACGCGATACATCCGGAAAATAATCGTTTTCCACGGTACACGGCAGATAGGCGATTCCATCATACCCGCCGCCCTGCCACACTCCGGCCGCGCCTGCCAGCACCGATCCGTCAACGTACACCGGATAGGACGGATCCTGCGCCGCAACCTTGACATCCGCGCCGAACAGAAGTTGAAGCCTCCCAATATCACATTTCGCGCCGTCAGAAATAAACACCTCGTCCGGCGCGAAAGCATTCTTGTAAAAAACTTCAGATATTCTCATGCGCAAGGAAAGCAAGCCCTCGTCCTGATAGCCTGAATAGGTCTCCGCCTTGCCGAGCGCTTTCGCTCCGTTGACAAGTCCGGCGTTAATATGGGGGAGGATCGGTTCCGTAGTGTTGCCCACTCCCAAGCTGATGATCCGCTCTCCATTCGGGTGGGCCGCTTCAAATTCGCGGCGGCGGCGCGCGATCTCCGGGAAAAGGTATCCCGCCTTAATGTTTGCTATAGAAGGGTTTCGGTTAATCATGAGGCGCTCCTGTTTCGCAAAAGGATAACATAAACGGAGAGGTTTTGCAATACTCCGCGTTGCGCCATAATTTTTCTAAGTGAAAAGAGGGTGTGCGCCATAGTTAAAATCTAGCCCAAATTATACTGGTCCTGTCTGGAAACAAGGGGTCCACATGGGGTTAGACATGAATGACAAGAAAAAGGTCTCCGGAAGATTGCCCGGCGCTACCAAAAAACAGACAAAAAGGGCAAGGGAAAACTCATGGACAAGTATACGGTGACCCTCGGCTATAACCGGGGCTGTCTCGCCCATATCCCGTCAAACTGGGGTAACACCCTGTATGTCAAAGTGGGGGACAAACCGGTCAAAGTCACCGCCGCGCCCGCCTCGCGACAGGGCCGGAAAGCCCGTAAAACAGCCTCCGCGGGTAGAAGCCAAAGCGACAGGGAAAAGCCTTCACAACCCTGCTACAGACCGTCTGGGACTTGTTTGACTGCTTATGCGGAAAGCTCCTGGCACCCATGCTCCGCGCTATACTGGACTTCCTCACCGCCGAATATGCCCTTGCCCCTGAAATGCAAAACCTCCTGTCCTCCGTCAGCCCCCGCGCCGTCGACCGCATCCTCAAACCGGTAAAAGACAAAAGACGGCTGCGGGGGCTGAGCCTGACAAAGCCCGGCGCCGCCTTGCGAAACTAGGTACCGGTACGAGTCATATTCACCTGGGACGAGCGGAAACCCGGTTTCTTCGAGTTTGACCGGGCAGCCCACTGCGGGTCGGACGCTTCCGGCCGGTTCCGCCAGACCCTCGCCGGCGCCGATGTGGGTTCCGGCCGGACCGAGGAGCGCGCCCTGCTGAACAGCGCCTGCCGCTGGGTCAAAGAACGGATACAGCAGTTTCGGGATGAACTTCCCTTCCCCTCTTGGGTGTTGACAGCGACAACGGCGGCGAGTTCATCAACCACCAACTCAAAGACTGGTGTGACTTAAACCACACCCAGTTCACCAGGGGCCGTCTCTGCCGGAAAAACGACAACTGTTTCGTGGAACAGAAAAACGGCGATGTGGCGCGCAAGACCGTGTGCTACCACCGATTTGAGGGTCAAGAAATGCCGCGATGCGCTGGAGGATGTCTACCGATGTCTTAACCCCCTGCTCAACTACCGGCATCCGACCTTGCGTCTTATTGGCAAGGAGAAATAGGCATCCGGAAGGTACAAGAAGACCTACGAGAAGGCGTCCAAGACGCCCTGCCAGCGGCCGCTTGAATCGCCAGACATGGCAGAAGAGTACAAGGTTGAACTGAGGCGGCGGATGGCATTGTTCAACCCGGTGACGCTCAAGCGGGAGATGGACAAGGCGCGGGAGAGGCTCTTGAAACTGGCTACGCAAAAGGGTGTCAGTGGGGAAACCGCCTGAGCGGTTCGGCTAGATTTTATTTTGGACCAACACGGACGCTTGGGAAGGGCGGCGCAATCATTGCGGAAACTTCTCAAAAGCAACGCCGCCTCCAGCGACTCAGGGTTCCATCAGCGTCGCTTTTGCCGTAGCGCCCGGAGGATGGAACGTTTTGCAACAGAGATGGAAAGCCCTGCCGCATCCTTCCTTTAGCAAAAACCGTCTTTGAACGCCGGAAACACCGCGACACATCGTTTCAATATCCCCTGCATGTGGGCGATAAGAACGCCGTAATTCGTGATGGGCGTATTTTGATCCGCGGCGCATTTTTGCCGGTAGCGCATCTCGCGGTTGTTCAGCATACAGCCTCCGCAGTGAACGATGAGTTTATAGGGCGAAATGTCCAATGGAAAATCGCCGCCGGAAGTGAAGGCGAATTCGAGCCGTTTGCCGGTGTAGTTCCGCATCCAACGGGGCAGTTTGACGGTACCAATGTCATCGCATTGCCGGTGATGGGTGCAGCCTTCGGAAATAAGGACGACATCGTTGTCTTCCAGCGCGTCAAGGGTCTGAACGCCCTGCACCGCCGCGGCAAGCAACCCGTTGTAGCGGGCGAACAATATGGAAAATGAGGTGAGTGGAATATCCGGCGGCGTGTCAGCGGACACTTTGGCGAACACCTGGCTGTCGGTTATCACGAGACGAGGTTTTTTCCCCAAATGCAACAGTGTTTCGCGCAATTCGTACTCCTTCACCACTATCGCGGTTCCATCCGCTTCCAGTATGTCGCGGATGGTCTGTTGCTGAGGCAGGATGAGCCTGCCTTTCGGCGCGGCTTTGTCAATGGGAACCACCAGCAACACAAAATCCGAAGGGCTTATGAGGTCGCCTGCCAAACGCAGTTTTAGCTCTTCAGTTTTGGCAAGCGCGGCGATTCTTTCTTTAAGCGCATCAATATTGGTCTTGTTTTTCGCGCTTACACAGACGCTATGCGCCCCGCGCGGTTCGGTTTTCACTTTTTCCAGAAGATCCAGCGCAGAGCGATCCGCAATGTCGCTTTTATTATACGCAATGATGAAAGGCGTTTGTTTTTTCTGAAAAAGTTTGATGAGATCCTGTTCGGCTTTGTCTTCCACTCCGACGCTTGCGTCCGCCACCAGCACCGCGACATCAGTCTTGTTCAGCGCCTGCTTCGCTTTGAGAACCCGAAGCTCGCCAAGCGCCCCTTCATCGTCGATGCCCGGCGTATCAATGATTATAACCGGTCCCAACGGGAGAAGTTCCATCGCTTTATATACAGGGTCTGTCGTGGTGCCTTTCACTTCGGACACGATGGCGAGTTCCTGCCCGGTAACCGCGTTGACAAGGCTTGATTTTCCTGCGTTGCGCCTGCCGAAAAAACCAATATGCACCCGTGCGGACGAGGGCGTCTCATTCATATTTTTCTCCTTGCGTCAAGTTTTGACGGTTTCCATGTGCGGCGGTCATTCCCACCCGATCCGCCATTTAGGGCGACCTCAAGAGGGCATCCTGAAAGCGGGGCGTTTATTATATCACATTTCCGCTTCAGGCGACAACGCGATCTTTACGCAACCGGGCGGCTTCATGCGCGAATGGCGCGGCGCCAAAGCGGGGAGCAACCCAAACGCCGCGTTGTTCAGAAGGCTGGATTCAAATTTTTGCGATATGCGCCATCAACAAAATCACCAAAGATGACGTTGAAAACTGGTTTGACGACATGATTGAGCGGGATTACCAGAACGCCGCAATCAAAATCATCACGAAAGAATGACGGAATGGTATTTCCATTTCAACGCCGCTGGCTTTGTGAAGACAAAACAGGATGCGGCTTTCGGCAAGCCCGGGCGGGCGCCGCTCTTCCCTACTCCGGAAAAAGCTCCTGAAAATATCCACCGCATAGGATCTATAATACCTATTATAACGATATAATTTATAGGTTGTTATTATTGCGCCCGGCACAGACGGAGGAGTCAAGTGTCGTCGTTCATCGCGTATAATGACTACGGAACGCGCCGGCGTTTCGGCCGGGCATCTGCTTTTGCCTGCGGACTTGACGCTATTAACGCGCATGGCGCCAAGCGCTATATGCGTTTACCGGAAGCAAGGAACAATTAGCGGCGTATATCAAAGTATCTTCGGCTGAGCATCCTGCTAGAATAGAACCAATGAATACCGGCAATAAGCCGAATATTCCCAATATTTTTTTTGTTTGCCATTTCTTTCTCTTTATTGGCACAAAAATATACAATGAACCGTTAAAAGCATAAAATATAAGATTGTATTCGGCGGCATGAATGCGGCCGGCTCTATAAATTTCAGATTTTATGGCATATAACATTCCGGCTGTATGCAACCGCAAAAATGTGGCGGAGAAAAACCGCATAAAGTCCGCAGACCGACTGCGGTTTTTCGTAGACGAGGGCGCTACTGCGCCCGAAGCGCAAGCAGGCCCTGGCATGCGAAGCGTGGGCGTACGCCATTGCCTTATCTACTTTATTTCTTATCTCCAATAATATTTATTAATCTCGATTGATATGTTTGTTCAATTCATTTAACTTTCTGATTTCATATGTAGGCAATATATCCGCGCTGTTTATGTCACCGGATTTATTAAACCAACAACTGTCAATTCCTGCATTGTTTCCAGCATCTATATCAACCGAAAGAGAGTCGCCTATTATAAAAATATTGTTTTTGTCAATTTTCGGAATATGTGAAAAAACATGCTCGAAATATAAAACATGCGGTTTTTAACAGCCAACAAACTCAGAAACAAAGAAATCAGAAATATATTCTTTGATCGTTGAATATTCAATTCTGGCTTTCTGAGTTGTCAAAATTCCGTTTGTTACAAGATGCGATTTCTTTACACATCTCAAATGCGCCATCTATTAAAAACGATATTTTGCCAAGTTCATCCAAATATTTTTCATTAAAATATTTCACATTATAATAAACACCAATTTCATTAAACAGACGCGTAAATCCAAGCGTTTGCAATTCCGTTTTTGTAATTTCATCTTTTTCGTAACTTTCCCATACTTGAGGGTTTATTTCCCTATATTTTGATCGTACGTTTTCCGAATACTCAAACCCACAATAATTGAACATTGTTTTTAATGCGTTTGCTTCCGCCATATCATAATCGAATAATGCGCCATCCGCGTCGAATAGAAACATGCCATACCTCTTCATTGTGTTACCTTTATACTGTAAGCGCGCTATTTATTAATATTGTCAAGTAAATTTAGCCCACATTTCGTATAACGTTCAGGCTTGTATATGACGTCTTTGCGGTTTTTCGGATACCGAGCCGCCAAAGGGTGGCGAAACATAAGTCCTGTTATGCGCGCACCCCCATTATTTTATTATATTATTTTTATACAATGGACTTGTTCAACAACCCGGTTGGTTGTCTCACAAGTCTCGCAGATTTGGCGTATTTTTTGCAAAAATACGCCAAATCTGCCCGTTTTTTATATGATCATTAAACTATATTTTCCATAATCTCATATACCAAGCCATATTTTATAATATCCATTTCGTTCTAATTTATCAATAATATATTTATCAAATGCTATATTCAGTGATTTTTTCATGATAGATAATTTTGCGGTCTATCACAAGTTTTAAAAGAGTGTAATTTATTTGCTTTAACGCTCCTGAATTTAAATAAATTTTCTAATGTTTCAAGAATTTCGGAGATAGTCTCTTTTGAAAAATTATTATATATTTCTAACGCCAAATTTTTTTGAAGCGCGAAAGTAGAAAGGTATAGAAGCTGCATCGCAAGCACGGCGGTATAAAGCTGCGACACCAACTATCGGAGGCAAACGATGCCGTATACGCGCTATAACACAGACGAAAGAAACGAGCGGACAGAGGCGGCTGGACGCCAAACCGTGTCCTAAAACTGACGATGGCGCGCTTATGAACGAGAGCGCCGCTCTGTTCAAAAAAGGACTGTCGGCGGATCATATTTCAGGCTGG
>JAIROG010000068.1 GCA_031257675.1 Treponema sp. | reverse complement strand
TGTTTCATGCCAATTATGACCATTTTCTTCTTTACAGGTTGCGCGCCCGTTTTGCGAAATATTCAAAACATCACAACAGGCTTGATTAAGCCGGCGGAAACGGGTATAATGGTTGGCAGTTCGACCACATGATTTCAGCGGCAAGGAGAGAAGCGATGAAGAATATGAAATATATGATTTTTTGGATGGGTTTGTTCATTCCCATTATGAGCGGCGCCCAAACGGTCTCGCCGGATGTGGCGGATGCGTTTAGACGGGCTGGGATTCCCGTCCGAAAATCTGTTCCCATCCGCGATTTTACGGCGCGTATGCTTGACGGGTCAACACAAAAACTGAGCGATTTGAAGGGAAACGTGGTTTTCCTTAATTTTTGGGCTACGTGGTGCGGACCCTGCCGGACAGAGATGCCCTCAATGGAAAGCCTTTACCAGCAATTTAAGAACCGTCCGTTCGTCATGCTCGCCATAGATTTGCAGGAAGATCGCCAAGAGGTGTCTTCTTTCATGCGCCGCATGGAATTGACCTTTCCGGCGGGCATAGACGAGGGGTCCATCGGCGGCATGTATGGAATCAGCGCCATTCCCACAACCTTTATCATTGATCGGAACGGGTACATCATCGCCGCAATCGCCGGCAGCAGAAACTGGAACACCCATGAAGTGTTTTCCGCCATTGACGCGCTTTTAAACGACTGACAGCGCGATAACGGCAATATATGACCGGTTCCATTTCTTTATTTATGACGTTTTGCGCGGGGGCGCTTTCATTTTTATCCCCGTGCCTGCTTCCTGTCGTCCCTTTCTATTTCAGTTTTATCGGGGGAATAAGCGGCTCAAAACACGATCAAGACGGCTATAACCGCCACCTCGTCGCGGGCGCCGTATGTTTTGTCCTTGGGTTTGCGACGGTTTTTATTGTTATGAGCATCCTTTTGGCAAGAATGATGCTGTTCTTTAGAAACATCGTGAACGTGGCGGCCGGGCTTATCATCATTTTGATGGGATTGCATACGCTTTTTGGCGTTTTCAAATTCCTAAATTACGAAAAGCGCTTCCATGTCGCGGAGCGTCCGGTGAATTTCGTTGGGTGTTATCTCATTGGGATGGCGTTCGGCGCGGGCTGGACGCCTTGCATTGGCCCCATATTGGCAAGCGTCCTCCTGTTTGCGGGCGCCGACGGCGAAATTCTCAAAGCGATGCGTTACCTTGCCGTATACTCGCTTGGGCTCGGGATCCCGTTTGTAGTATGCGCAGTATTTTTTCAAGGTTTCATCGCAAAATTGGCAAAACTAAAGGGAATTCTGCCGTTGATACCGAAAATAAGCGGGGTTCTTCTCATCATATTAGGCGTTTTTATGCTTACCGGACGCTTTCAACGGCTTAACAGCGCGGCGCAGAGGTATAGCGCGCGGTTCTGCGACTGGGCGGTTTCTGGCGATGCAACGGTCAGGATCATTCCGGCCCTCCTCTTTTTCGCGGCGGCGTCAGTTCCACTGGCGCTTTGTTTTGTGAGAAATGTGAAAAAGAAGAGCGCGCTTGGCATAACAGGCGGCGTGTTCCTGCTGTTAGCCGCGTTGCAAGCCGCCGGACCGCTTGACAGCGCCGGATTGTTAGCCGCGTGGATAGTCTATCAGCAAAGCCTGTAAACCGGGCGCCGCGTTGGAATGCGGTCTTGCGCGGACGGCGTTTTCGGAATGGCGGGCGCCGGTGAATGAGGTTTAATGAGCGGGTACGCACGGACCATTAGAGACGCGCCCTCCAACAGAGACGAGTCATGGTTACTTTCAACTTTTTAACATATTTCTAACATATAAGGAGAAAACTATGCGAAGCGATGCGATCAAGAAAGGAATTGCGCGCGCGCCGCAACGGTCGCTGTTTAAGGCGCTGGGATTTATTGACGAGGAGTTGAGCCGTCCGCTCATCGGAATTGCGGTTGCGAAAAGCGAAATAGCGCCGGGACACCTGCATCTTGACATCATAGCGAAGGCGGCTGCGGACGGCGTACGCATGGCGGGCGGCGTTCCCATACAGTTTCCCGTTATCGGCGTGTGCGACGGCATTGCGATGGGACACGAGGGCATGCGTTACTCTCTGGTTACGCGGGAGTTGATAGCGGATTCCATTGAGTGTATGGCGATGGCGCACGGATTTGACGCGCTGCTCTTTATTCCGAACTGCGACAAAATCGTACCGGGCATGCTTATGGCTGCGGCGCGGCTGAACGCGCCTTCGGTGTTTGTTTCAGGAGGACCCATGCTCGCGGGGCGCGACAGCAAAGGCGCGCCACTGACCTTGACCAACATGTTTGAGGCTGTCGGCGCGGTTGGTTCCGGCGCGATGAGCGAGGCGGAACTTGCGGAATTGGAGAACGCCGCGTGTCCAGGGTGCGGCTCCTGCGCGGGCATGTTCACCGCCAATTCGATGAACTGCGTCACCGAGGCGTTGGGCATGGCGCTTCCGGGCAACGGCGCCATACCGGCTGTTATGGCTGAACGGACGCGCCTTGCGAAAAAGACCGGTGCGCTTATTCTTGACGTACTGAAAAAAGACATCCGCCCGCGCTCAATTATGACGGAAAAGGCGTTTATGAACGCGCTTGCCCTTGATATGGCGCTGGGCTGTTCCACCAATACGGCGCTGCATCTGCCCGCCATCGCCCATGAAACGGGCTTTAAGCTGGATATGGCGCTTTTGAACAAGGTGAGCGCGGCCACGCCGAATCTGTGCCATCTCGCGCCCGCCGGTTCCGCAGTAATTGAAGACCTTCACGCGGCGGGAGGAGTCCCGGCAGTCTTGGCGGAACTTGATAAAAAAAATCTGATCGATACGACAGCGGCGACGGTATACGGTACGCTTAAAGACAGCGTGAAACACGCGGTGAATCGCAATGCGGCTGTTATCAGGCCAATAGACAATCCTTTTTCCCCAACCGGAGGGCTTGCGGCGCTGTTCGGCAACCTTGCGCCGGACGGTTGCGTTGTCAAACAGAGCGCGGTCGCTCCCGGCATGCTGAAACACGAGGGTCCTGCGCGTTGCTTTGATTCTGAGGAGTCCGCTTTTAACGCGATCATGGGCGGAGAGATACTCGCGGGAGACGTGGTGATCATCCGGTACGAGGGTCCTTGCGGGGGTCCGGGCATGAAGGAAATGCTTGCGCCCACCGGCGCGCTTGCGGGCAGGGGGCTCGACGACAAGGTTGCGCTTGTCACGGACGGACGCTTTTCAGGCGCGACGCGAGGCGCGGCCATCGGTCATGTATCGCCCGAAGCCGCCGCGGAAGGCGGGCTTATCGGGCTTCTTAAAGACGGGGATCGCATCAGCATCGACATACCTGCCCGCCACATTACGGCGCTGTTAAGCGACGCCGAGATAGCGCAAAGAAAGCGCGAAAAAACGCCCTTTATTCCCAAGACAAGCGATCCGCGCAGTTATCTTACGCGCTATGCGCGACAGGTCAGTTCCGCGGCGCTTGGCGCGGTGTTTATTAAAGAGTGAGGCGCGATGCCGCTACAACGCTTCGCGCGGTCTTTCAATGACGGGTGATCTCAACTGGTTTGCGGAGCGGGCGGCCCATTCGCCCGCTATGACGTTGCGTCCGCTCACGATATTCCATAATTCGCGGGCTGCCGCCGCTTTGCCGCTTGCGTACAAGGCGCAGGCGAAGTAATACACTGTTTTATAGTAGTCCGTAGAATCCATAAAATCAATCAAAGCGGGGTTAGCCTCCGCTTCTTCGAGCGCCGCCTCCAGCGAGACGAATTCAAAATCATAGCGGTTTCTGATGAGTTCATTGATAATAAGCGTACTGTTTATTAAAAATGAGAACATCAAATGATCCTGAGCGTTGCTATGCCTGCCCGAATTGTAGTAAAAAAAACCCAAAAGCTGGTGTATCCGTTCAACTTGGGCGTTGTCGTAGCGATACACCGTCAGGAAGCGCTTTATGCCGTCATCGCTTTCGAGGAGCTTCGACATGGCGCCTCGCGTATACAGTCGCGCGGAACCACCCGACCATAGGGCGTCCGTCGCCAAAATGTCCAACGCCCATTCCTCCATCGCGCTGTAATCCTGCTTAATGCGAAAAACATCAACGATTCTGTACAGGATGTCTATATCAAAATGAGGATTTTCCAGATTCGCCCGCTGTTCGTGAGCCTTTTGGTACTGTCTGACGGCAAGGTTCAGCTCCCCTTCAAGGCGGTACACCTCGCCGATCCAGTATTCAGCTTCCGGATAGGCTTTCAGCGCTCCGATAGTCTTGAGCGCATTGTTTGCGGAACCGCCCAGCGATTGTCTGGGAACACGGAAATAGAGTTCCTTGAGCGCCGCCGCCGCGTTGTCAAGGTAATTTTTCGTAATGTACTTCTCAACTTCATCAAGAGAATCCCCCATGCGCCGCACTTCGGAGAAAGAAAGAACATAGATAAGGTCTTGCTCCATCTTTTCGTACATCGCCCTGCGATTCCGTTTGGCGTCTTCAAAGGCGTTGAGAGCGGCGCCGTATTGACCGCTCCTGAAAAAAGTTTTGCCCTGTTCAAGGGTATACCAATAAGGATTCGCCGTTCTCTGTCCGAAGACCCGCAACGAGAGAAAAAGGAGAAAAATAAGGGCAAAGACAAGCGATTTTTTTTTCATGATTTTTTATTATATCGGTAAAACAAGGGCGTTTCAATAGAGAAATCGCACGGAAGCGGCGCGGCGCGGACGCGATTTCCCATGAAACTCTTATTGCGTTACAAACTCGGCGCCCCGCGTATCGGGAAGCGTAAGACTCATCAAAGAGATATACAAATAGGGAAAACCATCCTCTTCATAGCTTTTTAATTCGCCCGCCGCCTCCACCCATTCGTCTTCCGCCGGATAGTGCGGTTGAAGCGTGAAACTGTCATCCCACGCCACCTCAAAACCCGCGTTTCCATCGTTTCCACAGCAACCGGGACCGTACCGGATGACAAAGTAGTAATTCTTATTCTCGTACTGTTGCAACTTAAAAAGCCCTTGCAGTTTTATTGTTTTGCCGAAATAATCTTCGGGATTGAGGTACACGTCATTCACCTGCGCTATAAACAACTTCTCTTTTATTTCAATTGTTTCAGCTGCCGCTCCGGTGGAACCGTCGTTCCCCGCCTTGTCCGCGTCCGCCGCCTCGCCACGCGGCGGCAGCTGCACCGACGCGGTTCCTGCGTTGTTGCTTTTTGCCGCGGCAAACGCCGGCGGCGCCGCCTCCAATGACGACGGCTCTTTCCCATTGCCGCAACCGGCGGCAAGCAAAGCGCATATAAGCGCCGCAGCCGCGCCCTTATTTTTCATAATCGATATCCCCTTTTTAAACGAATTGATCGCCCAGAATACAATGAAAGCGAGAATGTTCACCAGCACAACGCTTGCGCCCGTAGGCATTGCGTACACATACGAGATGACAATGCCGGTAAAAAAACAGCATATTGAAACGCATACGGAACAGACGCTCACGCTCTTAAATTGTTTGAACAGGCGCATTGAAGTAAGCGCGGGAAAAATGATAAGCGCGGAAATAAGCATCGCGCCCATCATGCGCATGCCCAATACAATGGTAATCGCCGTTAAAAAAGCGATAAGCATGTTGTACAAACCAGTGTGGATGCCGGTCGCCTGGGCGAAGGTTTCGTCAAACGTTATGGCGAACAGTTTATGGTAAAACAGGACAAACAAAACAAACACCGTAATTGACAACGCAACGCTCAAATAGACGTCGTTTTTATTCATGGCAAGGATGCTTCCGAATAAATAGTTGCATACATCGGTGTTCATGCCGGTTGTCTGCGATATTATTATGACGCCCAACGCCAAAGAGCTTGTCGAGACAAGCGCGATGGCGGCGTCTCCTTTTATCAAGGTTTTTTCGCCCAGCCGCAGCAGCAAAAACGCCGCAGCTATGACAATGGGAATAGAAACCGAAAGGGGCGCAAGGTTAAGCGCGGTCGCTATGGCGAGAGAGCCGAATCCGACATGGGAAAGACCGTCCCCTATCATGGAATACCGTTTTAACACGAGGCTCACGCCGAGGAGCGCCGAGCATACTGAAACGAGCGATCCGACTACAAAAGCCCTGACAAGAAAGGCATACGAGAACATTTCCGAAAAAGTGACAAACAAGTCATTCATCTAAGGCGCCTCCAAGCAATTGTTTATACTGGGACGATTGCCGGTATTCGTCCGCGCTTCCATAAAAGCGCCGGCTTGGCGTAATATGCAACACATGCCGCGCATAGGTTAAAGCCGCTTCAATGTCATGGGAAACCATGACGACGGCAATGCCGGTATCCCTGTTTAGCGTTTGCAACAGTTCATACAGTTCCGCCGTAACCAGCGGATCGAGTCCGGCGGCGGGTTCGTCCAGCACAAGCATGGCGCGAGTGGCGCCATGCGGAGCGCCGTTGGACAATGCCGCGCATAAGGCGCGGGCGATAAGGACGCGGCGTTGCTGTCCGCCGGACAGTTCCCGAAAACAGCGGCGCCGTAAATCCGTGATGTTGAGACTCCGCATAATGTTCACGGCGGTTTCTTTTTCTTTGCGGGAATAAAAGGGGCGCAAGCCCATGCGTCCGGCCATTCCCGACAACACAATTTCCGATACGCCGGCTGGGAAATCTTTTTTTGCGGCTGAGGCTTGGGAAAGCCAGCCGATTTCCCCACCCTGCATCCGCGTGCGCCGGCGTCCCTTCCCGCTATTCGGGCCGGAAGACTCGGCGTTTATAGTGACGCTGCCTTGCAACGGGGCGATAAGCCGCGCTATTCCTTTGATGAGGGTGCTTTTTCCAGAACCGTTTTCCCCCACAATACAAAGATAATCGCCTTTTTCGATGGAAAATGTAAGATTATGCACAACAATATGTCCCTCATAGCCAAATGAAACGTTCTGACAGGTTAGTATGGCGTCAGTATGTGTTGTCATGGCGTATTGTAAACCTCCCAATATACAAATAATAGTATAGAAGTGAGCGGCGCGAGTTGCGAGGGACACCGCGCGGCGGGTTTTAAAAGATCGCGCGCGTGAAGGGCGGAAGCGACGGCAACGCAGACCCCTCCAAGACATTCAAGCAGGCGTTGAACAACTTCTATTTGCAAACAAATGGAACAATGACCCCGGAACAATCGTGTTCTTGGTTGGCAAAGACAAAAAACCCGCGAAGCCAACGGCAAGAGCCGCATACGCCGTCAAGAAGACAATACCGAATCTTTTTCGCGGTACATTTTCCATGCCGCATAATATCACAGAATACAATTTCTCGCAAGGGCGGCGAAAAGTTTGCGGTCCGCGGCAAACCGGAATGACCCGGCGCCCTCGCCGCCAGACCGCTCACCAACGCCAAGTTCCAAGCTCTTTCCCCAGAAGCCCCGCCATAAGCGCAACCGTTACAGCGCGTACTTGAGCGAGCGAAGCCGCGTCCAGCGACCATCTGTTCAGCGCAACCGGCGGCGCATGTTCCACTGCGGCAAGCCATTTTCTGGCGCCGGTTCCCAGCGTAATGCCATGATGACTCGCGCCGCACGAGGGACACAGGAACGCGCCCTCAACCGGCGCGTACAGAACGGCGCCGTCAAACCGGGAAGCGCACAAGGAACACTCGCGCAGGGAAGGTTTTTCTCCAATCAGATCGACCCAATTCCACAAAAAATGGTAGAAAACCCGCGACGCCATCCGCTCGTCCGCGCTGTCAAGGGCGTCAAGGGTCATGTCCGCGTGTTCAAGCGCCGCCACCCAATTTCCGCCTCCGGCGTGGGAAGCCGCAACCGTATCCACAACCGCCGCAGCCGCCATGGAACGCTCGTACAACTCGCGCAAACCCGGACGCCACCGCTTCACGTCAAAATCCGTAACCTTCATAAAATCTTTCACCGTATCATGATATACCCACAGCGTCCCCTGGTGAAAAGGCGACACACAGGCGCGCAACTTGCTTTTTGGACCCCCAAACACGGTCGCCCTGATGACGCCGCTTTCGGCGGTGAGAAAAAACGCCTCGCGGTTTGATTCCCCCACGGGGCGCACACGGAGAACAAGCGCGGAATAGGTTGCATTACGAGTCATGTGAAGCCGCCGCTTACGCCGTTATCGTCATGCCTTCTTTCGCCATAACAACCGCTGTATGTCTCAGCCTATTCAGTTTGTTCAGAAAACCTGTTGAGGGGTCATCGTCCTTAATCTGGCATTCTTTTTCAAGCCGGATGAGATCCGCATCGGATCTGTCGGTGTCGTGATGGAAAAAAACCAAGGTTTTTACGCCAGCATCGCGGATGCTTGCGAGTACATACTCGTAGAACGAATGCCCCCAGCCGTGTTTGCCCTTATGGTACTCAGCTTCGGTGTATTGACCGTCGTGAATAAGTACATCAGCGTTTTTGAAGAAAGCGGCTATCTTCTCATTCGCATCCTTTGCCACGCGATCCCCTTCTTCGGCGATCGCTTCACCATAATCGAGATCATTGACATCCGTAGAAAACAGATTCATAAACGGTTCGTGATCGTACACCGTAACAATGGATTTTCCCTTATATTCAAAACGGTAGCCCAGACAAAGCGCCGGATGATTCAGATACTTGGTTCTAACAAAGAGTCCGCCGCCGAGATCAACCGTGGTTTCCGACATTTGTCTGTATGCGATCTGGGCGGAAAGCTCGCTCAAGCGTACAGGCCAAAAGTTATGATCCAGTTGCGTTTTTAAAAGACTTTCCAGCGTTTCGCCGGCGCTTGAAATGGGTCCCCAAATGCGCAATATGGTGGAAGGGATAAAAATCGGCGAGAAAAGCGGAAAGCCGATGATATGATCCCAATGCGTGTGAGTGACGAAAATGTCCGCGTCAATATGACCTTTCTTGAAATCATTCGCCATAAGGTAGTTTCCCAGCAAACGTACGCCTGTTCCCAAATCAACAATGACAAGCCTTTCATCGGCGCGTATTTCAAGACACGCGGTATTGCCTCCAAACATAACCGTAGAGGGCCCAGGAGCGGGAATTGATCCTCGCACTCCCCAGAAACGAACCGATAGCATAGCTTCTCCTTAATAATACATTCTAAAAGTTAACCGCCGCCCGGCGCCATATTCATTACAGACTATATCTTTAAAAACACTTTCGCTCTTTCAATCTCAATCACAAATTCTCCTTCCATCTCACCAAAAACATCTTTTGAAATTTTCAGTTCATTCAGAACCGCCGGATCGATCTTATCAGGGCGCGCGTCGCCTGAAAATCCCGGTTCTGAGAAATTAACATACTCGTTTGCCGCCACGACCGTCAGCAATTTATCCTTATGCAATCCATTGTACGCTCTATAATTATGATGGTGTGTAATCGCGTCCAATAACGCTCTGTCCAGTTTCCATAACTCCGCGACTATTTGCCCCACCTGGCAATGATTGATGTCAAACAATCTGTCTTCAACACAAATCAACGGCTCCCGTTTTTTATCCGCATCCTTAATGGCGTTCATGTAATCCAAGCCAAACACGGCATCAAGCGGTATTTTACCTATGTCGTGAAGAAGCCCCGCTGAGAAGTAGCCTTCCCACTGCTCTCGATCAACACCCCGTTTCTTTGCCAGCAGTTTCGCCATAACGCCTACACTCAAAGAGTGCCGCCAAAACTCGTTCATATCAAGGCTGCCTTCATAATCTCCTTTCGGGAGATTTCCCAGCGCCGCAGCCGAAAGCGCCAAATTTTTTACGGTGTTAAGTCCAAGCATGATAGTGGCTTGTACAAGACTCGTAATTTGCTGATTCGTCCCGTAATAAGCTGTATTGATAAGTTTTATTACCTTTGCCATGAGAACTGGATCCAAAGAAATCACTTTTCTCAGATCCACCACGCTTGTTTTGGGATTCTCACAAATTTCTATCACCTTGGAGGCCGTTGTGGGAAAGCTCGGCATGGCATCTATAAATTGTCTTATCTTTTCATAAAACTCTTGATCCACGATGTTTTATCCATGTACTGCCATGTGTCAGTCCATCGCTGAAACAACCGTCTTCATCTTGCTGGCAAAGTATTCCATTACCGCAGGATCCGGCAGACTTGATGAAAGCGTCTCTAAATAGGCGAGGAAATCGACGATCTCGCCCCTGTTAAGCGCGCCGCTCCCCGTTTCTCCGGCGCCATCTCCCACCGCGCCTTCCGGCGGTTCGGGTGGTTCCAGCGCCGGATCCCACCCGGGACTTATTTTTCTTATTTGCGCCTTGAGCGGATCTATGAGCTTTTGTTGTTTTAAGCGCAAATCCTGAATTTCCCGCAAAACGCCCCGGCGCCCCATAAAAGTATTGATGATGTGTTCCATACTGATGCGGACGACGCTCTGGTCAAACGCCGCTTTTCGCTCTTCGGGCAGAAAGCCGGCCATTCTTTTAAGGCATTTCATCAATTCAAGCAAATGTGATATTTCAAAGCCCATAAATTCACCGGAAAGAGGCTCAAATTCGGGCTTAGGCAAGTTGAAGGGGATGTCCATTTCTTCATCAAGAAACGCATCCGCAACGGCGAACGCCATGTTAGGCTCAGCGTCATTCTTTACGTTCTCCATATTGCGCAAAGCCAGATCGCAATGGGGGCGTTCTTCAAGCGCCTTTGCAAAATGGCGGCTCGCTTCTTCTTTGTACCCTTGCATTGCAAGCACCGCGCCCATGTTGTTCCACGAGTCGGCGTTGGACGGATACTCATCAAGAATAGCGTCAAAAATGCCGCCGGCTTTATCAAGTTGCCCTAATTTCGCCAGAACAGAGCCAAGATTGAGTTGCGCCGCGGACCAATAGGAGTCTATGCCCACCGCGATTTCGTATTCCCGCACGGCCTCTTGCAACTGGCCGTTCGCCTCCAGCGCAATGGCATAATTGTAGTGAAATTTTGCGTTGTGACTCTCACGGGAAATAGCTTGCTGAAACACGGCGAGAGCTTTATCAATTTCATTCATCTCAACATACACGATGCCGAGATTGTTGTACGCTGACGCGCTTTCAGGTTCGCACTCAATCACCTTTGCATACGCCATAAAAGCGGCTTTCAGATTTTTCTCCAGTATCTGAATGTTCGCTATATAACAATAGAATTCAATACGCGTGGGATCAAGCTCAATCGCCTCATGAAAAAGGCCAAGCGCATCTTTGAGTTTGCCCTGCCACCGGTAGACTATCGCAAGCGCGCCTAAGGCTTCGGCATCGTACGGATCCTTTTCCACCAAATTGAGAAATTCCGCTTCGGCTTCCTCAAGCATACCCGTTTTTGCAAGCGCCGTACCGAGCAGAAAGCGTCCCGCCCTGTCATGCGGCGACTCTTCAAGGATAATCTTCAGCAATTCTTCTGCATTCTCATAATCGCCGTCTTTAATGAGCTTGGCGATCTTCTGCATTTCTATAACACTCATTCTGCCATCCTTATTATGTGTACGCGCTTATTCACCGCGTCTGTAGAGGTCTTGCCGTCACCTCACGAGAAAACGCCCCCAGATGGGGCGGACTCAGACTATCGTACGCGGCGACCGCAAAATAATAAAGCGCGCCGTTTTTCAGTCCGTCAATCCGAACCGCGGTGCGTTTTCCTACGTCTATAGGAGATTCGCCCAACAAGGAATCTTCTCCAAAATAAGCGCCGGAAACGGCGCCATAATATACAAAATACCCCATTGTATCAATATCCGGACTGTTTTTCCATGACAGATCTACAGCGCCGTCTCCGGCAATGGCAACGACCAGCGTAGGCGGAAGCGGCGGTTCATCAGGCTTGTAAACGATGTGGATTTCGTCCAAATACGGACTCGACTCCCCGTCTCCGCTCGGGTAAAACTGCACCGCAAGCTGCACATATCTGCCTTTCACGTGTTCACCAAGAGGTGATCCGGGCGTTAACGCCTGCCATTCGCTTATCCAGTGGTATGGGGAATCCGAGGCGCGGATAAAAAATTGAAGCGCGGATTCATCGGAAAATCTGATCGCGCCGTTTCCGGCGAATTCATTTCTGATCTTGTTGTTCACAAAAGAAAGCCTGCCGGTCAAAGCGTCCACTCTGAGTATCTGAACATTCGGCTCTCCAAGGTCAATGCCGCGAGTCTCTATGCGCCCGCCTGATGCGGGGAATTTTGCGGTGTACGCCGTTTCTCCTATTTCCGTGTCAATCCGGCGCCCCTCGCTGATACGCACTTCATCAAGCAGACCGGAAAAGTGTTTGCCCAACACAATGGCGCCTTCTTCCCCGGTGAGCGGGGTATACACATCGCCGGCTTCGCGCCCTGTTGAAGTCGCGTAGGCGACGGCTTCGAGTTTGCCATTGACGAGATACTCTAGGAGACCGGTATGAGCGTCAAACCGGATAAGGTGATGCGACCATGTTTTAGGAATGATCGGCGTAATGCCCGTGAGAGTGATCGCCGAACGCACATCATCATGCGGTGAAGCGAAAAAATCAAGAAACGTCCACTGAAACCTGTTTTTAGACGCGGTACACGTGACGTACTGCATAATGTAGCCGGTTCTTGTCTGCCGCTTCACGGCGCTCCACGAAAACACCTGCTCGCCCGCGCCCATGTTGAACGGCTGCGCCCAAAACTCCATGCTGAAATCCCCGACCCGTTTGCCGGACGCGAAGAGCGCCTCTTGCGACCGGGGCGTAATGACAAGCGGAGCGTTGGGGGCGGCGTCGTTTTTTTCTGAAAAAACCGCCGCGCCCGCCCCGTACCGCGCCATGAGTCTGCCCGACTGAGACACGGCGCCGGCATCCCACGACGCCACCTTGTAATGTCCGGCGCCATCGTCAAAGCGCGCGGGCGAAGACTCGTCAAAGGCAAGCGACATGTCGGTGTAAACGCCCTGTACGGCGGGTTGAGCCGCAATCAGCGAAAGAACTGCCCAAGGGCGTTGAGCGTCAATCTCGGCGACGCCTTCCCGTTTCTCAACCAAAGACCAGCCGGCATCCTGCCCGATGCGCAGAGTCAATTCGCCTAATCCAAAAAGCGGGGAGAAAAAGGCGAAAAAAAACAATGAAAGCAAGACAACCTTTAGTTTCATACACGTAAACTTATTATCTTCGGAAATTGCCGCAAAGTCAATGCTTATTTACAGGCAATTTGATGATTTTTGCTTTTTTGCATCTTAATAACAGGTTTCATCGTTACGGTGTGCCGTTGCGACTCGCCGTTTGGAGGATTTAAAGGTTGCTCCAGCGGCAAACGCCGTCCGCCCCTACCGTCCGGTGGAACCGAATCCGCCCCTTCCGCGCTCCGTTTCCGCCACGCTGGATGTTTCCTCAATCGCCGCCCTCATTACGGGCGCGAAAACAAGCTGGGCTATGCGGTCGCCGTTGTTGATGACAACCGGCTCCTGTCCAAAGTTGACCAGAACAACGCAGACCTCGCCGCGGTAGTCAGAATCTATGGTGCCAGGAGCGTTCAGCACAGTTACGCCCTGTTTATACGCCAGACCAGAACGCGGACGCACCTGCGCCTCGCAACCTTCCGGCATTTCCAGCGCAAAACCTGTTGGAATTCGCGTCCGCTCCAGCGGCTTTATGACAACCGGATCCGCCAGAAACGCCCTGATATCCATGCCCGCCGCCCCAGCCGTCTCGTACCGGGGCGGCGTGACATCGGGAGAGATTTTACATATTTTAATGACAACAAGAGATGTCTCCATAGCGGACTGTGAGAGGCTGGTTTCAAACGCCACGCGCCAAAGGCGCGGCGCGACTGGCGGCCCCATAGATGCCGGCCGGTCATTCCGCGTTCAAACGCGCCGCTTTCCTCCTAAAACCTTCTCGAATTCCTGTCCCCTCTCGGCCTATCTTCACCGTGATGCGGCCTTCCGCCAAAATTTCCGCCGGAGTTCCCGCCTGAAGCGGACGGCTTCCTTTCGCCGTCAGGATCAATGGCGTCGATATAGGAAAGGTTGATGCGCCCCATCTTGTCAATTTCCTGCAACTTCACTGGAATTTCCTGATTTTCATGGAGTATATCCGTCACAGACGCCACATGCTCGCGGGAAAGTTTGGAAATATGCACTAACCCTTCTTTGCCGGGCAGAATTTCAACAAAAGCCCCGTATTCCGTGACGCGCCGGACAACGCCGTTGTAGACGCGTCCTACTTCCGGATCGGACACAATGCCGGTGACCGCGAGCTTGGCTTCATCGGCGTCCGCCGGATTTTTCCCGTATATGGTAACCGTGCCGTCATTTTCCGTGTTGATAGTCACATGGTGCTGCTCACAAAGCGCCTTGATGTTCTTGCCGCCGGGGCCGATGAGCGCGCCGATCTTGTCAACATCGATCTTCATGGTAACGATCTTGGGCGCGAATTCGCTTATATCAGGCGCAGGCTTGCTGATGGTCTGATTCATTATAGAAAGAATATGGAGCCTGCCCCGTTTCGCCTGTTCAAGGGCTTTTCGCATGATCTCAATTTTAAGACCCGCTATCTTGATGTCCATCTGGAAGCCGGTGATGCCGTCTTCGGTGCCGGCGACCTTAAAGTCCATATCGCCGAGGTGGTCTTCCTCGCCCAAGATGTCGGACAACACCGCGTACCGGTCTCCGTCCGTGATGAGTCCCATTGCGATGCCTGCGACCGGCTTTTTCATAGGCACACCCGCGTTGAGCAGAGACAATGTTCCGCCGCATACGGTCGCCATTGATGAAGAGCCGTTGGATTCCATGACTTCCGATACTATCCGTATTGTATATGGAAAACTTTCCTTGCTGGGGATCATGGCTTCCAGAGAACGGCGGGCGAGGTTGCCGTGTCCGATTTCACGGCGTCCGGCGCCGAGTCTTCCGACTTCGCCCACCGAATAGGGCGGAAAGTTGTAGTGCAGAATGAAATGCTCGCGCTTGTCGCCGTCAATGTCATCGTACACCTGTTCATCCATAACGGTGCCAAGCGTAGCGACCGCCAGGGACTGGGTTTCGCCGCGGGTGAAAAGCGCCGACCCATGCGTACGCGGCAACACGTTGATTTCACAGGCGATGTCCCTGATGTCTTCGGTTCCGCGCCCGTCAACACGCTTGCCATGATCCAGAATTGAGGAGCGCAATATCTCGTATTGCAAATCCTCAAACAATGCGTCAAACAGCTTCGCCTGCGATTCGTCGGCAAGCTGTTCCGCGTATTGGGTTTTAAGGTCGTCCTTCACCTGATGGATCGCCATGCGCCGCGTCTGTTTGCCGCTCTTAAAACACGCATCCTGTAATTTGGAGGACGCGGCGGAGCGGATGGCATCGGCGTTTTGAAGCGCATCGCCGCTCCCGGTGAGCGGGAGCTTCTCTTTCCCGGCGAGAGAGCGCAGTTTCTCCTGCAATTCGCAGAATTCGATGATGACTTTGCGCGCCTTCTCAAGCGCCTCTATCATCACCTCCTCGCTCACCTCTTTCGCGCCGCCTTCAACCATAGTGATGCCGTCTTTGGAACCGGCGACCACGATTTCAAGCGTCGACCGCTCGATGTCACTGTAGGTGGGATTCACGATAAGCTCGCCGTTCACTTGACACACCCGTACGCCCGCAATAGGACCATTAAACGGTATGTCGGAAATGTGAACAGCCGCGGAAGCCGCTATGATGGCAAGCATATCCGGCGGATTCACCTGATCCGTTGAGAGGGTCGTCGGCACGATCTGGATTTCCCGTCCGAAATTCTTCTCAAACAGAGGGCGCATGGGGCGATCAATAAGGCGGGACACGAGGATTTCCTTGTCTTTCGGGCGCCCTTCCCTCTTGATAAACCCGCCGGGAATTTTTCCCGCCGCATAGTATTTTTCATTGTAATCGACAGTTACCGGCACGTAATCAAGTCCGGAAACCGCGTCTTCCGAACAACACACCGTAGCAATGACCACTGAACCTTCATATTGGGCAAAAACAGCGCCGTTAGCCTGTTTTGCGATTCTGCCGGTCTCCAACGTCAACTCTTTACCGGCAATGAGCATAGATATTTTTTGCATGCAGTTACTTTCTGAGACCCAAATCTTTTAGAATTGAGCGGTACTTTTCAAGATCCGTACGCTGAACATACTTGAGCAAGCGGCGGCGTTTGCTAACCAGAATCGACATCGCCCTTTGACTGGACTTGTCTTTCTTGAATTGCTTGCGGTGTTCCGTAAGATGATTAATGCGCCCGGTTAGGATCGCAATCTGGACTTCCGAATCGCCGGTGTCTTTTTCATTTTTACCGTACTTCGTAATGACGGAAGTTACTTCTTCTTTACTTAATGCCATAAATGAAAACTCCTCTATTTCCTTATTAAGATACTGAAATTTTCAAAAGAGTCAAGGGCGCCGCCCACAATACGGCGGAAGCGGAAAATGAAGCTCATTGGGACGCATGCGCGGATCAAAAGCCTCCCTCCCCAAAAACGCCGCCGCCGCCGCCCAATCCCCCGCGCTCAGCGCCGCCCGTATGCGGCTTGAACTGACCCGCTCGCCGCGAAACATAACTGGCTCCACAACTTCACACGCTATGCCATGCTCCGCGGTTATGCTTTTCACCGCATGAGCGTCCGTATCAAGATGGCAGCCGCACCGGAAGTTGTATCCAACAACGAGAAAACGAAGGTTTCCTTCATAAATAAGCGCTTCGATAAACTCGCGCCCTTTCAAACGCCTGAAATCCTCGGAGAAATCAATGAGAATCGTTCTCTGGATGCCCATGCGCTCAAAAATGACGAGTTTTTCATTTAGCGTAATGATGTCCCCCGCATAGGTCTGCGGCGCAAGCGTTTGTTTTGGATTTTTTCGGAAGGTAATGACCGTAGGGCAAAACTCGTGTTCCGTAACCTTCCGTATGAGAGACTGATGTCCGCGATGCACTCCGTCAAATACGCCGATTGTCATGGCGGAAGGAGGATTTGCCGCGCCTGCGGCGGCTCTGCCGTTTATAAAAGCATCCCAGTCAAGCGCCTGCATACACGTATCCATACTTCCACGTTTTCTCTTTTTTTTCTATAAACGCGATGAATCGTTCCACGCCGTTCTCCTCGCAGAAAACGCCGAGAACGCCATTGGCGAATTCATCATCGAATTCGCCGCGCATGAGCGGCGCAAGATTTTTGCCGTGAATCATCGACCGCGCCGTTTGCCCATCGACCGCGCGGCATGGCATGTTCAGCAATGCAAACATCTTTTTGTCCACCGGATGAATCACGGATATGCGGCTCGCATGCTTTTGACCATTTATATCCGCAGATGTGACCGCGCCCGCGGCGGTTTCCGCAACGGCCTCAGACACCCCGTCTTCGTCAACCGCGTCTTCCAAGCGGAAGCCCGCTATGCGCGTACGGTTGAGGGACTCGAGACGGGCGCATGAACCGGCGGCGCGGGCAATGTCCCGGGCAAGAGAGCGGATGTAGGCGCCTTTGGAGCAATGCACCCTGATTTCGGCGAAAGGCGGCGTATAGGAGACAAGCTCCAAGCGGTAGATCGAGACAGGGCGCTTTTGCAAAGACACGGTTTCGCCCTTGCGTACAAGCGCGGAAGCCCGCCTGCCGTCAACGTGAAGCGCCGAATACGCGGGCGGCTCCTGCATGATGGCGCCGCGAAACTGCGGAAGCGCGGCTTCAAGCGCATCAAAGGACGGAACCGGCGCTTCCGCAATTACGGCGCCTTCGGGGTCAAGGGTGTCGGTTTCTTCGCCGAATTTGACGACCCCTTCGTATTGCTTGTCACAGCCCGCGAAAAGAGGCGCGAGTTTCAACGCTCTGCCGGCAAGCGCCAGCAATAAGCCGGAGGCGAACTTGTCAAGGGAGCCGGTGTGGCCGACTTTATTGGTTGACAACGCTTTTTTCACCGCGTGAAGCGCTCCGAAAGAGGTGACGCCTCTTTTTTTATGGTAAAGCAGATAACCGGAAATTTCAGAAGTGTACATGTATACAATATTATAGCATATCGCTTCAAGAATGGACTACCCCGCGCAATCCATGCAAACAGCGGCGATGGACGCGGCTTGCCGCCATCAGCGGCGCCATTGACACCCCCAGCCCTGCTCCGCGTCGTCCCCGCGATCCAACTCTCTGAACGCTTCCCGCAGGAAGGCGTCCAAAAAGAGCAGCCCTGCGCTTGTAAGGCGCAGCCGTTCTTGATCAAAAAGCCCTTTATTCCTCCACAACGCAATGGTCTTGGGGATGTACGCCTCAATATCCGCGTGAAACCGCTTGCGGAACAGCGCTTCGTCAGGACCAAACATGGTGCGAAATCCCATCAGAAACGTCTCTTTTACAATGGCGGCTCTGTCAAGGCGTTCTACGGCGACAGCGGGACGCGCAAGATAGGCGTCAACATCCGCCGCTACGGTTCGCCGTACGCCCGCGCCGGTTTTATCGTCAATAATAGTGCCGGACGCGGCGGCGCCTATTCCCAGCCAGTTTTCCATGCGCCAATACCGCAGATTATGGGCGGACATGTTTTTCGCGCTTGCCTCGCGCATCTCCCCTTTCCGGCAGAAGTTGGAGACCTCATATTGAACATAACCGTTCCGTTCAAGCCGGTCCCGTCCAGCAAGCCACAGGCGATCTATGCGATCCATATCGCAGTCAAAGCCCCGCGCCTTTTCCCATGTTTTCCATTTCTTCCATAAGGGCGCGCGCTCGTCCACCGTCAGGCTGTACAGTGAAACATGGGCCGGTTCAAAGGCAAGCGTCCGCTCAATATCGGCTTGCAAAACGGCTTCGTCTTGAAAGGGAAGCCCGGTGATGAGGTCTACGGAAAAAGCGTCCGGAAAAAACGAGCGCGCAAGCTCAAGCCGTTCTTGCAAAAGCCGCGCCTCCCCAACCCTGTTCACCGCCACGCGGGACGGCTCGTGAAACGTTTGTACGCCGAGGCTGACGCGGGTTACGCCTGTAGCGGCGCATGTCTCAAAAAAAGCCTCGTCAGCGGATTCGGGATTCGCCTCAACCGTCCACTCCAACGGGACGTTTGGCATGAGCGCGGCAAGCCCGGCGAGCAGGCGCTCCAGACGCCGGCGTCCCAGCAAGGAAGGGGTGCCGCCGCCTATGTAGACAGTCGGCACAGAGAGGACGGCATCGCCGCTGCCGGCGCCAACGCCGCCGGAAACCGCCTGCCGCGTGTCAACGAGCAGGCGGTCTATATAGGCGTCCACGCGGGGATCCGCAGGTTCAGCCGGAATCGAGTAGAAGTCGCAGTAATCGCATGAGCCGGCGCAAAACGGTATGTGCAGGTAAAGGGATGCTTCCATATCTTTTCATTGTCGCGGACGCTGGAGGCGGCTTCCTAACGCCGTGAACCACGGGAATACGCGGCGTCGCGTCAAGCCGCCGTCACTGCGCCCGCATTTCGTCTTTTCTCAATAATCGGGTAAAACGCGGCGATTGTTTAGGAAAACGGCGTAAGGGGACGCGATCCGCTGTCATTCCAAACCCCTATCCGCCCGCGATTTCTTCATGGCCCGAAAGATTTGAACAGGTTTCGACAGTGGAGGAGATAGGAAATCGCAAATTTTGGAATAACCGGCGGAGGGTTGCGGCTCTAAGAGGGACTAGGGACGCCGGCATTGACGCCCTAACAATGGGGCGGCCGCTTATGCGGTGTACATACAAATTTTGACAGTGGGAAAGACCGCAAGGAGTTTTTATGAAAACAAAAATATTTTTGGTTAGCGAAGCCGCCTTCGCGCTGACGGTGGCGTTGGCGCTGGCGGGATGCGGCGGCGGAAGCCCGAAAACGCTTGCCAAGCGACCTGCGGCCTGTACCAGCAAGCGTTGGGCGCGCTCTTTGACCCGGCAAAAATAGCCGGGCTTGGAAAAAAGCGGCGGACATCGAAAAGAAGGCGGCGAAACTATTCGCAAAGGATAAGAATCCGCCCTCCAAGGGGACGCCTTGAAGGGCGACGCAACGCCGCGCGGCGGCGCGGCGCTACTTCTTGAACTCCGGCTCAGCCCTGAACAGCCGCTGCGCCACCCAGTCCGCAAGCGAATACACATAGGGAGAGCCTGAAACCGAAGCGTTGCGCTTGTTTGAGTCCAGTTTCGCGCCAACGCTGATAACGCGGCTTGTCCCGTCGCCCAGTTCCAGTACAATGCGCCCCTCGTTAAAAGACGGCGCGGAAGAGTCCGCGGCGGTCTCGCCAGCGACAAAATCATCACCCTCGGCGTCCAGAATGGCGCGTACATAGGATTCAACCTTCGGCGCATCCGCCTCCTGCCCATTGACCGTCCAGCCGGCGTCTGCACGGGCGAACGTCAGCGTAACAGGCGCGGCTGGAACGGCCAAAGCGTCAGCCGCGTCAGCCGAATCAGCGGGCAAGCCGCCTTCCGCATCGTCCGCAGGCGGCAGGGTGACAATCACCCGCTGTACGCCGTCAACCGCGAGTCTTTCGGTTTCGGGAAACAGCCGGAGATTGTACCACGCGGTCTTCGCGCTTGAGACATAGTTGGAAATTGAGAGCGCGCCGGAACGCGCCTCGTTCTTGCCGGCTTTTCTCAAATACACATCATTGCCGGACGCATCCGTACTTCCAACCAGAAGGTCAAGGAAGGTCGTCACGCCGCCGCGCGCCGTTATACGCGCCGCATTGTCTTCCAAAAGCCCCAGCCGCTCATGGGACGCGGCTTCGACGCCGCGCACCGGATACGAATCCTTCTTGGACAAAAGAGCGAGCAAGTCCTCAACGCGCTGCTCTTTGGCAGGGTAATCCTGCCCGTCAAAGATCACAAACCACGCCGCGTTTTTCCGAACCAGCGCGACAACGCCGTTAGCGCTCTTCAATTCAATGCCGTCAACCTGTGGAACGCTTTTCGCGTCAAGCCAAGCGTAGGCGGCGTCACGGGCACTGACGCGATCAGGATCAAAAACCAGCGACGCCGCGTACGCCACAGCCAGCGCCGCGATTATCGCGGAAAGAATCATTGCCTTTGTTTTATATGTCATCGTTTACTCCACCACTTAACCAGCCTTTGTTTCTGATCGAGCGCCGCCAGCGCAGGAACAACCCAACGGCGATCGCCAGAAGCGGGACAAATCCCAGATTGACTACGCGCGCCGTGTCCATAGCCGCGCGCCGCCTCGCTTCGTCCGTGATCTTGTCAAGCCGTCCCGCCTGCGCCTGCCTGTTTCTAATAGTGATAATGTCATCGTCATTGCTGAGATACAACGCGGCCTGCGCCATAAAATCAAAATTTTCGCGCCGCTGTACAAACGTGGACGCCACATCGCCGTCTCCAATGACAATGACGCGCGCCTCTTGCGCGGAACCGGGCATATCGGGCAGAGCTTCGCTCGCGCCCTCGCGCTCGGGCTTGGCCCGTCCGGCAAAGTAACTGCCGAACCTGCCGGTCAGCGCGGCTCCCATCACCTTTTTGCCCTTGGTCGACGAGGCTTCCGCTTCAAGCATGTAGGGAATCTCAGGGTTGGCGTAAAAATCCTTTGTCTCAAGCCACGCATCCCCTGTGGTGGTGAACAGGGCTTCCGCAACCACCGAACCTGAAGGCGAAAGCTCAATAGGGCTTGCCCAGAAGAGGTCTATGCCGCCGAAGCGGGAAGTCAACGGGTGCTTCGCGTTGCCATTTTCGGCAAGCACGCCTATCCACAGCGGGTATCGCGCAAGGCGCACTTGGCGCATACCGGAGCGGCTCGCGGTTTGGTATTGAATGGTCAGCGCGGAACGATCCAATGTCAACTCGCTCTTAACGGTCGCGCCATAGGAGGAGAGCATTGCGAGAAGCCCCTTGTCCGCAAAGGGTCGCGCCTCAAGATTGCCCTGCGAATCGACAAAAACGCCGTCAACGGCAAAAAGAACGCGCCCGCCCGCCTGAATATACCGATCTATGCGGTACAGCGCCCACTCGTCCAACTCTTCAACCCCGCCGAACACGAAGAGCGCTCCCAGATCGTCGGGAATTTCATCGCCCACGTTGATCTGCCGCACCCGGAATCCGGCCAGTTGCAAAAACTGGTTGAGATTATTAAAATCCTGCTCCCATTGCTTTGCGCCGTCTCCCACAATGACGCCGATCTCCCGAACCGTACCCCGCGCCATAGCGCGGATGCGGCTTGTAAGATCGTATTCCAGCGTATCCAAAGAGAACACAAAGGGCAACGTTTCAATTTCATCAAGATATTCAATGGTTATGCCGGTGTACACCGTGGCTATGCTCGCCTGATCCTTTTCAACGGTCTGTATCTGCTGAGGCACAATGCCGAACTGTTCAACGACATCCTCAAGCTGCGCTTTCGCCGGGTCTTTCACAGCGACCCGTATTTTGCCGTGAGAATATGCCGCGTATTCCCGCAACAGTCCGGTAATTTCCGCAGGCATGGGGTGCATTGCGGAAAGTTTTTCCGAAAGGTAATAGGTGACCCTCACCTGATCGGGAATTTCTTTATAAAGGTTTCTTGAGACTGCGGAGATCGTATAGGCGTGATTTCTAGAAAGATCGAGACGGAACCAAAAGCGCCCGCTCACCAGAAAACCCAGAGCGATAGCCGCGATAGACAGCGCGGTAATGGTTGAAACTTGTTTTTTCGTCATAACTCAACTCCACTTCCGGTATAAAATCACGCGGGTGTTCAAAAACAGGAACAGCAACACGCTTAACACAAAGAACGCGACATCCCGCGAATCGATAATGCCCTTGGAAAAAGTCTCAAAATGGAAGGACAGCGAAAAGAAGTTGAGTGCGTCCGCCACGAACACGGGCAGGTTAAACGAAGTGGTCGTCTGATTGATGAGAATCACCACGACAAGCGCGACCGCGCCGCCTAAAAACGCGCCCGCTTGATTCTTCGACAAGGAGGAAAGCAACACACCGAGGCTTATAACGGACGCGCCCAAGAGAAGGACGCCGATATATTCCGCGCATATAACGCCCGCGTCAAAGCTGCCCAAAGGGAACAAGGTCAATGGCACAAAGATCGTGAGAACAATAATGAGAGCCAACAGGATAAAAGCCGACAGAAATTTAGCCAGAACCAGTTCCCATTCTGAACACGGCAGGGTGAGAAGCAGTTCCACACTGCCGAGCTTGCGTTCTTCAGCCCACGATTTCATGGTGAGCGCGGGACCCGCAAGAATAAACGCAAGCGGAAACGCGGAGAAAAACGGACGCAGGGTCGCGCTGTCAAGCGCGAAATACTTTTGCAGATAGAACAGCCATATTGAAACAAAAAGCAAAAAGAATACGGCGACCGCATAAAAAACAGGCGAGTGAAGAGCCGAATACAACTCTTTCTTAATCAGGGCTTTCATTCCATTTCCTCCTTAACGGCGCTCTCCGTACGCTCCGCGCCGTCAACGCCCGCCGCCGCATTAGCAGTCCGCGTTTCGCTGGTGAGGCGCACGAATATGTCTTCCAGACTGATCTTCTTCTGATTCATGCCAAGTATCTTGAGTCGCTCCGCGACAGCCCAATCAAATATCCGCTCGCCGTCAACGCCTTGCCCGCTTCCGTCCGCAGGCGTTGAAAAGCCCAGCGTGACGGCGCCGCTTCCCGCGTCCGCCGCGTCAAGCGTAATTCCGCTAATGCGATCCGCAGGCGCAAGCCTTGAGAGCTTTTCCTTAACCCCCTCAACGTCCGCGCCTTTCAGCGTGAGGCGCCACGTGTCCGCGCCTTTGAGGTTGCCCGCGATTTCTTCCGGCGTACCCTGAGCCACAATGCGTCCGTCGCTTATGATAAGCACTTGGGAGCAAACCGCTTCAACTTCCTGCAAGATATGGGTGGAAAGGATGACGGTTTTCCGCTTCCCCAGCCGTTTGATGAGGGAGCGGATCTCAATAATCTGATTGGGATCAAGGCCGGACGTAGGTTCGTCCAGAATTAGAATAGCCGGATCGTGAATGATGGCTTGGGCAAGCCCCACCCGTTGCTTAAAGCCTTTCGACAGGGTTTCGATTGTCTTGCTTGCCACCTGCTCAAGTCCGCACGATGCAATCGCCGCTTCTTTGGCGTTTCGCCGCTCGGTCCGCGCTATGCGCCGCGCGTCCGCAATGAAAGACAGATATTCGTCCACCGTAAGATCGCCGTACACCGGCACGCTTTCCGGCAAATATCCGATCCGCTTCTTCACTTCAACCGGATTTTCCTGCACGGAAACGCCGTCCACCAAAGCCTCGCCTTGTGTGGGAAAATGATAGCCCGTAAGAATTTTCATAACAGTTGTTTTTCCCGCTCCGTTTGGACCAAGAAAGCCCAGCACCTGATCCTGCCCCACAGTAAAAGACACGTCCTTTACCGCTTCAAATGTTCCATACCGTTTGGTGATGTTTTGTACACGTATCATGCAAACCTCTTGTTTTAATCCTATTTCTTAGCGTCTGCCCGCAAAGCGACCGGCTTTGCGGCAGACTGCGGACTTTAGTCCGGTTAATCGCTAGTTATCAAACAATCTTGTTCAGCAAACGTAACAGCGGATTGTTGAGCCTGCCGAATTAGCGCCGCAAACTGTCCGCTTTGCGGCGCTAATTATACCGCAATACAAATCTATGTCAATAGCTTGCAAAAAGAGGCGCATTGTCCTGCCCCCCGCATACATACACGCGGTGAACAGCATGTCAAGTTTGTCGTACCGGACGCAAACCCTGCGGCGTCCCTTTGTCCGTCGAAAAAACCGTCCGGCTTCATTCCGCCCTTTATAGATATCCCGCCGCAATTACACGGATACGCCCGGACGCTCTTTGACGGCGCGACAGGATTGAAGCGCAACCCCCGCGCCGTCAACCGCCTCCGCTCACCCTCATGCGCCCGATCCATTGACAACGCCGCGCTTTTTTCCATGTAACGTGACAAAAATCTGTTCCAAGACGCCGTTCTTCGCCCAACGGTTAAAGCGCATGTAGACCGGATGCCATGCGCCAAATCTTTCCGGCAAGTCCCGCCATGTACTGCCGTTCCCGACGATAGGACAAGAGCGTTCAGGAAGGTTTGATTCTCTGTTTTTACGCGCCTTCTCCGCTTCGGCGGCAAGAGAAGCGATAAAAATCGCTTCTCTCTCAATGAAAAGGAAAAAGATGAGTATATCAACTGATTTTTATGATATATTTGATATAGACGGAAGCGGCTTTTTATTTAACATCTACACTTCATCATTAATAAAACCCGACGCTCAAGCGAAAGCCAACCCGTTGGAATGCGGGGAATCTAACAGCTTAAACGTTTTTTCGCAATCTGAATATGAAGTATTGCAAAAAGAACTGTTTATTGTGGATGAGAGCGGCGAACGCCCGCGCCGCTTGTCCATTAAAAACAGTTGTCATGCTTCTAAATATAAGAATAGCGGAGTCATTAAAATTGACACAGCCTTGACGAACAAGCGCAACTTTATATGTCCTTATTGTTATGAGAAAAAAATCTTGAATAAGAATTTGGCGGCGGGCGGCGATTGCGACGAATATATACAAAAATTAAAAAGGCGCGTTACATTCCATTTCTTCGGCCGCAAAAACGCTGGAAGTTGTTTTTTACGGAGGCGGGACATTGGTTGAAAAAGAATTTATGACAAAGATCAATGGCGCCTTTGTAGATATAAGCGATTCTACCGGCGTGGAATACAAGAGCGTCTTAATGACAAATGGTTCATCGCTTGACTCTGATATTGTTGATACATTGAAAGCCAATTTGGATTATATTCAAATTGCAGCGGACGGAATGAAAGAGACGCAAATTATTGATAATATAAAATTCTTGCCCGCAAACGATGTTGACGCCTCAATCAGGATAAACGCGGACAAGTCAAACGCCGGCTCGGCTTTGGACTCGCTTGATTTTTTATATGACAGTTTATGCGATGGGAGATATAATTTGGAACCGGAACATATAATGTTGACATTGCGCGGACAAGCGGCTTTACAGCCAGTTTTTCATTGGATGAATACGCGCCGGTTTGCGCAAAGTTGGCGGAAAAGGCTTTTCAGCGTCATCAAATTGATTTGACATTATCCGCGCCGCTTGTCGGCGTTTTGTACAGCCGAAACGCAAAACGCCGACATTGTTTTGGATAATTTTGGCAATGTCTATAAATGTTGGGATCGCGTGGATGAGGGACATGATGTTTGCAACGCTCTTGACGCTATTTTGAATGGGCATCCCGATAATCTCAGGAGCTTCGGCTATAGAAGACCTCTAAAAACTGAAGTTTTTAGAGGTCTTCTTATCCCCTTGGAGAGAATTGTATTTGTATAATTATTTATATATAAATAAATTATCAATTTTCTCCGGGGAGCCTCTGGAAGCCCATACGGGGTTTCTAAAGGCTCCCTATATTGAAAATGTCTCTCTGGACGCGGTTAATAATGGCAAATGCGTGGAATGCAAGTATATAAATCATTGCGGAGGGTTTTGCCCTAAAATTCGCATGGATATAAAAAACGGCGAGACAGACAATATTTACAAGGATGATATGTGTAAAAAATAGAGTTGTTCAATAACTGAAGTTATTGAACAACTTCCGCTAAAAAACGGGCGGATT
>JAIROG010000040.1 GCA_031257675.1 Treponema sp. | reverse complement strand
TACAATAAAATAGAGTAACAGTTAGCACTTGCGATAACGAAAAAACACCCTTTGCAAATTATTTCAAATATTTTACAAAAAATTTGGGCGGTATTTCGCATAACGTTCCGGCTGTATGCGACGGTTTGGCGGCCTGGATAAGGAAATGCGCAGCATTTCCAGGGCCGACAAACTGTGCCGGAGCAATGGCGTGGGAATGGAGCGTAGCGGAATGACCTAGCCATTGCGGAGGCCGAGGGGCCTTTAGGCCCCGAAGCGCATACAGTCCTGTTATGCGAAGTTGGGGCTGTTTTACATTTTTATTTGTTATATTTTTCTTTTATATTAAAACAATCGTTCAAATGTATTGTCTGATGCCTCGTTATTGGCATCATTATTAATCCTAATACATTTTTCTTTCCCCAAAAGTCCAATAACCATATTGAATTCTTATCATTTATTATTCCACCATTCTGTCTTATTTTTTCCAGTTGTTCTTTTTCAACTTTTCTTTTCATATCATTGAAATTAATATTTTCTATTATTTTCTTTGTTGATTTCCCCGCTTTTATTCTATAATTTTTTAATTCCGTTGCATTTATACTATTATTGAAATCCTGTATTTCCTCATATGACATCGCATTTCCCGTGTCTTTTATTTTTATGTTTAATTTATTTTTTATGTCTTCATTGAATACTGTTTCTCCATTATTTATTAAAATATTTCCGGCAATATCTTCTATACGGGTTATATGCCATATATCCCACAAAATTGATGTTTCTTTGTTCGATATTATTTTACAGGTTTCTCCTTTAAGATTTTCCCATAAATTAGTATAAATTGTTCTGTCTTTATTATTGTATACTTTTTTATCATGCAACAAACCGTGCATTTCCAATAATAGCTTAATCCCATTGTCAAAAGTTTTTTTAGACAATAAAATCTTAAGATTATTTTGTTTAACCGTCCAATCATCAGGTATATATTTCATATTTCCCCCATGTCGATTTATCATACATTGTTTTTTAATTTTGTCAACCAATTCAGCCCCAATTTTTTGCATAACAAGATATACGAACCTTTTTTCACGGCGGTTCCAATAACCACTGGTTATGCTGCCGGAACGCTTTCCGCGTTGTCCTCTCTTCATTGCGATGCCGCTATCCGCCCGCGCCCTAAGCAGACGAACATCCGCTCCGCCTCATGCCGTTGTTTATACGGTTCTTTATCATACTCTCAGGGATTTTTCCGGCTCTTTTTCGGCGGCGCTTTTTAATCTCTTGGGGCTAATATTTCCCGATTCCTTCAATATCAAGCGCAAACACTTTGCTTTTCCGTTGCTGGTTGTACAGCGATCTCCTGCGAACCGGAAGGCTTTCCACAGGCGCTTCTTTGAAGCCGAGCGTCTCAAACCAGTCCTGCGTGGTTGTCGTAAGGACAAAAATGCGCGTGAAGCCTTTTTTTGCGGCTGTTTCAATGAGGTACTTCACGATGCGGCGCCCCAGCCCCATTGCGGCGAACAGCGGATCCGTCGCGACTGCAGCGATTTCCGCTTGGTTTTCGCCCCAGTCATGCAGAGCGGCGCATGCCCGAATGGAGCCGTCGACCTTCGCCACAACATAATCTTCTTTTTTTTCCTGCACCGCTTCGGGCGTACGCCTGATAAGAACACCCTTCTGCATGAGCGGCTCCATGAGACGCAGGACATCGGGAATGTCGGAACTGCGGAGCGACCGCATGGCCTCGTATTCATCCGTATAGATCATAGCGCCCGATCCCATATTGGAGAAAAGCTCTTTTAATATGACCCCTTCTTCGCAACCGTCAACAATATGCACCCGCTCAACGCCGGCTTTCGTGGCCTGAATTCCCAATTCAAGAGATTTCAAGCTTTTATTCGGCGCCCTGTCTTTGTTCGCCGCAAGCAGGACGCCGGCTTCCTGTAGGTTGAGTTTGACGATGCGTCCATTTTCGTCAATGTCAACGCTTTTCGGAACATCATACACGCCGGCTTTAAGGCAGCCGTCTTTTGAAACGATGAATAGTTTTATGGCGCCGAGCGCGGAGGCCGTCGCCAAAGCGATCTCATCGCTTGCGACATTATAGGGTTTTCCGACTGGGCTCCAACCGATGCAGGGAAGAATAGGCGCCATGCCCTGTTTCAACGCCCGCTCAAGCGAATCAAGAAGCACTTTGTCAACAACGCCTGTATGCTGCATGTCAACGCCATTGATCACCCCCATCCCTCGCGCGCGGACAAAGTTGCCGATGATCGCGTCAACTCTGCTCGCGGACAGCGTCATAAAGCGCGTCGCCACATGAAAAGCCGCCATTTCCACAAAGGGAATCGCCTCGGACGTTGTGATCCTGACATTTTCGTAATATGTTGAAACAATCCCGTGCTTTTTAAGCGTCGAATCGATCCATTCCGTGGCGCCCGGCACGATCACCACGCGGAAACCGGTTTTTGCAAGAAGCGCCATATCTTTCATCAGCGAAGGAAAGTGGGGATCGTCTATGATGGAGCAATCGATCTTAAATACCATAGTGGAACCGTCAAAGCGGCTCTGATAGTGAAACGCTTCCCGTATGAGTTCCACCCGCGATGTTTTTGTAGCATCCATTTGCGGTACAGTACTTCTAAACAGGAAGTTTTGCAAGAGGGCAAACTCCGGTCGCCCATCCGCGCCGCGCCTTGGCGCGAAGTGTATTGAACGCGGACGCAAAACCCTGTATACTGCCCCTATGGTTATAAAAGACAATTTTTTCATGGATGTCTATGGACGCATCCTCATATTGAGGGGCTGCAACGTATCAGGCGCATCCAAAACGCCCGTTTCGGATGCGTATCCGGCGTCGCTCAAAAACCCTGCAAACGCCTCTTTCGTAGGACGCCCTTTTCCCCTTGAGGATGCCGAAGCCCACTTTGAGCGGTTCCACGCCTTTGGTTTCAATGTCGTCCGGTTGCTTATTACATGGGAGGCTGTCGAACACGCGGGCCCCGGGATATACGACGAGGCGTACCTCGCGTATCTGCGGAAGTTGCTCCTCACAGCGGAGAAATACAAGATCGCGGTGTATATGGATACCCACCAAGACGTGTGGAGCAGGTGGACGGGCGGAGACGGCGCTCCGGCTTGGACGTTGGAAAAACTCGGCATGGACATAGAAAAGCTCGGCGCGGCTGGGGCGGCGATCACCGAACAGGAATGCCGGGAAAAAGGCGAGCCGTTTCCCCGCATGATATGGCCTACAAACTACAACCGGTACGCCGCGGCGACCATGTTCACTTTGTTTTACGCGGGCGACACGTATGCGCCCCATTGCGTGATAGACGGCGAACCTGCGCAGAGCTACCTACAGGAGCATTACATCGCCGCGATGAGGCATTGCTGGCGCAGGCTTAAAACGTGCAAGGCTATAATCGGTTGGGGCGCCATGAACGAGCCCCATCAGGGGTTTATCGGGTACAACGACCTTGCGGGGCTTGAAAACTACAGTGTAGCTCTGGGTCCTATGCCGAGTCCGTTCAAAGCTATGGCAGCCGCTTCCGGGCATACGGTGGAGTTTCCCATATACGCCACCGATATTTTCGGCGAACGAATCACCGGCAAGCGGGTCTACGGGGGCGTTTCGATATTCAAGGACGGTTTCACCTGTCCATGGAAGCGGGAAGGCGTGTGGACAGACGAATCTGTGGGCAAGTCCGGCGAGCCGAAGTTGCTCAAAAAAGACCATTTCGCGCTTTACAACAACAGAAAAGCCGTATTCATTGATGATTTCTTAAAACCTTTCATTAATAAATTCGCGGCGCGTATGCGGGAAGCGCAGAAAAACGTCTTTATATTTGTTGAGGGTCCGCCTGCCGGCCCGCATCCCTCATGGACAAAAAAAGACGCGCCCAACGCGGTGAACGCCTTTCATTGGTACGACGGCCCAACGCTGTTCACCAAGCGTTTCCGCTCATGGCTGACGGTAGATGTTGGCGCATACAGCGCGCGCGGCAGGCGCAAGCTCATGTTCGGAGAAAAAAACGTAGCCGCGCATTTTACGGAGAGTCTTGCCGGGAGCGTGAAATGGACGCGGGAACACATGGACAACATGCCCTGTCTGCTCGGCGAATTCGGACTCCCTTTTGATATGAACAACCGGAAGGCGTTCAGAACGCATGATTACCGGCTTCACGAAAGGGCGCTTTCCATGTACTATGACGCGATTGACAACAATTTGCTTAACGCGACTATCTGGAACTACACGCCGGATAATGACAACGCCTGCGGCGACGGCTGGAACGGCGAGGATCTGTCGATTTTCGCCGAAGGTCAAGCGCGCGGCGTTCGGGGCTGGCTTCGCCCTTACCCTATGGCGACGGCTGGAGTCCCGCTCTCCATCCGGTGGGACAGAAAGCGGACGGTTTTCACCTACCGGTTCAAGGCGGAGCCGTCCATACAGGAGCCGACCGAGCTGTTCATTCCGGGCATGTGTTTCGGCGAGAAGCTGGTTGTTACGGTGAACGAGCCGCTTGCCTACGATTATTTTCCTGAAAACGCCCGATTGTTCGTGTACAACAACGGCTTTTCAGGCGATGCGGAGGTCACGGCGACCGGTTAGGCGGGCAAACGAGGGCGCGGAAGAGCGCGGGACGGAAATAAACGGCGGGGCTTTCTGAGGAATGCGCCTTACCGGGTATGCGGACGGCTCTGCAACGCTTCTTTGGAGAGCAATTCCTCCAATTGCTCTCCAGTGTATCCTTGTTTTAACAAGGATAGAATGCGATTTTTCTCTTCGGATTCGCCTCTTTGCAAATATTCCTTCCAGCGGGTTTTCAAGCGTTCCTGCAATTCCATTTTCGCATCCTCGAATTCTGAATATGCCCGGTAAAGTTTCTCGCGCGTCTGCGCCATGCGCTCCAGTATCATCGCGGCGTCTCCGGCGGCTCACTGTCATATCGTTACATCTCATTCGCGCCTATACTTTTGGTCGCGCTAAACGTCACCGCGATGCGCGCGGGATCGCCTCTTTCAGCGTCCGCTTGAACATCAAATCGAATAATTGCGCTGTTTCCCGACCGCTGTGTTCCATCATTCCTTCCCCGCGCCGACATCGCCTTTTGAAGGCTTGTCGCTATTGTTTTCAGAGAGAGGTTGCGCATATAATTGTCAACAGATTGTTGTTCAATACGCGGACGGCATCTGTACAGGGGACATACTCACATATTGAACATTGCGCTTGACATTCACGGTTTTTATTCTTTATCATGTGATCCCGTTCCAAAACCAACCGTGTTTTGGAACGGGCTTTAGAAGAAAATTGCTAATTCCTTATAAGTCAATCGTTTATTGCTTATACAATTTCTTCCAAATATAAGAAGCGGTTCCAAAAACTGAAGTCTTGGCACCGCTTATATCTATAGATTTTTGGGGCTGTTCCAAAACCAACCCGGACATGATTCTCGTTTTGGAACAAACTCTCTTGACGCGACCCAACCAGCGATTTCCGGCGGTATAGAAACCGCTTTAGCTATAGCGCCATAAAACGCCGCCATGAACAATTTCTGCATTTGATCGTCAGGCATGCGAATCGCCGGCTTGACGACAGCAAGGGAGGATTATTATGATAGTATTAAGTCAGGGCAAATATGAAATGCGCTTTACGCTATACCGCGATTGCTTTTAATATGTCCAACGCCGTAATGTCCCATAAAACCGTCAGTTCGTTCAAGCGGACGACGATGTCTCCTTGAGGGCTGCGCCTTTCCCTATACAAAATTCCCACAATGATGTATCATTCCTCATTATGAAAGAATTACATTCAGGCGTATGCGCCCCAAAAGGCTTCCGCGCCGGAGGCATCTGGTGCGGTATAAAAGCCGATTCCCGCAAACGGGATTTAGCTCTCATTTATTCAGAAAGACCATGCGTTCCCGCGGCGATGTTCACCACTAATGCGGTGAAAGGCGCAAGCCTCCTTGTAACGCGGGAGCATGTCGCCGCCGGCAGCCTCCACGCGATCGTAGCGAATTCGGGCAACGCCAACACGTGTACCGGCGACGCCGGCGTCGAGGCGGCGCGACGTACGGCGGCTTTAATCGCCGATGAGTTCGCCGTTTCCCCTAAAAGCGTCGCCGTGGCTTCCACAGGCGTCATCGGCGTGCCGTTGCCCATGTCGGCTATTGAATCGGAGATTTCAAGCCTTGCGGACTCGCTGTGCGGAGATGCCGCCGGACACAACGCCGCGCTTGAAGCCATTATGACGACCGACACCCGCAAGAAAGACGGCGCCATTGAAATTGATCTGTCCGGCGTACCGGTACGGATCGGCGCTATGACAAAAGGATCCGGCATGATCCACCCGAATATGGCGACCATGCTGTGCTTTATCACCACAGACGCGGACGTTTCCCGCGAAATGCTTGAAAAAGCGCTCCGCAGGGCGGTGGGACATTCCTTCAACCGGCTCACGGTGGACGGCGACATGTCCACCAACGACATGACGCTCATTCTGGCAAACGGCGCGGCGGGAAACCCGCCTGTCACCACAGAGAACGAGGATTTCACCGTCTTTTCTGACGCACTGGAAAGCCTCTGCATCAGCCTTGCCCGCAAGATGGCGCGGGACGGCGAAGGCGCGACCCGCCTGCTTACGGTTGCGGTGCGCGGCGCAAAGGACGAAATCTGCGCCGAAACGCTGGCAAAATCGGTCGCCGCATCCAGCCTTATGAAGGCGGCGATTTTCGGAGCGGACGCCAACTGGGGGCGGGCGCTGTGCGCATTGGGCTATGCGGGCGTTGATTTTGATCCGGAAAAAGTTGATGTATCGTTTGCAAGCCGCGCCGGAAGCGTTTTGGTGTGCAAAGACAGCCATGCCGCGCAATTCTCTGAAGAAGAAGCAAAAAGAATTCTCTCAGAAGAAGAAGTTGAAATCAACATCGATCTTACTGGCGGCGCGTCAGGCGCGGCTGTTGTATGGGGGTGCGACCTCACCTACGAATACATCAAGATCAACGGGGAGTACCGATCATAATAGGCGGCGGATCCGAACAGGGCGCGTCAGCAACCCGACGGAGGCGCAACAGCGCCACGCCGCCGACGGACGCCGTGTTTCTTCCTCCTCCATAGTTCACGCTTCAATCTTTCTGCATTCAAAATAGAAGCGTTTCTCAGAGGCTTCTCCCAGGGAAAAACTTTTCCGTGGGAGGACGCCGAGTCGGGAAATGGTTTCAAAGAAACCGTCCTTTTGTACGAGCGGCAGGAGTATTCCCGCTCCGCATCTGGAGGGGCGCTGTACAGCGCGGAAGACCGCGTCTTCGCCGTGAACGTAGTCAATGGATGCGCCGGTTTCTTTGACAAAGCCGTCCAACAGGGGTTGCAACAGGGCGACCGCAAGTCCGCAGTCAGCGAATTCTATCATATAAAAGCCATTGTCAAGGATAAGCCCCAACCGGTTTTTGCCTGAAAAGGTTGCGATCAGCGCGGACAGTTCCCTTCCGCCGCCAATGCGCGTAACTGCGGCATCGGGCAACGTGGAAAGCGCATCCAAAAGCTCATTGACGCGCTCTCCAAACACTACGCGGTGAATCGGCGCAAACTGGACGCCGGCATCGTAGAGGTTCCCAATTTCAACCATTGCATACCGCGCCGGATGCCGTTCAAGACCGCGTTCTTTGACGTGGGACGCCTTGTACTCTTCCCACACCCCCTTGGCTGCGGCAAGGGAGTGGTTGCCGTCTCCAACCGCGAATAGGAACGGGTTTTCGTCCTCGCGCCCGCCGGAGCATCCGCTGGCTGCAAGCGTTTCAAGGCTCCGGGCGAGAAGCGAAACGTCTTCTTCCGCATTAACAGCCCACCCCGCAACAGCCCCGGAATCCAGCATAAGATCCGTACGGTAGAGCGGGGCGGCGGCTTTCACCCGCTCACCCAGCGCCGGCAACAGGGCGTCCGCCTTGTCGTTGATGAGGAGCAGTACGTGAGGGCTTTCAAGGGGGGCGCCGCGCCGAACGTCCATGCGCGGCGGCAGGCGTTCCGGCGCTGTGCCTTCGGTTGTCCTGATAAGAGCTTTTTTGCCTTGCCGCCACTCGTACCGCTCAAGGTCAATGGCCGCCACAAGCCCTCTGCGGGCGCCAGAAGGCGTTGCCCGCTCAACATAGACAAATGTCTCCAAAGGCGGCGCAAAAACGCCTTGTTCAAGATATGCACGCATGGTACGATGAATGCGCTCAATACGCTCCCGCTTGCCGGATTTTTCAAGGTAAACCTCAGGAAAAATGAGGTGAAGCGTTGAAGGGGCGTCTCCTACAATCGCGCTTGCCGTTTTCCAATACTCCGCATCTTGCGTAAACTGATCGCAGGCGATGACCGCCCATTTTTTCAGGTCAACGCCAGAAGCGGGAAGAAGAATTTCCGGCATTGCAAGACCGAAGCGGCTTAATGTCTCTCTATGCATTTTTCATTCGCTTTAAAATTGTTTCAATGGGAAGCCGTAACGTTAGCCGTCTGGCTTTTCAATGTTTAAAGTGCCGCGTCCCGGTAAAGACCATCGCAATGCCAAGAGCGTCAGCGGCCTCAACGGAGAGGTTGTCTTTGACGGATCCGCCGGGTTGGATAATCGTCTTGACGCCGGCTGCGGCTGCGGCTTCCACCACATCCGGAAACGGGAAGAAGGCGTCTGACGCAAGCGTCCGCGCCGGCTCGCCGTTGCCTTGCCCCATTTTGCAGGCGGTTTCTATCACATGCGCCCCCCGGCTCAACGCCATTTCGACAGCCCAAATGCGGTTGGTTTCACCCGCGCTCATGCCGACCGCCGCGCAGTCTTTTGCGATAAGAATGGCGTTGGATTTTACGTAGGCGACGGCTTGCATGCCAAAAATCATGTCGCGTATGTCTCTTGCTTCAGGCTTGAGCTTGGTGACAACATCCCATCTTTCCATCAGGCATTGATCCGCGCTTTGTATCAATATTCCGCCGTCAACGGAAACAAACTCCTGTTTCTGTCTCGGAGCCGACGGCGCTTTCATAATGCGGACATTCTTCTTTTGCTTTAAAATCGCCAGCGCCTCTTCATCAAACTCCGGCGCGACGATGATTTCCAGAAACAGATCATTGAGTTTCCGCGCAGTCTCAGCGTCTATGGTTGTATTGCATGCGACAATGCCGCCGAAAATGGACACCGGATCGCAGGCGTAGGTTTTTTCGTACGCTTCGACAAGCGTATCGCCCAGACTTATGCCGCAGGGGGTGTTGTGTTTCACCGCGACACAGCACACGGGCGGCAATGACGGGATGTCCGGCAAGAGCCGCGCCGCATCGTCACGGTAAAACGGTTTTTCTCTGCCAAGCCCAAAGGAACACGCCGCCTTCCATGCGACATCAAGGTCGCGTACGTTGTTGTAACTCAATTCCTTGCCGTGAAGCTGGGTCATGGAAGCGATGGCGCCTTTTTTGCCGGTGTGGAAGTAGAGCGAGGCGGACTGGTGTCCGTTTTCCCCATACCGCATCTCTTGAGCTTTCTTGATGGAGATCGGGTAGTACGCGGGGTACTCTTCTTCCAAAAGAAAACGCGAAATCGCCGCGTCATACGCGGAAGTAAGCGCGAAGACCTTGGCCGCTAATTTTTTTCTTGTTTCAAACGGCACAACGCCCGCCTTCAAACCGGCGATTGCCTCGGCGTAATCAGCCGGATCCGTAAGCGCAAGCACGTCTTTGCAATTTTTCGCGGCTGAACGCAACATGGCGGGCCCGCCTATATCAATAAATTCAATCATTTCATCAAAGCCCAAATCTTCCTGCGCCTTTTCAAAAAAAGGGTACAGATTCACGCATACAAGGTCTATGGGTGAAATAGCATGTTCTTCAAGCGTTTCAGTATGCGCCGGATCGTCCCGCTTCGCCAAAAGTCCCGCATGAATCGCGGGGTGCAGGGTCTTCACTCTTCCGTCAAGGCATTCCGGAAAACCTGTCGCCTGTGACACATCGGCAGCCGGCAGATCGTATTCCTTCAAATGCCGGGCGGTACCGCCAGTTGAGAGAATCTCCCAGCCCGCCTCATGCAGGAAGCTCGCCAATTCTATGATTCCATCTTTGTTATAGACACTGATCAACGCTTTCATAACCTCGCTCCTTTTTTCCTCAATTTCTTCTTCAAACTACCCGGCGACTCTCCTGTGATGATCCCGCCGCTAACGCCGGCGCAATCCGACATAGCCCATATTCACCTAAAGGAGGACTAGTATAGTATATACCGTACCCCCTTAAAATACAAGAGCGGACTGTCCGCATTCTTTTTCTAATCGTATGTGGCATGGTACACTTATTCAACTACTTTTATCGGAACGCGCGGGAGTAACATCGCGCTTTTCAGGGCGGGGTCGCCCATAGCAAAGAGATTTTTATGAGAAAGGAGAGCGATGCGGCTGTTTTCGCATCATCGCTTGCGCCGCTCACGCTTGCCGTTATTGCGGCTTGCGGCAGGTCGCTAGACGCGCGGGCGTCCAAAATCAAGCGGGGGACGCTGATTCCGGGCGTTGAACCCAAAGTCTCCGCGTATCTACGGAGACTGCGTATCCTGATGGGCTCGCGCGGACTCAGATTAGAGACTTTTTAATGGGGGAGGGGGATGCCCGTCACCAGAATGATACAACCCGCGATCCATTCCTCTACAACGGCGATATTTTCATCGACTACACGGGTGAAGAAGCCGTCAGAGAAATAGCGGCTTACGCTAAAGAAAAGATTCCCGGCGGCGTTATGGTCTGGGAATACGCGCATGATATGGACGGCGAACCCTTCAAGATTTTAAACGAAAGCGTCCAGTGATTGCGCGGCCATAGCTTCACGCAAAAAGGCGGGCATTAGTCCGCCTTTTTTAATTTCTTTTTATGAAGAAGCATCCGGTCAAAAATCATGCGGATGCCGTAGCAAAGACGCCGCGCATAATGGTATACTGGCAAATGCCATGAAAAAAGCGAAGCTCCCCGCCCTTGATTTTTACAGAAAATCCAATCTCCTCGCGCTTGTCCCTCTACTTGCCGTAACAGCCGTGTTCATCCTGCCGTATGGAGCGGCTCTTGCCGGAGGTTTTTCAATCTTTTCCAGTGGCGAATCTCAAGCCGCCCAAGCGGCCGCGCCAGCCGCGACGCGCGAACTGCCTTTGTTGCCCATAGCCCTGTTTACCGTTGAACAGGCGTTTTTCAGCGCGATTGCGGCGTTGCTGTTGGGGTTGCCCGGCGCGTGGTTTGTGGGGACAAGCGATTCAAGACTCGCCCGCGTTTTGCGCCCATTGACCGCGGTTCCCTTTGCCATGCCGTCTATCCTTGTGGCGCTTGGGTTTGTGCTTTTTTTTGGCAACGCCGGATGGTTCAACCGCTTCATCGCCGCGCTTATGGGAAACGGAACGGAACGGACGCCCATCCTGTACCAGACGCCGGCGCTTGTGCTGGCGCATGCTTTTTACAATTTTCCGCTGGTGATCCGCCTTGTCGGAGACAGTCTTGTACATGTCAGGCATGCCTACGCTCCAGCGGCGGCGACGCTTGGCGCATCTCCCTGGACAACGGCGCGAACCCTTTTCCTGCCTGCGGCGGCTCCCGCGATCATGCGTTCCGCGCTGCTCGCCTTTCTCTACAGTTTCACGAGTTTTTCTATTGTGCTGGCGCTGGGCGGCGGACCCCGAGCGACCACGCTTGGGGTGGAAATCTACCGGTACAGCCGCATCCTCCTCTCGTTCAGAGAGGCTGGCGTTTTCGCCATAACGGAAACCCTCATCGCGGCGCTCGTGTTTGTCTTAATCGTGCATTTCGAGCGGAAGACGCAAACCATTTTTCCTGACAATGTTCGCCGCACTATGGAAAAGAAGCCAATGTCGCTCCGCACTTCTTGGCTGCTCATCATCTATCTTTTGACCATCGCCTGCATTGTTGTAGGACCCCTCCTTTCAATCGTCGCGGAATCGTTCCTTTCAAGAGCGTCCCGCTCTGGAGCGGCGGCGCCCTCTCCTAAATGGTGGCTCGCCATTGGGGAGCGATGCGCGCCCGCCCTGTTCCGTTCGCTCGCGCTGGCGTTTTGCTCCGCCTCGGCATCCTGCGTATTGGCGATCATCGCGGGCTGGATCGTGAAAAACAGCGAGAAAACCGCGTCAAATGGCGCGGGCGCGGTTCCCCTGTTGGCGCGGGCGCTCCGGCTCTTTGTTTCCGCGCCGCTTGCATCGTCAGGCATTGTGTTGGGATTGGGCTTTCTCATGCTGTACGGCAGAAAACACAGCGCGAACTTGGCCGCCGTTGTCGCGGTTCATGCGGTGACGGCGTTGCCGTTTGCCGGCAACGCCATTATGGAAGGCTTTCACACTATCAACAGCGGAATCATCAACGCGGCGGAGTCGCTTGGCGCATCCCCGCTCAAGCGGCTTTTCACCGTGGACATCCCGTTGTGCGGCAGACACATCCGCTCGGCGTTTGGTTTCGCCGCCGCAATCAGCCTTGGAGAGCTAAACGCCGTAATGATGCTGGGAATCGAAGACTTTGAAACCCTGCCTCTCCTGATTTATCGCGCCGCCGGCGCGTACCGTTACGGATCCGCCTGCGCCGCGGGAGTCATACTCATGCTCTGTTGCGCTCTGGCTTTCGCGGCGCCGGATATGGGCGTGAAGCGCGACGTCTGACGCGACGCCCAATAAGATGGCGGCGTGGGAAAACCGCCGCCATCTTATTCAGCAAATAGTCTTGACACGCTTTTGATGCCATGGTATACTGGGATTATTGGGGGTGTCCCGGTTTCGATTGGTACGATTCGGGGCGCTGGTTGCAGGTGGAGCGCCGATCTCCTGATTCGGCGACATTATAACTGCCAAAGCTAAAGTCGCTAACGACAGTTTTGATTACGCACTCGCTGCGTAATCAACGCGGACCTATTCCTACGCCTTGAGGAATGGGCATCCGCGTTGCAATCAAGGCTGGTCTTGCTTCGCGTCCAGACGGAGCAGGGCGAGATGTTCTGGAATACGGCAACGCCGCGCGCCGCACAGCCACGTGTTGCCCGACACTGTAAGGTGCGGCTAAACCTGTAGACGCTTGCGTGTCGCGTGTCAGGACACGGGTTCGACTCCCGTCACCTCCAATTTTTGCCAACTACGCCGTTCTTCGGGTTCCGAATGGCGGTACGCATGACAAAAAAGTGAAAAAATATGCAAGAGGCGCATTGTGCGGACGCGGCAATGCGCCATTGTTTATGCGCCGGACTCTTTACAAAAAAACTCCGTTGTAGTATATTGTAAAAACACCTTGTGAACAAAGATATGTTCTGGTTTGACGAGGGCTTGATGTTTCCGAAATGTTTCCGAACACCGCGCCCTCGATCCCTAGCGAGGGTTTTTTTATTTTTTTAGTCAGGAGAAAATATGAAAAAAATAGCGGTTGTCGGCGCGGCGCTGGAAAATCCGGCGCATACGCAAAAGGCGTTTAACGACGTGGTTTCGGCGTACAAAGGCATTGTCAAGGGGCGCATGGGCATTCCCTTTGATGATGAAAACATTGCGGTCATTTCCATCACGGTTCAAGCGGAACTGGACGACATCAATGCGCTTACCGGCAAATTGGGAAACATTCCGGGCGTCACGGTAAAAACGGCTGTTTCCGGCGGGGGAAAATGAGCGCATTATGGCGAAAACTTTTATCGATAAAGACCACATAGAAAACCTGCTGATTGAGGCGAAACGCGCGAGCGACGCGGAGATCAACCGGTCGCTTGACAAGGCGGAACGGTTTGAAGGCTTGAATCACCGCGAAATCGCCGCGCTTCTGGCGAGCGAAAACCCGGCGCACCTTGAGCGGATAAACGCCATAGCGTGGAACATCAAACGGCATATCTACGGAAACCGCATCGTTTTGTTCGCGCCGCTCTACGTAAGCGACTATTGCGTGAATAAATGCGTGTATTGCACATATAATTATAACCATCAATTCAACAGACGAATCCTCTCACAGGAAGAAGTGCGGGAAGAAGTGCGGATTCTTGAAGCGATGGGACACAAGCGGCTTGCCCTTGAAGCCGGCGAGAACGATAGTGTCTGCCCGATTGACTACATTGTCGAGTGCATGAAAACCATTTACGCCATGAAGTTTGAGAATGGCGAGATCCGGCGTGTGAATGTGAATATCGCGGCGACCACGGCTGAGAACTACCGGAAGCTCAGGGAAGTGGGCATCGGCACCTACATTCTTTTTCAGGAAACCTATCACCAGCCAACCTACGAGAAGGCGCATACGGCGGGACCAAAGCGCAATTATGCGTATCATCTTACCGCCTTTGACCGCGCCCATGAAGCGGGCGTAGACGATGTGGGCGGCGGCGTGCTGTTCGGCTTAGCCGATCCCTATTTCGAGGTTCTCGCGCTTATGATCCACAATGAACATCTTGAAGAGCGGTTCGGCGTTGGCTTCCACACCATTTCCATGCCGCGCTTGTGTCCGGGCGTGGGCGTAGACCTTGACAATTTTCCGAACCTTGTCGATGACGAGACCTTTGCGAAAATAGTCGCGATCATCAGGATAGCGGTTCCCTTTACCGGCATGATCCTTTCAACACGGGAAAGCCACGAAATGAGGAAGCGGCTGTTGAAACTCGGCATTTCCCAAATCAGCGCGGGGTCAAGCGTCGAAGTGGGCGGCTATGCCAAACGGCGGCGGAACGAGGAAGTGAACCCCCAGTTTTTCGTGAACGACGAGCGTCCCGCTCTTTCCATTATAAAAGAGCTTATGGACGACGGGTATATCCCCAGTTTTTGTACCGCCTGTTATCGCATGGGGCGCACAGGCGACCGGTTCATGAGCCTTGCCAAATCCGGGCAGATCAAAAATGTATGCCTGCCCAACGCGCTCACCACCCTTGCCGAATACGCCATTGACTACGGCGACGAGGAGTTCAAGGCAAAGGCTAAAGCCGCCATTGAGCGGGAAATTCCGGGCATACTGAACGAGAGGATACGTTCCCGTACCATAGAAAACGTGGAAAAGATACGGCAAGGCGGCAGGGATTTTTATATTTGACATGACGGACGCCGAGCTTTTACACTATATCGTCACCGGTGATCCCGATGAAACGAAAGACCTTTTCGCCCAGGCGCGGAATGTGCGCGAACGGTACTACGGCAACGCCGTGTACTTTCGAGGGCTTATTGAGTTCACCAACTACTGCAAGAACGATTGCTTCTACTGCGGCATACGGGCGGGCAACAAAAGGGTGGAACGCTACCGGCTTTCTTTGGAGCGGATACTGCAATGTTGCGCGATGGGAGACATGCTTGGCTATAAAACCTTTGTGTTGCAGGGCGGAGAAGACCCGTTTTTCACGGATGAGCGCATCGTTGAAATTGTTACAGCGGTACGCGCCGCATACCCTGACCACGCCATAACGCTTTCCATAGGCGAAAAGGATCGCGGCAGTTACGAGAAATTTTTTGAGGCGGGAGCGAACCGCTACCTGTTGCGCCACGAGACCGCGAATGACGCGCATTACGCGAAGTTGCACCCCGTTTCCATGAGCCTTGCGTACCGCAAGCGTTGCCTTTTCACCTTGAAAGACATCGGCTATCAGGCGGGCGCCGGCTTCATGGTGGGGACGCCTTTTCAAACGCCGCATACGTTGCTGGAAGACCTTCGCTTTTTAGAGGAACTCAAACCGGCGATGGTGGGTATAGGACCCTTCATTCCGGCGGCGGACACGCCTTTCAGCGCAGAAGCCCAAGGAGATATTGAGCAAACCCTCCGCATGGTCGCTTTAAGCCGCATCCTCTTGCCGAAAGCCCTGATACCCGCAACCACCGCGCTCGGCACGATTTCGAGCCGCGGCAGGGAGCGCGGGCTTATGGCCGGGGCGAATGTGGTCATGCCGAACCTTTCGCCAAAAGCCGCGCGCAAACTGTACGCGCTTTACGACAACAAAATTTGCACCGGAGACGAAGCCGCCGAATGCCGTCTCTGCATGGAAGGACGCATCCGGTCGTTCGGCTTCGTCCCGGACATGCGGCGCGGAGATGCGGCGGTGTAACGAAATGCGTTTATACGCAAAAAAGTGGACCCCCCCTTTATTTTATTGCGGATATGCACTATAATTATAACTAGAAGCTATGAAAAAATTTGTTTGTGTAATCTTCTTCCCTTTCCTCTTTGCTCCGGTGTGGGCTGAAAAAAATGACGTGAATCTCGGCTTCGGGGTTGAAGGAAACATGAATACCAACAAAGGGTGGGCTTTAGGGCGTTCCATCAGCGTAGATGTCCATGTTTTCAAATACGTCATTCTAGGAACCACGCTTGTCATCAGCGACGATTTCAAACAATTTACGGCTATTGAGCCTGCCATTTTCGTCCGTTGGCATCCGCCGCTCGCCGCTATTCCTTTTCTTAAAAAAGCGGTGTTTCTTGACGTAAAAGATGGAGGATTCTTTGTTCAGGGCGATGCCGGAATCAGCGTTGTCATAGGGTTTTTCGACAAAGACGTCGCCCCGATGTTTCTCGGCGGGCTTACGCTTGGATTCCGGTTTCCATTCCAAAACGGCGACTATTTTGTGGAACCCTTCATCAAGAGCGGCTACCCATTCCTTTTCGGCGCCGGCGTGAGATTCGGGTGCCGGTTCTAGGAGCGGCAATGAAAAAGCGTTTTTTTCCAAGTGTATGCGCATATTGCGCGGTGTGCCTCACTACCCTTCTGTCCGGGGCGGGCTGTTCAAATCCAATCTACGATATGCCCGGCGCGTTTGACCCGGAAGAAGTGACGGCTATAATAGTTACGCCGCCGCCTCAAAGGTTGTATTATTGGGGAGAAACCCTGGATTTGACAGGGGCTTCGGCAAACATCTATTATAGAGGTCCCGGCGTTGATCCTAAACTCAAGCAGGAGATAAAATATGGGCAAGTTTCCGGGTTTAATCCCAGAAGAGAGGGAATTCAAACCATCGCCGTTACCATAGAAGGGCGGTCAGATCATTTTGACATTGCGCTTCTTTCACTTCTGCCCGCTGATGTCGATGAAACGCTTCCCCTAATGAGCCTTTCGCCCAATCAAGAAAAAACCATTCAAAACCCCCCGGAAGGACCGTGGAAAATCTATATTTTTGAACGCGATTCACGCGCTGTAGTAAAACTAAAAAACCCAAGCGGAGCGGGAGACATTGTTTTTACCGCGCCTGCCGCCGCAGGCGATTATATCATTGCAACATCCAGCGCAAAGGATGGCTACACGTACCCTAGATTTTATAGATTGACCGTAACTCCCGATACCCCCTAGTTCAGACAAGGCAATCACGGACTTCCGTTTCAACGGGATCAGCCCCGCAGTATGGGGAATCATCAACGGAACCGTCATCGACGTGCCGGTTCTCCATGGCGCGAGCCTGAATGGACTGGTCCCCATCATCATCCACTCAGGCGCAAAGGTCAGCCCCGCTTCGGGGGAAGCCCAGTACTTTACCAGCCCCGTTACCTACACCGTTACCGCGGCGGACGAGTTCACCGCGGTCTATACCGTGACGGTTCACCGGAAAGCCCGATAGCTTGCAATGCCGCCGTCTTTCGTGAGCATGGCATCAAGCGGGGATTTCACCCGCCTTTTATATTCCGGTTTATTCAGAGAAACGCCTGTATTATTATGCTTTGCGCTATTTGCGCTACAAGTCCGTGGTCATAATGCCGCCTTGCCTGTTCCGGCGTGTACCGTTTCATCACCGGTAACGCTATGCGTTCAAAAATAGGCGCCACATTGTCACTTATGATCCATCCGTGTTTGCTTGGATTGTCCCAAAACTTCAATTTGAGTCCATTTGAAGAAATTCCGCCGCGCGGGACCGGGCGGCCGGAATGCGTCATTTCAAATAATTGCCATCTTTGGCAGTCTGAACGCCTTTTTGATCCCGGTCCAGTCCGCCAACTTTGTCAAATTCCACAGACAACGCGGTCCAATTCTTCTGAGTCAGCATCCGCCCGCCGGTATTGAAATATGGTAAAATACGAGCGGTTTACTGGAATTTTCCGATAGTGATTCTGACGGCTTATTTTCTAAGCCAGCCCGGTGATTTGCCATATATCTTCTTGAATACGCGGCAAAAACACGCTTGATCCTGAAAACCGGTGGAACATGTAACAATTTTTGTGTAAACGGAAAATCATAGGGGTCTCTGACTTCCCCATAAATGATTGCGAATTGATTGAGGGCGGCCCCCAATCCCGCATCGGCATTGTCCACTTTCTTGCGATGTTTTTCAAGCCCATAAAAATCAACTTCAAGCCGCCTGGTCATTCGTGTAAAGTTGCACATAGAATGGGAATCCGGCAATCGGCGTAGATTTAAGTGTAATTACATATAATATAAATGAACCTCCGCAGGGCAAGCCCTGCGGTATCTTTAACCTTCATGTTTTATTTGGGGCGTAGCCCCTTTGGTTTAATACCCCGCAACTTGCTGCGGAAAACTGGGGGCGTGGGGGATTTGTTCCCCCACCATACGAAAAGATTTCAAAGTGCAATCTTTGATACCCAGAAGCTTGCTCCTGGGTTCTTCATTGTCCTTGTTGTCTTCATGGCTTGGCGATATATTTTTAATAAACCTAAAGAAAGCGCAACTATATTTTGGAATGGGCGTTTTTTTATTTCACATGTTTTATGTATTGTGGTTTATAATAATTTCATTTATAACACGTTAGTTTTATTTCTAGTCTTATCATTCATATTTTTCTTCATAATTGAATGTTTTATAATAAAAAAATTGCATCTTCCAGAAAATTATCAAATTCCGATAATAATATATAGAATTATCATCGGTCTGTTAATATTATTCTCTTTGCAGGCAGTTTTCAATAATAAGAATATTTATAGTTTTATTCTTGCCACAGGATCAGTCCGCTTTTTTATTTCGGATATTGTATTGGCGTATTATAATACTGTAAAAACGATGACAAAACATTCGTTTGCTTTGGTTATGGCAAATTATGCCATCGCACAAGGCTGGAATAATAATTGCTTACATAAATCTAAAATAAATATGTGTGAGGAGCGGGCGCGTTGCGCATAAGAGACAGTTTACGTTTCGCCGCCCGTTGGGCGGCTCGGACTCCGTTCACCTAGGTCAGTCGCCTGCGGCTCCTTCCCACGCCTCATTCCGGCACATTTAGGCGGCACGAAACCCTACGGTTTTCTTTATAGCGCCGCCCAAACGCCGCAAAACAGCCGGAACGTTATATGCAATTTTTTGCGCCCCGCGTAACCCTGAAATCGCATTGAGGTTTGAAAGCCCGCAATAAAAAAACTGGAATTATCCAGCACGCCGCCATCCATGGCGGCGCTTCGTATGTAATAAATTTTCTCTAATTCCTAAAAAACCTATGAATGCTACTTATAGTCTGTAGACTTATAGTCATCTATAGCTGAAAATAAACTTTGGAATTATTAACGATACAATGATTGCCAAAGGACAGAGGGTATCACATCCTTTTCATTGCGCCATACCGCCTCTGTTTGTGTTGAGTGATGGGACAATTGCCCCAGTTATTCATATTGTATTAAAACCTGTTTATAAAATGTTGGGACTTGAAGGGGATGGAAAAGGGCAACCATTGGAAAGAGTATCATTGGTTTCTATTCCAAATGGGATACTGCTTACTGAAAATCCCAATTATTTACAAACATATCCCTGCCTATTATTTCCGGGAAAAGACGACAAAGAAAAAGATCCGCGCAAAGTTCGCGCCCGCGTTAGTTTTGAAATACTGCGGCAGATAGCGGAATGGCGCTATGTGGATTTTCAATTTTAACTGTGTCAAAAAGTGAAGTTTGAACTTGGGAATATTTTACATTTTCTTTAGCAAGCAGAACATATTTTTTTTCTTTTTCTATACCAATGTATTGTCTCCCTTCTTTCGATGCGGCAACAGCCGTAGTGCCGCTCCCCATAAAAGGGTCTAATACAATATCATCAGGGTCGCTGAATAATTTTATAACACGCCGCGCCAGTTCTTCGGGAAATTTCGCTTCATGGTCATCGTTCTTACGCACAGATTGTATTTCCCATATTTGACGATACCCCTTGTGGTATTGTTTCTTCCCTCCCATGATTTTGCGGAACCATATTTACTCTCAGAATACTCAAAATGCTATTTACCCGTTCTGAAAACCGGATGCCCAAACCGGAGAGAAACTCATTCGGTTTCAGGAGTTGCGTAAGTTCCGGTGAAAGACGCACCGGATACCCAATGCCTATCGCCTGAGCGAGAGTGTTTACCA
>JAIROG010000005.1 GCA_031257675.1 Treponema sp. | reverse complement strand
ACATTTGCGCAAGATAGATCGTATTCGCTGCGTAATGAATTGAAAGCATATATACCTGAAAAATTTCATTCGCTTAATTTGCGAACAACCTGACAATCTCAATATTTTTGAGAATATTTTGAGATATAATTTGTTTTAAAGTCCATTGTCTAACAAATTCTTCAATATGATTTTCAATATTTCTATAACTTCTATTTATAGATAAATATTCAGACGCTCGGCGTTTAGCTTTTAAAACATCGCCATTTGAAGAAAAGAGCCGCGAATCAGGCTCTATTAAGTAAAAATTACCCATTAATGCCATAACAGGACGTTTGCGCCACAGAATAAACGTCTGTTTTCCTGCTAATATTCTCTCTATATTCGTTATATATTTGCTATACACGCAAATAAAATGCGGGCGCCGCCTATTTTTCTATTGACATTTGACGAAGTTCCGTTTTATGGGGTCATTGCTGTAACCGGCATTCATTGAGAATGACTTTTACTTGCGGCGTCATAAACTATGACCGGGTGGTTTAAATGGTTATTAAACAAGTCTAATATATGTATCTTTTCATAAAACCCGGCGAAGGCTATTTCCCAAAAGGCGAAGCGCCGCCCCGGTTCCGGCTGCAACCGGCTTCGTTCTTTCTAAACTTCGCCGGGCATTCCAGCTTTGCTCTTTATCATAGCCTCGTTATGCGCAATAGCCCATAAAATTACTTGAAAAACGAGCTTGTTCCAAAAACTGAAGTTTTGGAACAGCCCCAAATATTAATGAACCGGCCAACTGCGACAAACTAATCGCGTTTTGATAATTGCTCTTAAAAAGGCCGCAATTTAAAAAACTTTCGCGGTTTTCATTGCCCTCATGGCGTTGAGAACCGCGATGAGGGCAACGCCCACGTCTCCGAACACCGCCTCCCACATGGCGGCTATGCCCACAGCGCCCATGACAAGGATGACGCACTTGACGGACAAGGCGAATACGATGTTCTGCCAGACGATGCGCCGGGTTTTTCGCGCAATGAGGATTGCGCCCGCAATTCTTGAAGGCTCGTCGGTCATCAACACCACGTCCGCAGCTTCAATCGCCGCGTCGGAACCAACGCCCCCCATAGCGACGCCCACGTCGCTGCGCGCCAGCGCCGGCGCGTCATTGACGCCGTCTCCCACAAAAACCAGCTTGCCGAAGCTGGCTTTGCTCTGTTCTAGGTCTTCAAGGCATTCCACCTTTTGGTGGGGCAGGAGTTCCGCATACACCGTGTCAAGACCGATCCGTTGGGCTATGCTCTCGCCAACCGCTTTGCTGTCGCCGGTGAGCATGACGATTCGTTTCACCCCTATAGCCCGCAATTCCTCGACCGCCTGTTTGCTGTCGGCTTTCAGTTCATCGGAAATGACGATGCATCCGGCATATCCGCCGTTCACCGTCAGGTATACCGCGGTACCGGATTCTCCGGTTGCGGGAACAGCGATCTGCATGGCTTCAAAAAGTTTGGCGTTTCCCGCCAGCACGATGTCTTCTCCAACCCGGACGCGGACACCTTTTCCGGCGATTTCCTCATATATTCCTATTACTCCGGCGTCAAGTCCTTTCCCATAAGCGTTCCTAATTGAAAGGGCTATGGGGTGGTTGGAGTGCAATTCCGCGTGGGCGGCGTAGTACAGCAGTTTCTCTTTGGTGAGTCCGCCTGCCGGGACGATGTTCGTTACATTGAACGACCCTTTGGTCAAGGTTCCGGTTTTGTCAAACACAACGGTGTCCACATTGGTGAGGGCTTCGAGGTAGTTGCTCCCCTTTATGAGGATGCCGTTCCGTGAAGCGCCGCCAATGCCGCCAAAAAAGCTCAAAGGTATGGAAATGACCAGGGCGCAGGGGCAGGAAACCACGAGAAACACCAGCCCCCGTCTCCCCCATTCGGCGAAAGAAGCGTCAGGGATAAAAAGGGGCGGAAAAACCGCTAGCGCCGCGGCGGAAAACGCCACTGCGGGCGTGTAATAGCGAGCGAATTTGGTGATGAAGTTTTCGGTGACGGATTTTTTGTTACCCGCATTTTGCACAAGGTTGAGAATTTTAGAGGCTGTGGATTCCCCAAAAACCTTGCTTGCTTCGATAGTGAGCAATCCGCTTTTGTTGATCGACCCGGAAAGGACGGCGCTGCCTGGCTCCACGTCCCGGGGTAGGGATTCGCCAGAAAGGGCTGAGGTGTCCAGAGCGGAAAAGCCTTCCGCCACCACGCCGTCCAGGGGGATTTTTTCCCCGGGCTTCACCACGATAAGATCCCCGACGCGCACCGCATCCGGAGGCACCCGCTCAAGACCCGCGGTGGTTTTCAGGTTGGCGTAATCGGGCCTGATGTCCATGAGGGCGGATATGGATTTGCGGGAGCGGCCCACGGCGTAATCCTGAAAGGCTTCGCCCACACGGTAGAAGATCATCACCGCCGCGCCTTCGGGGTATTCGCCGATGGCAAAGGCTCCGATGGTGGCGACGCCCATTAGAAAGTTCTCGTCGAATATCTTTCCTTTGGCGATATTTCTGACTGCCTTGACAAACACTTCGCCGCCCACAAGGATATAGCTTGCAAGAAAGACCCCAAGTCGCATGAATGGCGCCAGAGAGACGGCTGAGACATAATCAAAGGCCAGCCCCACTGCAAAAAGGGCTGCGCCAAGTATGAGTCCCGCCCGCCGGAAGCGCTTTTTTACTGAATCGGAACTCTCTTTAGCCTTCGCTTCTGAACCGTTTGGAAAAAGAACTGCGTCACGCAATTCGATAGAAGGTTCAAGCCGTTTGATGATTCCGCTGACGCTAGCCATGATGCCGTCCCATAACCCGGGGGTGTGCGTTTCAATGGTAAGTTTCTGTACGGAAAAATTGACAACAGCCCGTCTCACTCCTTCCAGCGCGGATATATGCTTTTCTATTTCCGCCGCACATTGAGGGCAACAAAGGTTGTGAAGAACATATTCCCGTCTTAACGCCGCTTTCATACGCTCCTCCCGCAGCTCAAACCCGCTCGCGCCGCTCTTGCCTGTGGAAGCCGCCGCGCTTTTTCGCCGATTTCAACTATTTTGTAGATCGTTCTTGTCATAGCAAACGCTCCTTGATAAAAATGTAACACGCAATGCGTCATTGCGATAAAATATAAACAATTGAATAATTGACAACTTGATCAACTGTTTGCGTAAAAAAAACAAGCCTTCCTTATTCGCTGACATGAACCAAGCCCTGGGCGAAAATAGTCCCCACATGCTCGTCTTCCAGAGAATAGTAGACCACCTTCCCTTCGCGGCGGCACTTCACAAGCCGCGTCTGCCTAAGGGTTCTGAGCTGGTGGGAAATGGCGGACTTGCTCATGCCCAAAAGGGCCGCGATGTCGCAGACACACATTTCAGCCCGCAGAAGGGCGCAGAGAATTTTTACCCTGGTGGAATCGCTGAAAACTTTAAATAGATCCGCTCCTCATGGATTATGTTGCAATCAAGGCTTTCAATGTCCGAAACGCTTTTCACCATGCCTCCTCAACAGTTGAACACATGAACATATATACTATACAAAGTTTCGCGTTCTATGTCAAGAGGTTTTTGATTTTTTTCATGGTTAGCTGAGGATGACATTTTCGGGCGTGGCTCAAAAACACTTTTTTCATTTTTTGGAAGATTAAGGTTATTCTGTCTCTGTGTCCGCATACCGGCATGGCGGCTCTTACTTTCTCCCCATAAAACAGCGCGAGAAATGATTGGGTCATCATCAATGCCGCCGCGTTTCTCATCCGCGTTATTTGAACAACTCCTGCTTTTCCTGATACCACAACGTCAAATCAAGCGCGTCAACCGGAATGCGCTCATGTTCGGCAAACCGAATCATGCGCTGTTCTATGCTGTGATAGGTTTTCGGGGATAGCGCCGTCGTTTCAATGACGCCATTCAACGCAAGCTGCCTGAGAATGTGCCGGTCAAGGATGCATATCCTGCTCCCCAGCCCTATGTTGCGGAGAAAATGGGACGCTTCTTTCAAGCCCCATCCGGCGACCGACCCGGCGAGCATGTCGCGGGTTTCGGCTTGCCCTCTATCCCGCGCAATACGGGAAATATGTTCCTTGGCGTTTGGGTAAAACAGAGGGCGGTTTTTCACTATATACGAAGCCTTGTTTTTATGAAACCGCACCCCTTCAGCCCGCAGGATTCCGGCGATTTCGTCAAACGCCCCGTTTTCAAAAAGCCCCTCGTTATCCAGACGGCAAACCGCAACCCATGCCTTTTGCGCGTTGTTTTGAGGCGTACACATGCAAAAACACATTTCTTTAAACAGGTCTTTACCGGATCCATCCGAAAAAAGCCTGCGGAATTCCTCAAGCCGTTCATCGATCCGGTCTTTTATGTTCAAATAAACATCGTAGAGCATACTCATAATGCGGCGAATCTCCAGGCGCGGCGCTTGCGACAGCGCGTCATTTCACTGGAGCGGCTATGGATTGCTTTATCACGACCCACGACCCGCCCGTCGATAAAACGCTTTCCCCGCAGGCGGTACGACTTGGATTCGACGCGTTCTATAAGCTGATCAATCGCCGTAGCGCGCATATCCTGTACATTGAATTCAAGGCTTGTAACGCCGATGCCGGCGGCAACCGCTCCGTTTTCATTGTCAGAGCCTACGATGGATATGCAACAGGGAACTTTCAGATTAATATCTCTGAGGCGGACGATGGCGACGCCCGCTATCTGATCGTTGTTGTAGACATAAGCGGTGTATGCATCGGGCTGCAGTTTGATTTCAATATACACGCCGTTGGCGTCACGGTCTTTAATAGCCGCGTTGTATGGCAGAGGAGCTTCCGGCATGGCTTTGCGGAAACCCATATACCGATCCAGAATGCCGGTCGCCGCGGATGTGGAGCCGATAACTCCTCTGCGCATATGCGCCGCCGCGACAAGCAGTTTAGTGAGGGTATAGGAACCGGGAAAATTGTTTGAGAGCACACAGCCGTATCCATCGGTTTCAGAATAAAAGTCGAGAAAGACGCGGTTCTTTATCCGCGAGGCGATGGCTGCGATGTACCATTCCGTCATTTGACTCGGTATGATGATGCCGTCAACCCTGTTCATAACCACGAATGGCGGGAAGACGCATTTCTCTTCCTCCTCGGTGGGCTTGCAATCTCAAGGACGACCGGGGAGGATGTCTCTTTTAACTGCGGCAACAGGGTCTGGTAAAAAATCCAGTAGAACGAGCTTTCGCCCAAGTACCGCGCTGAAATCAATATGCCAATGAGGTGGCGCCGTCCGGCGCACATATTGCGCGGCAGGCAGTTGTACACATAGTCCATCCCGACGGCTTTCCCGGTTATCAAGTCCCGCAATGTATCGCTCACTCCGTCTTTTCCGCCCAAGTCTTTGTTTACGGTGACGGTACTCACACCCATCTGGCAGGCGATGCCGCTCATTCTTACCGCTCTTTTCATGCTCTTCTCAGTTTAATGGTACTACAGCCGTCCCGTTTTGTCAACAAGCCGCAATAATCAGACCTCGCCTGTTTTCAAATCCGTCTTTCCATTGACAACCAGTCTGTTGTCTTTTATCCTTTTACTATGTCGCCTAATGCGTTAAGTGATAAAAACGTTCAAAACGTTTTTGGGCAATCTTAATTTACAAAGCTGGATTTTAAGGAAAGGGATGCGATATGAATATCAAAACAACCGGCGTTTCACGCCGCGGCGTTCTACGCGGGTTGTTTGTTTTCGCTATGGGAATGGCGGCGTTGTTTTTCTCCTGCCTTTCGGGAGGAGATGGGAATAAAAACACCAATTCTTCTAAGACCGACGACGGCGAAATGTCAAACAAAAAGCGTCTTCCGGGCTATCTCAAGGACAATTACGGGAGCGCATTATTTCTGGCCAGATGGGCGCGTCATGGACAACCAATGCGTCTATGGATAGTTGCCCGTGTTTTCGCTGGCACAGGCAAATATCCGGCCATTATAGGTTTTGATTTTATCCAGCTTCCCTATGACGGGGGCGGGGAGCAGAGCGCTGAAACCATAGAGTGGTGGAATGGCAAAAACAACGGCAAGACCGCTTTCCGCATCCCGTATCGCAACGGAACGCTGGACGCTTCTTCCTCTGATTTCACCCGTATTAAAAACGACTGGATACGGTTGCCAAGAGGCTTCAGGAATTGAAGGATCTGGATATTCCGATCTGGCGCCCTTTGCGCGAGGCGTCCCTCTGGAACGGTCAAAACGCCGCGCGGTTTCCCTGACCCACGGCGGTGGATATAGTAGGAACCGATATATATTCAAATCCTGCGCAAGGCGTTAGCTCCCAATCCGCCAGGTTCACAGAAACTCGTATGATGGCTCCCGCTGGAGATCACATTGTCGCGCTCACGGAAAATGGCGCTATTCCCGTATTCCCGTTATCGCCAATCAAGATATTCCCGGCAATTTTAATTTCACAGAATAAACATGGAGGGGGAGAGAATATATACACAAACGCACAATGTGTCGGTATTGTTATATCATATAGCGTGTCCCGCGAAGTATAGACGGGCGGTGATAAATGAAGCGGAGGAT
>JAIROG010000105.1 GCA_031257675.1 Treponema sp. | reverse complement strand
TGGCCTTGCGTATAAACATATATATAGTTTCATAACAAACGCCCGCATGAGCGCCTTCCATTCCAATCCGCCCCGCGATTTGTTCCGGCGTCCGGCCGCAAAGGGGCAGGCGTTGAACGGCCCAGACTCCGCGGAAACGGATTTGACGGCCGCTCCTTTGCATGGGAGAGTTTCTTGCGTTCGCCACCCCGCTTCCGGGCTTGGCTTGCGCGGCGCCTTATGGGATCACCGTCCCGCCGCGCTTCTCTGGAAATGGCGGACGTACGCCTTCCTATCGCCCGGCCAATCCCGGCTTTAGAACGACCTTTTTCCAGCGTTATTGCGATTTCCTCCCTTTCTTCCATGGCAGGCCGGCTGCGGCGGCCAGCCTCTTTTGTGGCGCAATCTTTCATAAACGGCGGCGCCCCCTGTTGATGAAGTTTTGGCTTACAACATCATAGAGGATCCCGCCGCTTTTTTACAGCCTTGCGGAGGCGGCTCGCCCCCTCCGCAAGGCCGCTCGCCGCATTTCTCTCTGGAATCGGCCTATGCTTAACATCAACGAGTCGTATCTATACGCTGATTTCAGGCATTTTGGCAAGCATTTACAAAGCCGTTACCCCTGAACTCTGGAGAACCGGTTTTGCCCGGGCAGTATTCACTTCGCGTAAAAAAGTACAAGGAAGCGGAAAAGCGCCGATAAATAAAACGCCCACGCCAGCAGCCTCCCCTTCCATTTCCGGTCTTTCCGATAGTAAGAAATATAAAACACAGACCATACACAGAACAGGGCGATTCGCTATCCAAGCGAAATTCTCCGCCGTCAAGCCATACCGTGAAACAACGCGACGCGGCGCTGGGTCACGCAGCATGACGCAAAGGAGTCGCCTCCTGCGGAGGTAGACAAAAAGAGGGGAATTAAGTATAGTATAAGCTATGATATTTCCATTAGAAGAGCTTATTGAATATAGAAAAAACATGTATGAAATTACTGTGGCGGCTTCCCGGCGGGCGTATCAGCTTTCCATGATCAAGGACCCGGCTGTTGAAGAACATGCGGGCAAGGTTATATCGCTTGCGGCCCGTCAGTTGTTCACTTCACAAATAGAGTTTCGTCTGGAATAAGCGGACTAGGCGTTGTGGCGGATTCCATACCCGTTTTTGTGATCTTTGGGCCTACGGCAGTGGGAAAAACCGGCGTGGTGGAAAAATTGTTTGCTGGAAACAGCGCGTACAAGGCTGAAATTGTGTCTGCGGATTCCATACAGGTTTACAAGGGCATGGACATAGGCGCGGCAAAACCGTCCGCCAGCCTGCGGGAGCAACTTCCCCACCATCTTATCGACATACGGACGCCGGATCAAGGCTACAATGCGGGCGATTTTGTTCACCTTGCCAAAGACGCGATAGTGCGGATTGCGGCGCGGGGCGCGTTGCCCGTTGTGTCCGGGGGAACTGGTTTTTACCTGAAAAATCTCATTATGGGGTTGCCCGAAGCCCCGCCCTCAGATGAGGGCATACGCCGCGCCCTCAAAGTCGAATTGCGCGAACACGGGGCGGCGGCGCTTGCGAGGGAACTCGCGGCCTGCGATCCGGTGAGCGCGGCGCGTATCCACATCAATGATGAATACCGGCTTCTGCGGGCGCTGGAAGTGTTCCGTCTTACGGGCAAGCCGTTAAGCTCTTTCTCAATGAACGCCGCCGCTTCGCCCGGTTCGGGCGCATACCGCTTCCTGACACTCGCCCTTGAGCGTCCGCGTGAAGCCCTCTACAGGCGCATCAATGAGCGTTGCGCCTTCATGTTCAAAAACGGGCTTGCTGATGAAGTCCGCTCCCTGGCAACCGCAGGGTATGGACAGGCATGTCCGGGCATGCGGGCGATAGGCTACCGCGAGTTTTTCGATGAACGCGGCGTCTTGCGAACCGACGCCGCCGGCATCGCCGAAGTTGAGGCGCTTGTGGCGCGACATAGCCGGAATTACGCCAAACGGCAAATGACGTATTTTGCGTCTATTCCTAATACTGTTTGGATACGCGTAGATGAAGAAACGAACGATCCGGTTGAGCGCATACAGACGCTGCTAGACGCATGGCGGCGCGGGCGGTAAGCGGCGCCTCTTCAATATACCCCACGCTTTCATTCCTCTTGCCCAACTCTATATTTTCGCTTATAATTGGGGACCCTTTGGAAAACCCCGGTCGGGTTTCCAGAGGTTCCCCTCGGGGAAGATTGATAATTATATGTTATATAAATAATTATGTAAATACGATTTTCTCCAAGAGGATAAGAAAACCTCTAAAAACTGAAGTTTTTAGAGGTTCCCAACTGCCTATCGACACCTTAAAAGGAGCCGTTATGAAAGAGAATCAACATATACAGTCCATCCCCTCAGCGGTTTTTACCAAGCCGCAGACCAAAATCGACGAGGCGAAAGCCCTGTTCACCCCGTATCTGCTGGCGCTGACTCAGGCGGAACGGCAGTCTTTGCCGAAAATAGACGAGAAGACCATCGCCTTTACAGTTGCAAGAGATCATAGACGACACGGAGACGATCGCCGGAAGCGAGGCGTATCAAGCCGCGCTGGTGTTCTATCAGCCAGTCAAGCTGGCGGCATCCCAGGACATCCCCGGCGTGAAAGCCATTTATGAGTATCTCAAGACCCGGTTTCTCCAGAGCGGCAGGCCGCTGTCCGCTTCCGGTCAGGCAGTTCCGTTACGAACTAGCCCTGTTCATCCCCAGTATCCGGCAATTCAACATGGATGCGGATTAATTCGGTTCAGAAGTGAATTACCAGGGTTTTAAGCCGAATTAATTAACTTCGGAGGAGAATTGCTGGTGTTTGAAGGGGGGATAATTCGGTTCGGAAGGGACGTGCTGGATTTCCGGATAGGGTTAATTCGGGTTGAAATAGAAATAGTTCGGGTCTGAGGGGAATACCATGGTTTAGAACCAGCATATTTTGGATGAATGTAAATAGGAGTCAGCTATGAAGCTTAATGTCGCAAAAAAAGATAAAACATTATAAACTTGCCAAAACAAAAGCATACTATTCAATATTTGAGGCTGTCTCTAATCCGATTGACAGCTATCGTTCTCTGGAAAAATATGTTAATATTAGGTAGAATTTTACAGTGATAATACCGGATTCGACTTTGGCGATGAAGCGAAAAACTATCAACAAATAAAAACAATCGATCAAGGCGTAGGATTTAATAAAGAGAACTATGATTCATTTAATACGTCTGATTCAGGTTATAAGGAAGTATATGAGGGCAAAGGAGCAGGCGGATCTAGCTGGTTAAAAGTATTTGAAGAAGTAAAATTCGAAAGTGTATGTCAAGAGGGGGGAAAGATATTATTCACGGAAATTTAACTTCAAACGAACCGAAGACGGCATCGTAAATCAGCAAGTGAAGGAAACCCGTCAAAAAAAATGCGGGGACAATAATATCTCGATAAATCAGAAAAAAGGCTGGGAAATTCCCAGTAAAATATCTGCTTTTTGTGAAAGACTGATCGAATGTTTCCTGCCGTTATTTGTAAATAATGAAAAATTACAAATCGCTTTGACAGACAAAAATGCCAATGAAAGTAAATATTCAACAATATAATAACGATAAAACAGCGGGAAAATGTCGTTAAAAATCTAGGAAAAAGGAATAAAAAAACGGGTAGCGAACTTATAACAAAAAGTGAGTAAACGGCTATACAAAACGAAGGAGCAAGCATGGACTTTACAAACGAAGTCCTGGAAGAGATTCTCAAGGGTTGCCATGGTCCCGGCGGCTTTTACGGCTCAGAAGGGATAATGAAGCGGCTTGC
>JAIROG010000093.1 GCA_031257675.1 Treponema sp. | reverse complement strand
GTTTATTCGAGGGTCTGGTTTAATACCCCGTCGTAAGCACAGCTTACGCGCTCTGCTCCGGCTCAAATAATGCAACGTTTACAAAAATTTGGTGTTAAACCTAAGAACTTGCTTACGCGAGGGAGGGTACTATAAATTTCCTTACGACCGAGCCTCCGTTCTGACTAAAGCAACGCTAAAGATACCGCGGGGCTTGCCCCGCGGAGGCTCATTGAGCTTTCCGGCACTGTGGAAATAAAAGCTGGGGGCGCGGCGGCCTGGGTTCCCGCCACGCCGGGTATGGAAATCGGGAGGGATGCGGTTGTTTCCACGGGTTTTAAAAGTACGGCCCGTATCAGCGTGGGGAATTCCGTTCTAATAATTCGTCCTTTAACCCGGCTCTCGGTGGCGGAAATCGCGCAACGGGGGAATGATGAAGCGGTGGATCTCTACCTTGAAACCGGACGGGTCAAAGCGGAGCTAAGCCCTCCCAGCGGGGGAAAACCGATTTTACCGTGCGTTCACCCTCGATGACCGCTTCGGTCCGGGGAACGGCGTTTGAATTTGACACCCAACGGATTCAAGTCGAAAGCGGACGGGTTCTCTTTACAAACGCCGGCGGGCAGGCGGTGTATGTGGACGGCGGGGAACAGAGTTATGTTGATGAAACGCAAAGCCGCGTAGTTCCACCCTTTGAGGTGGAGATGGTGTCTTTAACACCTTCCCTTCCCGGATTAAGCGATAGCGGGAACGATAGCGGAACCGGCGCGCCGGTTATTGTACGTCCATCAACGGCGGATGTAGGAGCGGCGTTTGAATGGCCGTAGGAAACCGGTCAATCCGTAGATTTTCATCCATAACCGCTTTCGCTTCGGCCTTCGTTTTTAGCCTCTTTTATGTTGTTCCTGTTTTTCATTCGGCGGAAAACAGAATATATGATCTTTTTCTGCGGCTCCGGTCAAACCGCCCCCGGATAGACAACGTGGTGTTTCTTGATGTGGACGATCAGGCCGTTGCCCATATAGGGGTGTTTCCCTGGCCCCGGTCGGTCATGGCGGACGCCCTGTTGCGCCTTAAAGAATACGGCGCGGAGGCGGCCATATTCGATATTGAGTATATCGATAAAAGTCCTACCGAGGTTGACGAAGTATATTTGCGGCGGGGCCTGCCCGCCGATTTTGACCGGCGTTTTCAGGAAATCGGTATCACTATGGCGGAACTGCTGAACGCCGTCGGCGCAGGTTATATCAAGGGAGAAGAAGCGCCAGAATATATCGACAGTATAACGGATATTATCGCCGCGGTACGGGACGGCCTCTACCGGGACACCATCCGTATCACCCGCGACAACGACGAGTACCTTGCCCAGTCCTCGGCCCTTTTCGGCAAGACTTGGGCTACCCTCAACCTGCAAGATGAATTCGAGCTTACCGGGGAACAGGCTGAACGCCGAAGCCTTGCGGAAGAACGTTTCTCCTATCCGGTACAAACAGACGGAACAGTTACCGGGGGGAACAATGTGGATATTCTTGCGGCCATTCCTTCTTTTATGGAAAGCGCGGCGGGCGCGGGATTTACCAACATAGCCATAGACAGGGACGGCGTCAGGCGGCGCATTTTTTTAACCCGGAACGTGAAGGGCCACTGGTATTTGCAGCTTGCCTTTGCGCCCCTTGTGGCAAAGCTGGGAAACCCAGACATTACCCTGGGAAACCGGAAGCTGATTATTCGGGGCGCAACGCTGCCGGGGAAAACCGTTGCGGCGGATATTGTTATCCCTCTGGATGATGACGGCGCCATGCTCCTTGACTGGCCCAAAGAAAGATACCATGAGAGTTATTCCCATGTTTCCTTTGCCCGTTTTTCTCTGCTTGAAGAATACCAGGCCCATATTGAGGAGTATCTTTCCAATCTTACCTATACAACCCGCGGGTTCTTTCCCGCGGTCGCGCCGGAGGCTGGAAGTATTCTGGCGCTTTTCGAGGAGGCCGCCGAAGAAAAAGCGCGGGCCTTGGCGGAGAGGTCCGATAGCGCCTTTGCCCGTTCCCTTGCCCTGCGGGATGAAGGCATAAGCAGGCTCCGGGATTTTCTGGAAAGCGAGCCGGAGTATATTGAGACGCCGGTGAAGGCCCTGACGGAAGACGCCGGAAGCGATGCCGCCTTAGCCGCTTCACTGGAGGAAGAATACCGGTATTGTCAAACCCTGTTTGAATATACGGCAACGGAATTACAGGCCCTTGAGGAAACCGCCGCGTATCTTGCGGAAACCCTGGCGGGAAAAATGTGTATTCTGGGCCGGGTTGACACGGGCACTACCGATATTGGGGTAAACCCCTTCTATGGGGACTATGTTAATGTGGGAACCCACGCGGTGGCGCTGGATACGGTGTTGTCCCAATCCTTTATTACGCCCCTGCCGGCGCTGTGGAGCGTGGCGCTCGCCTTCCTCCTGATTCCCGCGCTTGTCGCCGGCAGCGCGGGGTTTAAGCCGGGTCTGCGGATCATGCTGGGAACAGGCGGCATCCTTTTGATACCGATTTTCTCATTTTTGCTTTTTGCGGCCGGGGGTTTGTATCTCGGGACCCTGGGTCCCGCCCTTGCCATGACCTTCGCCCTGCTTGTCAGGGAAACCGTTTCCTTTGTGGGAACCAACCGGGAAAAGTTATTTTTACATTCCGCCTTTTCCCGGTATCTTTCACCCCAGGTAATCAGCGAGATTATCGCCGATCCCTCAAAACTGAATCTGGGCGGGGAAAAGCGGGAAATGACCGCCATCTTTACGGATATTCAGGGGTTTTCAACCATCTCCGAAAAACTGGACCCGGTGGAACTGGTGCGGCTCCTCAACCGCTACCTTACAAAAATGAGCAATATCATTATGGAAAATCTGGGAACCGTTGACAAATACGAGGGGGACGCTATCATCGCCTTTTTCGGTGCGCCGGTCCACAGGGAAGATCACGCGGCTCTGGCCTGCCGGAGCGCCCTGTCCATGAAAAAAGCGGAACAGGAACTGAACGCGATTATTGCCGAAGAAAAATTAAGTCCTTCGCCTCTTTTTACCCGGATTGGGATCAATACCGGGGACATGGTGGTGGGGAATATGGGCGCGGAAAACAAGATGGATTATACGATTATGGGCAACGCGGTAAACCTCGCCGCCCGCCTTGAAGGGGTGAACAAGCAGTACCATACCGGGGGCATTCTCGTCAGCGAATACACCCATGACCGGGCAGGCGGTGAATTCATGTACCGCAGGCTTGACCGGGTGCGGGTGGTAGGGATTAATACGCCGGTACGGCTGTATGAGCTTTTGGATTTACGCGCCGATATGGATGCGGAGAAGACAGCCGATATTTCCGCCTGGGAAAAAGCCATAGATCTTTTTGAGGGCGGCGATTTTGAAAAAGCCGAAGAAGCATTTACTTTTCTGATGAAGAAAAAGCCGGATGATCATACGGCAAAACTTTATGCGGACCGTTGCATGAAGTATCTCCAATCGCCGCCGGAGGAGGGCTGGGACGGAGTGTTTAATTTGACGGAGAAATGAATCGGGTTTTGAGGGGAATTCCATGTATCACGAATTACCGGCCTGGATAAGGGAAGATTTAGAGGCGGCTTTTTATCTGCAATCCGCCGGTCTCGGCCAGGGTTGCTATAATACCGACCCCCTTTGTCCGGTTGGTCAGGATTTGGGCGGTTTTCAGCATAAGGAAAGAAGCGGTTTTGCCGCCTGTTTTGAAGACAAGCGTATCCCCTCCACCGAAACGGTGATCCCCGAAGATGCCCCCTCCGGGCTTTCCAGGGTTGTTTCGGTGATTGAGTCTTGGCCGTCCGGGGTCTCGATATTCACGTAGAATACCGTTTTATCCCGAAGCAAGACGGCGATTTGGGCGGCTTTGGACTGCATATACCTTCTAATATACGATTTTTGTAAAAATAAGGCAATAAAACAGTAAAACCTGTACGACCGGATGATACCGGCGAGGACTAATGACGCCTATCCTGTGTCTGGAGGATACGCAATGGACAACGGCCCTGCGGGTGGACCTTCGGGATTTACCCTTCATACTTTGATCCCCCCTGGGGAATTCAAGGCGCTTCTCGGCATTGACGACCGGGATGATACCTTTTCCCGGTATTGCCTTATCACTGCCACCTATACCATCGAGCAATATTGCAAACGGCGGCTTTTACGCAAGAAACGGTTTGAATTCTTCCCCCTTCTACGGAGACTACACTTTCCCCCTGCGAGACTATCCGGTACGAGAAATTTTGGCGGTATATCAGACCCACGCCCTGAAAGAATCAATCATTGTTGAAAATGATTTTTACCACACTATCCCGGAGTGTGGGGAACCTGAAAACATCCCCTTCTGCCTCTCCGTTTTTCCCGCGCTACGGATTGTCCGTGACTTGTCGGGTATAAAGGTACATTACCGGGCGGGATACGTGCCGGGAAAGGTTCCGGCTGACTTGGCTTCGGACTGTCTGGAACTGGCGGCATGGAACATGGCCCGCTACCGGGGACGGCGTATCTGGATGACCGGAAATGTCCGGGGGAGTGGGAAGGATGGGGAACATTTGGAAGCCTCCATACCTTAAAACGCGCGGCAGCTTTTGAAACCCTATAGACGGAGGATGCTCTGAAAAAGCCATCCGTGGCATTTTCAGAGCTTGGAGTTTTTGCAAAGCAAAAACTCCATCTAGCTAATAAACACCGCCGTCCATGGCGGAAGGAAGGATGACGGATAAAGGATTATTTTATAGAAGAAATCTTGCTGAATTCTCTCAAAAAACTCCTTTCCGGGCCGGTCAATGGGCTATTAGAGGAAACGGAATACCCTATCCCACCTATCGAGTTTGGACGGTCTTTGGCCGAGGGTAATACTGTTACCCGGTATTACAGCTTTCCACTTGTGAACGAAGCGAAAAGGAGCGGATTATCCGTCTGGATGCCTATACCCTGACCGTTGCCTTTACCGTACCGGAACACCCGAAGGGGGAGCGGAACTGTTACGCCTACGCCTCATCGGTGGCTGCGGCGTTAGGGGAAAACCCCACCTTGGGCGGGATTGTTGACCGGGCGGTACTGGCGGGAAAGAAGTATGTCCCGCCAAAACAAAGCGGAACCGGGGGAGATTGGATGGTCATTCTGACATTGAGGATCGTTGTTGAGGGGGATGGGCAATGATAACTAACGGCTGTGATTGTTTAATCGTGATTAAAACCCAATACCGGGAAATGGGCGTACCCTACGCCGAAGAAACGATCCGGGAAGCGGTATCGCTTTTGACGGAGGAAGCCGCCATAGAGGGGGACGGCCTTTGCCGGGCCCATTCGCAAGAGTAGCGGAGTTACGGGGTGTGTGGTTACGCCGCTGACCATCGGGACGGCTCCTCTCCTCCTCTACCTTGCTATGGGGAGCGCGGGACTTCCGGTGTATGTGTCGGAAATCCGGAACCTTTACCGCTACAAACTGAACCTTCTGCCTGCGGAAGATAGCGCCCGTTTTGATCTGGTACAGGAACGGGGCGGCTCTCGAATACTGTATGAAACCTGCGCCATTACTGACTTTGAACTGCGGATTAACCGGGGGAGGCCGTAAAACTGAAACTGGACATACGATGGGGGGGGGGGGGGGCCTCCGGCGGTATACCCCTATACCGATCCGCTGAAAACCGAAGCTGGAGAACGGTTTATGGGGGATAGAGTTACCTACCGAATAAACGGTACGGAATACCCGAACATTTACGGTCTTACCCTTTCCACGGAAAAAGAGGGCGGGACAAAAACGGAATTATGGATCAAGCGTGTTGTAAATCCGCATCCATATGGATTTACAACAAATTCATCACAGCCGCCATCCGTGGCGGGGATTTGCCGGAGATTATTGACGAACTGACCATAACGGCGCAACTGCTCTGGGACAGGTACGAATACCGGCATTACGGGATGTTCCGGCTGACCCTTTTCCGGCTGGTATTGACCGCTGATGAAACGGTGGTGGACTGCGCCGATGAGGTGATTTGGCCGCTACGGTATTACGTTGCGGGGACGGTGAACGCCGAAGTCTACTCAGAAAACAGCATCCATACTGTTTTCTGAGTTTGGAGTTTCGCTACGCAAAACTCCATCTAAAGCATATAAACACCGCCCTCCGTGGCGGGGGAGTAATTTGGAATGAAGTTTTACGAAATAGACAACGCTCTTGTTGAAGCGGGCTAAAAATCTGCTTCCATGCAGATTTTTAGCTCTGAGTTTTGCATAGCAAAACTCAATAAATTTATTACAGCCGCCTTCCTTGGCGGCAGGAAGGATTTATGAAATTTTACGAAGTTGATAATGCTATTCAAGAAGCGATTGAACAAGGGGACAAGCCGGTATGGGTAGGGATAATTAACCTACGTCTTTGAACAGGATATTCTTGAAGCCGACTTTTATGGATTGAAAGAAGAGGCGCGGGGAACTTCGGCACGAGGGGATGTGATGCTGGATAACCCCCAAGGGATTTACTCATACACCAGGGCTGGGCCGGGTACGAAAGTAAAAGTTTCGTTTTCCCTGGGTGAAGGGCTGCCGTGGTTTGAACGGTTCATCTTTTACATAGACGATAACGGTATACAGGATATTCGCGGCCCTAGCCGCAAGCGGTTTGTCCGGCTGGGCCTGTGGGACTTGTCGGTAAAACTACGCAAGGCCGATGAGTCGCAGGACTGGACGGCTCCGGCGGTGTTTACTTACTCGGTAATTTGCGATAAGACCCAACCGGAAAAATCCTTGGTACATGGCATAGCGCAACGGGCGGGGTTAAGCGTATCGGACATTGACTGCTCCACTATTCCGGTAACGCTGCCATACGTCCGGTTAAAGAAAGAGATTTGGGCGGAACTGTCGGAGCTGGGCTACAGCCTACCGCTGTCATTTTGGAGTGCGCCCCTGAAAAGCCGCTGGTGTTTGCCCATTCTCCTTATCAGACGGAACCGCTATAGGAAGATGATTATTCTTACACCTTTACCGGGGAAAATATTTTTTATCTGCGAAAAACGGCAAAGGCGGAACTGTACCGGAATATGGTGCGGCTTAAAATCAACCTGCCCGTTACCCTTGAGAAGCAGGAAATATGGCGGTATGACGAAGCCCCGGTTTTGTATGACGATTTTTTACAAGCCCATTATCCTTTCAAGCGCCCCCTTGTCCGGGAAATTGAGACGGGACCGTATGAAGCCCGCTACTGGATTATTGACGGAAACGGGAAGGAACGGGCGGTAGTATTCGCTGATGATATAGACACGCAAGAGGAAGCGGAAAACCGCCTTGAGTATGAGGGAGGTCCGTTCTCCTACTCCGCATACGATGTAACTACCCACACAGGCCGGGCAATTCTTACCCTGCATAAAGACGCTGACGGGGATGTATACAAGGCCGCCATTTATGGCCGGTCTATTGTCCTTGATCTTAACCGTTTCTGTTTCCGCACAGACAACGAAAGCATATCGATCTACGAAACAGCGGCCCTGAATGTAACTGGCTCTTATTTCTCTGAACATGAGACAGGCGGCAAGCCGCACTATGAGGATTGGGTAGTCCGAGAACTGATGGAGAGAATACAGAACAAGCGGGAATTCACCGTGAAAACCCACCGGGGATTGTTCAACGCGCGAATAGGCGCAAAGGTGCGGATACTAATCGCAAGGGAACTATTACAAGGGATTATCAACGCCTTTACATTCCGTTACCGGAAACATGAGGCGTTTCAATCGTCATTTCACATAACGGAAGGGGAAAGCAATGAAAACTAAAGAAGATACACAAAGGGGAACCATGACCAATGAGGACAGGCGGTTGATTGTAGAAACGCTGGGGGAAATGTGCTGAAAAAATGCCTTCCGTGGCATTTTTTCAGCATGGAGTTTTGCTATGCAAAACTCCACTAAAGTATTAAAACACAAGAACCCGCTTGCGTCTATGAGGAAATGGCGGACAACAAGGCGCTGTACGGCGCTAAGAAGGCGTACAACATCACCGAAGGGATGAGCGGAGGGAGTGGTTCGGCGTTGCGAGTCGCCGCTACAGCGCGTTTGCGGCGGTGAGGGAATTGAGGCGCTGGAAGAGCTAGGTGAGCGGCTTATGGCGGACAGGGGGCCAGAGTTTGCGGATGCCTTCAACTTGACAAGGGCGGGCGTTTGTAGTAGTACTTCTTCAATAAAGGAGCGCCGCCCGCATGAAAAGAACGCGAAAAGCTTTTTTGGTTCCCCATCCTCCGCTGATTGTTCCCGGCATAGGAAGGGGCGATGAGATTCCCGCCACCCGGGATGCGTATATGCGAATTGCGGAAGAAGTCCGCGAGGAAAACCCTGGAACCGTCATCTTTATTTCACCGCACAGCGTTTGTTACGCGGATTATTTCCATATTTCGCCCGGAACATCCGCGACAGGGAGCTTTGGCGCGTTCCGCGCCCCGCGCATCCGGTTTTCCGCGCGGTACGATGAGGAGTTGGCGCGTTGCATCGGCGTGACTGCCGAGAAATCCGGCGTACACGCGGGGAAGCTCGGCGAGCGGGACGCCGAATTGGATCACGGCGTAATGGTCCCGCTCTATTTTCTATCATCGCCGCGGATAATCCGCATCGGGCTTTCCGGCTTGCCCCTGATTGACCATTACCGATTCGGCATGTGCATCAGGGAAGCGGTGGACGCGCTGGGGCGGGACGTTGTATTAGCGGCAAGCGGCGACATGTCCCATAAGCTGAAAACGGATGGCCCCTACGGTTTTGCTAAAGAAGGTCCTGAACACGACGCCTTTGTCAAAGATTGCATCGAAAAATCGGACTTCAAAAGCCTTATGGCGGTTGATCCCGCGCTTTGTGAACGCGCCGCCGAGTGCGGCTTCCGCAGCCTCGTGATCCTCGCCGGATTCATGGACGGAGTGCGGACGCAGGCTCGCGTTTTGAGCTACGAGTGTCCCTTCGGCGTTGGCTACCTCACGGCGGCGTTCTCAGGCGAAAGCGGCGCTTCCGGTGGGGAGGCTTCCCTTTTGCCCGTCCTGCTTGCTGAACGAAAAGCCCGCCTTGCGCGAAAACGCGATACGAACGACCCGTATGTACGGCTTGCGATTAACGCGATTGAGCGTTTTGTGAAAACCGGAAAAATCATGGCGCCGCCCGCGTCGTCCAAAGATACGCCCGCTGAAATGCTTGAAAAACGCGCCGGAGTGTTCGTGTCCGTCAAGAAAGACGGCGCGTTGCGCGGCTGCATAGGGACGATAGCTCCCGTACGCAAAAATATAGCGCTGGAAATCATCGAAAACGGCGTATCCGCGGTTTCGCGTGATCCGCGGTTTCCGCCGGTTGAAGAAGAAGAATTGGAATCGCTCGCTTACAGCGTTGACATCCTTTCTCCGCCCGAAGCGATAGGCGATTCCAGCGCCCTTGATGTTGTGAAGTACGGCGTTATTGTGAGTTGCGGGAACAGGCGGGGCCTGCTTCTGCCCAATCTTGACGGAGTGGATTCTGTTGAGGAGCAAATTGCCATCGCTTTGCGAAAAGGCGGAATACAACCCTCTGAGCCGTACGCCCTTGAACGGTTTGAAGTTGAGCGTCATAGGTGATGCAAAAAGAGGCGCTTTTTTACGAAAAAAAAGGCGAAGCGGCGCAATGCGTCCTTTGCCCCCGCATGTGCGTAATACAGGAGGGAGAGACCGGTTTTTGTTCCGTCCGCAGAAATTCGGGCGGGATCCTGCTCGCCGAAAGCTACGGGCGCATATCCTCCCTCAACCTTGATCCCATAGAGAAAAAGCCGCTCAACCATTTTTTCCCGGGTTCCGCCATCCTTTCAGTTGGCGGTTACGGCTGCAACATGGCGTGCGCGTTTTGCCAAAATTTTGCCATTTCCCAGATGAAGCCCCGCACGGGCTTTCTGCCCCCTGAGAAACTGCTTGAAGCCGCGTCGTCCATTCCGGAAAACCTCGGCGTCGCCTTCACCTACAATGAGCCGTGTATCAATGTGGAATACATTCTTGACGTTGCGCCCCTGCTTAGGAAGCATGATTTGAAGATCGCGCTGGTGACAAACGGCATGATTCTGGAAAAACCATTGGCGGCTCTGCTTCCGCTGATTGACGCCATGAACATAGACCTCAAAGCGTTTTCGCGCGAATTTTATCAAAAACACGGCGGTTCGTTTGAGACGGTTAAGAAAACCATAGAAACATGCGCAAAGAGCGTCCATATTGAAATAACAACGCTGATTGTCCCCGGCGAAAATGACGGCGACGCGGAAATGGATGCGCTTTCCGAATGGCTCGCTTCGGTTCCCTCCGCATCCGGCGGCATTCCCCTGCACATTACGCGGTTTTTCCCACGCTTCAAGATGCGGGACAAGCCGCCAACGCCGGTTAAAACAATTTTTTCACTGGTGGAACTGGCGAAACGGCGGTTGCGGTACGTCTATGCGGGCAATGTGAATTGACGGCCGATGATGGCGCCGCGCTCGGAAGAACAAAAAGGCGCCGGGCTTTCACAACGTTTCCGCAATATCCCGCCTAAGCGCCTTTTTTGTCTTGCGCACAGCGCGATGCGTCGCGCCGCTACGCAATCAACATTGAGAACACCATGACGAACAAGGCTACGGTTTCGCAGAGACCTATGACCAACATGTAGTTGCCGAACCCCTGACCGGTCTCGCCGTATGCGTCGCACGCCGCGGCCGAACAATTTCCCTGCGCAAGCGCCGAGCCGCCCATAGCGAGTCCGGCGAAAAGCCCAACGCCCAAAAGCTGAAACCCGTTGAGGTTTTGGCTTGCCAAAAGCGTCCGCATAAGAATAAAACCGTAAATAGTCTGGGTCAACGGTGCGCCCGCGAAAGCCACCAAAATAAACGGCACGGGTTTGTTTTGAATAAAACATTTTTTCCACGCCCCGATAGCAGCCATACCGGCGACGCCAGCTCCAGCGGCGGAACCAACAGCGGCGAGTCCAAGACAAGCCCCCACTCCAATTTGTCCAACTAATCCAGCATCCATTGTATGCTCCTTACCTATAATTTTCTTGACAGGCTGAGTCTAAACACTTCAAACTTGCCCTTTTTCCTTCTGCTGAAGCGCAAAAGGCGTATATGAATAACCGGACCATTCCATGCCGAGGTGGTTGCCGGCGTATTCCAATAAATTAAGACGAACGCCATGAACAATAACCGACAAAGCGCCCATCACGATATTCAGCGTGTGGCCAAACGCGAGGATCAAACACGCGGCGAACAGTTTCAGGATGACGATTACTACCGGACCGCCCAATCCCCCGCCAAGCGCCATTGAGTTGAAGCTCTGCGCAATAGAAGTTCCCGCAAGCCCCACGGCGAAAAGCCTGATGTAGCTGATAATATCGGCGAAGCTGGAAACCGCGTTGAGGAACGTTGGGAGGAAGTTCACAAAACTTTTCACGATATTTGCGCCGAAGTTTCCGCCCGTCTGATTCGCAAAGATGAAATACGCGAAAAGCCCTCCGCCGATGAAGTACACCGCAAATCCGGGCAACGCTATCTGCAACAACATTGACAGCACGAGGAAATACAGCCCGATCATCATCACAAGCCACCCAAGTTGCGCAACGGCGATCAGCGAAGGCGACAGCTTCTTGATGTTTTTGATATGCGCCCACACCAGTTGAATAAGGGCTGTGGTAAAGCAGAGGAACTGCACGTTCCAGTAGAGGGTGTTCGTCGGCTGTTTGTCGGGAATCTGGAGCAAAATTTTTAATATTCCGGGAAACGGACGCAACGCGACATCGGAGTTGAACTGCGGAAGAACCAGCGCTTTGAGAAAACCGGGAAGATATTGGTAGTTAATGGCAAACCATGCGCCGTTCAGCGCCCCCCAAACAATAGTGCAACATGAAAGCAAAACGAAAAGTTTAATCACATCGGGGAATTTTCCGCTTTTTTTCTTAAAAACTGAGCCTATAACCAACGCGGCGGCAAGAAAAAGCGTCCCATACGCCGCGTCTCCAAAGATCATCGCAAAGAACAGGCAGAAGAACAGCAGGTAGGAAAAGCTGATGTCGTATTCACGGTAGCCCGGCACGGTTCCCAAAAAGCTGAACAGGGGCTGAATAAGGCGCGCGAAGGCGTTGTTCTTCACGAGGGTGGGAGGCTTGTCCTCCTCTTTCGGGTCGTCTATCAACAGCGCCCAGCCGTTTTCCGCAGCCGCCCGTTTCAGGACGCCTGCCGTTTCCTCAGGCGCGTATCCTGAAATGCGCGACACCGCGACTTCGCCGGCGCCCATGTCTTCCGCGCCGGCGCGAGCGGTCTCAAATTCGATCCGCTCCTTCAAGAGCGCAAGCTCCGCCTTGACGTTTTCTTTCTTGCACGCGAGTTTCCCAAGCTGGACCTCAATGTCCCGCAACCGCGTTTTTATATCAAGCGTTGTGGCGTTTAGTTCGGAAAGGGAGCGTTCCGGCAGTATAAATGGCTGCTCCCCTTCAATTTCAGCGCCAACCGCGACGCCGTACACCGAGTTCTTGTCTTTGCCAAGTACAATGAAGCGGGTCTCACTGGTCAACGCCGCGTACGCCTTTGCCGGGAGTTCATACGGGATGATCTCAACGCCGGCGGCGGACAGTTCCTTCAACGCCGCGGGGTTGAAATTTCCCCATTTTTCAATGCGGCTCGCCTCTTTTCCGTTAAGGATGAGTTGTTCCTGCAAGCTCTTGCGCTTGTCAACCAAGTCAAGAACCTGAGCGGAGACATGCTCTTCCGCCGCTGGCGGCGCCGCCGAACGGACGGCTTTTTTGCCGGCCTTATAGTTGCCTATAACGCCGAGCGCGTTTTCCGCCTTGTTTTTCCTGTCCATGAGTTTGGAAAGGGCGTCTGAAGAGACCGTTTTTCTCTCAAGGTGAAGTACGCCAACCTTGCGGAGTTTTTCGAGAGACGCCTCTCGCGTCGCATCCAGAATGAGGATCGACACTTTCTTCATAGGTACAATCATGTTGCCTCCATGCCGCGCTTGGCTATCTTGCCGCGGACGACCGCCGCAGTCTGTTGATCCCCAAGGTAGACCTGAATTTTTTTGATATGGACTTTTGTTTCAGGGATTTTCACCTTCTCAAAAAGATTGACGCGCTGAGTCGTAACGCGCAATTCATGATCGAGCCGGTTCCGCTGCTCTTCCAGAGTCTTGATTTCAAGGTCAAGGAGCAACGCCCGCTCCATTTTTTCCACCGCGCTGTCAAGCCAAAGCGGAGTACGGGCGAGGTCATACGCCTGGGTCTCAAAGTCCGCGCCCTGGAACAGCGGTATCGACACGCCCGCGATATTCCCGATTGCGGTCTTGACAGCGGTAATTTTTACAATATCAGGGGTAAAAACGCCTTTTTCACCGAAGACGCCGATCCAAACCCTGAAAGATTCGTCAATGGCGTTCTTCTCCACCTTTAGTTCCCGTATACGGTTCTCGGTGTTGCGGATTTCCGCCTGCAACTGTTGCTTTTTCAGCATCAGGGTCGGCAGGTACCGCTGGTACATCTTGAGCGAATCCTTCTGTTTTTTCAGCTCATTTTTTGTTAGCTTTATCTTTGCCATTCATCTCTCCCACAGGATAAGAAGTTATATAAGCGCCGTATTCAATATCTTTCACGCTCCCGGTACTAACCGTTATGGCTCTCGGCTTGTCGCCGCGCCCAACGATAATCCGTTTATTCTTTTCAAGAACAGCATCTATTATTTTTGCCACGCGCTCAGGACTTTTCACCGCGCTGAAACGCAACAACATGCCGCCGACGCCGGACACCAACACGGTTCCGTATTTAAACAACTTGCCCGGCGCCCCTTGATAACAGATCAACCCTTCAATTTTTTCTATCGGCATCTCAACCGTCACGCTGGAAAAAAAGCCCCTTCGCGCCACCAGCCGTTTGTTCGTAATGTAATAGATGACGCTGAGATATTCAAAAATCTGCCATACAAAATACAACCCCGCAAAAACGGCGCTCACTATAGACGCGCCGGCAAGGATTGTCTTGGCATACCGCAGGACATCCGCTCCAATAGCGAATAATTGCGCTATGAAAAAGAACAGCCACAGTACAAACGAGGCCATCAACGCAAAAAAAGGACGCGCAAGAACAAGCCCATGCATCTCGGGTTTGTAAATGAGAAATTCGCTTTCCCCGCGGCTCCTCTTATTCATCAATTTCACAACGTTTCCTCAGATTGGCGTCAGCGCGGCATTCCGAAGCATCCTTATTTCTTGGGCCAGAATTTTTCAATCAACTCGGTTCTCAAACCAGTTTCTTCAGGATTGAAACACCCGGCGAGAATTTCCCAGCCCAAGTCAAGCGCCCTCTCCAGCGGGATGTTGACGGACAGGTCCATCATTTCCTTTTCAAACTTCGCGCCGTATTTGAGGAGCTTCTCGTCCCACGCGGTCATAATGAAGCCCATCGCTTTTTTCTCAAGCGTGTCCTTGTAAGCGGAGTAGAGCTTGATCATGCCGTCCATGAGCGCGCGGTGATCGGCGCGGGTTTTGCCGTTGACCTGCTGTTTCAGGCGGGAAAGGGAGCCGAATGGCTCAATGTGTCCGTTTTTAAGGTAGTATTGGCCCTCCGTGATGTATCCCGTGTTGTCCGGCACCGGGTGGGTTACATCGTCGCCCGGCATGGTGGTGACGCCCAGCACGGTGATTGAGCCGGCTGTGGCGAAGTCAACCGCTTTCTCGTAACGGCTGGCGAGCTGGCTGTAGAGATCGCCCGGATATCCCCGGTTTGAAGGCACCTGCTCCTGAATGATGGAAATTTCCTTCATGGCGTCCGCGAAGTTCGTCATGTCCGTGAGCAACACGAGAACCTGCTTGCCCTGAAGCGCGAACTGCTCCGCGACCGCCAGCGACATATCCGGTATCATAAGACATTCGACCGTAGGATCCGCGGCGGTGTGAACGAACATCACGGTTCTGGAAAGCGCCCCGCCAGACTCAAGGGCGTCCTTGAAGAACAGGTAGTCGTCGTATTTAAGCCCCATGCCGCCCAGGATAATCACGTCCACTTCGGCTTGCATGGCGATGCGGGCGAGCAATTCGTTGTACGGCTCGCCTGAAACCGAGAATATCGGGAGTTTCTGGGACACGACCAAGGTGTTGAACAGATCGATCATCGGGATGCCGGTTCGGATCATGCGCCGCGGAATGATGCGTTCCGCCGGATTGACCGAGGGACCGCCTATGGGGATAAGGTTTTCGTGCAACTCCGGACCTTTGTCCCGGGGTTCGCCTGAACCTGAAAACACCCGGCCCAGCAAGTTGCCGGAGAACGGCACCTGCATGGGATGCCCCAAAAAGCGCACCGTGTCGCCTGTGGAAATGCCGCGTCCGCCCGCAAACACTTGCAGGGAGACGAGGTTGTCTTGCAACCGGTTCACTTCCGCCAGCGATGTGCCGAAAACGGTGTCAACTTCCGCCAAATCGCCGTAGCGTACGCCCTCAGCCCGGACGGTGATGACGCTTCCGGTAATTGATTCTATTTTGCTGTATACCTTTTTCACAGTTTCCTCCGTCCACTATGAGAGAATTTTCTCGGCGCTCTTGTCAATGCCGCGCGATTTCCCGGCGACTGCGGCTTCAATTTCTTTTTGCAAAGAAACAAATTTCTCGCTGTTTTCTTTCGATCCGTTGAAATCAAGGAATTTCTGGCGCAGTTTGTTGAACCACGAGCGGGCTTCGTTCTTGTCTTCAAATGCAAATTGAGACGCGAGTATCTTGAGAACGAGATTGTAGGTATGCTTCTGCCTGTCCGGGCTGACCGCCGCGTCCACCTCGTCAAAGGAGTTTTGCTGAAAATACACCGCGTCAAGAAAATCGCCTTTGAGGTAAATGACGTAATCGTCAAGGCTTGTGCCTTCCTCACCCACAACTTTCATCATCTGCTCAACTTCGCTTCCGCGCCGCATGAAATTGTGTCCGTACCGCACCTTTTCTTCCGGTATGATGCCCTTATACTTGGACCATGAATCAAGCGGGTGGATGGCCGGATATTTGCGGGCGTCCGAGCGCTCGCGGGACAGCCCGTGGAACGCGCCCACCACCTTAAGGGTGGCCTGGGTAACCGGCTCTTCAAAGTTGCCGCCTGCGGGACTGACCGTGCCGCCGATGGTGACGGACCCGATTGATCCGCCTTTCAGACGGACAAGTCCAGCGCGTTCATAGAAGCTGGCTATGGTTGACTCCAAATATGCGGGGAAGGCTTCCTCGCCCGGTATTTCTTCCAAACGCCCCGACATTTCGCGCATCGCCTGCGCCCAGCGGGATGTGGAATCCGCAAGGAGAAGCACGTGCAAGCCCATCTGCCTGTAGTATTCGGCGAGCGTAACCGCCGTGTACACGGACGCTTCACGCGCCGCTACGGGCATTGAAGACGTATTGCAAATAATGATGGTGCGCTCCATGAGGGCGCGTCCGGTTCTGGGGTCTGTGAGTTCGGGGAATTCTTTGAGGGTTTCCACAACTTCGCCCGCGCGCTCGCCGCACGCCGCCAGAATCACGATGTCAACATCCGCGTGGCGGCTTGTGATTTGTTGCAACACGGTTTTTCCCGCGCCAAACGGACCCGGAATACAATAGGTGCCGCCCCGCGCCACCGGAAAGAACGTGTCGATAAGCCTGACGCGGGTAACCATCGGCTCTTCGGGTTTAAGCCGTTCTTCATAACAGTCAACCGCCCGCTTGACGGGCCACCGGAACGACATCGCGACGGGGATTGTCTCCCCTTTTTCGTCTTTCAGTTCCGCTATGGCGTCGCGCGCTTTGTAAGAACCCGCCTCTTTAATGGAAGCGACGGTGTATATTCCTTTAAGTCCGAACGGCGTCATAATGCGGTGGGTGAACGCGCCCTCAGGCACAGTTCCCAAAGTGTCGCCGCGCTCCACCGTGTCGCCGGCTTTGACAGCCGGGGTGAACGCCCATTCCTTTTCAAGGGGAAGCGCGTCAAGATAAACGCCGCGTTCAAGAAAATAACCCGTTTGTTCCGCCAGTTGGGGAAGCGGGTTCTGGAGCCCGTCAAACACCTGCCCTAACAGCCCGGGACCAACTTCAACCGCAAGCAGATCGCCGGTGTATTCTACGGAGTCTCCTACAGAAATACCCTTGGTAATCTCAAACACCTGAAGCTGGCTGATTCCGTTTCTGATACGGATGACCTCGCTTTTAAGCCGCTTATCTCCGGTTTTGACATAGCCGACTTCGTTCATGGAAACCGCGCCGTCAAACCGGACGCTTACCATATTGCCATTTACGGCGACTACTGTTCCTTTTGTTCCGATCACTTCAGATCTCCTCTATTTTTAGCTTTTAGCTGCGCTGTCCATCAAGGATGGCGGCGTACAGCATCGTGTATTCAGCAAAACCTTCTTCCGCTTTGAACAGAGCCTTGCGCTCCAAAAGGCGCAATTTAAGAAGATAGGCGTAAACGGCGTTTTCGCCGAAATAACTCAAGCCTTGCAGGGATTCAATGGCGTTCCAGCGGGCTTGATCCAAAAAAAGCTCGGCTTCCAGCGGCGATTCGATGGCAAACGCCGCCTTTGCCGCAGCCGCCGCAGCCGCAGGATACGCGGGCGGCTCAATGCCCGCGCCGCCGTAGGCTCCGCCGTCCCGTTTGAGTTTGAGGCTCCGGCGCCGCGCGAGATTCAGACGCAACGCCCGCTCCCACGCGCGCCATGCGTCAATAAACGCGGAGGAGGAAGCCGGCGCGCTCTCCCGTATATCGGGATTGAGCGTACAGAGATCGAGAAGGGGCATATTGGAAGGTGGGATTTCCCGTTTGCACAGATCGATGAAGGCTTGACTCGTCATGGGAAGCGGCGCGTTGTAGCTTAGGCTGGGAAGCTGGGGGATTAAGTAGTAGTAAGCCGGCACGCTTATTGTCCTCCGGTTTTGACCGCTGTTTTAAGAATTTCCGCCAAATGGGGGTTAAGATAGGCGCCGAGCAACTCCGCCACGGCGTCAGCGGAGAAATCGTAGTAGGCTGAACCGTCTTTTTCGGCGATGCGGAAGCCTGCGGAGAGGTTCCTGTCGGATTTGAGTTCAACGCCTTTCTCTAAGGCGGCGGCAAGTTTCTTGTCAAAAAAGCCTTTGATTTTCTTGACATCCCGCTCGCTTACGAGCACGGCAAGTTCGTCGCTTCCTTTCGTCGCCCACGCTTTCAGAATATCGGGCAACGCCGCTTTGAGCGCGTCTTCTTTATACGCATCGAGCGTTTCTTTTTTTACAATGGCGTCAAGGAGGCTTTGAATTTCCCCTTTGAACGCAAGCGTCAGATTGCGGGACGCCTGTTCAAGCGCCGCGACGCCAGCTTTTTCCGTCCGCCCGGCGTCCGCTTTCGCCGCGGCGATAATAGCCTCCGCTTCTTTTTTCGCGGCTTCTACAATGCGCTTGGCTTCGGTTTCGGCTTGGGACTTCAATTTCGCCGCTTCCTCAGAAGCGGAGGCTATGCCGTCTCTTTTTATCTTATCGATTAATTCTTGAAGTTGTATATCCATGGTATCCTCTTTAACAAAAAACTAATCCATTATAGAATTTTCGCTTCTTTTGTGCAAGCCGTTTCCAAGTGAAAAAAAGAATTTTTTTGTGAATATCCAGCTTGAATCCCGCGCTTTTGCGACATGGCTTCCATGTCTATAACAGAATGTTGTCAACCCTTGCGCATCCTTTCGCTTTATGGTATAATACTCCAACTATGAGCGCTAAACGCCGCTACAATCCAGTTCTCAGCGCAGACGCGCAATTATGGTCCGCTCGCGGTCTTTGTCAAGCGCCTGACGCGTAAATTCACATTTTTTTACATTTTTTCTCTTTTTCTGAAGAAAGCTGAAGTGTCTCCGTATCGGACATTCCGGCTTTTTTATTCTCCATGTGAAAAACGCCGCGTCCTTTGGGTGTATGCCAAAAGCATGAATACCCGGAGGCGCGGCTTTTTTTATCCGTTCGTCGGACGGAATCCGCCCATAGGGCGGGCAGCGCAATTAAAGAGGTTTTTATATGAGAAAGAACAAACTTTTTATTTTGGGAATGTTGGCTTTGTCGCTGATGATCGGATTGATTTTGGCGGGTTGCGACGATGGCGGCGCGCCGGACACATGGTCGGATGTAACAAGTTTGGAACAGTTGCATGGAACATGGAAAGGATCATACAGCGAAGCCATGCCCATAGGAGAGATGATAGGAAGCGATTTCAATGATGAGATGGCAACCGTATTCGGAGACATGAAGGCAAGCGTCAGCGGTGAAGCGACCATAACCATTGACGCGACCGCCTAAACGCTGGCGCTGTCCGTGAAAGCGACAATATCCTTTTCCGGCGGAAATATCGATACGGTATGGTTGAGCATGATCAAGCCCATGTTCGCTGGCGCTGGAGTTGCAACTGATGATGCAAAACATTCCGTAACTACGACCCAAAACCAGCCCGCGGAACCAATGTCTGAGGATGACATAGCTGAACTGCTGGCGCAAGGTTTACAGGTAAATCAAAACGGGACAATAAAATTGCCGGCAAGTAGTATTGCCGAGAACTCGCCTGAGATCATAATGACCAAGCGGTAAAAAGCCCGCTTGTGTGAGGAGGCGGGGCTTGCGGGATCATCCCGCCTCACGCATAACGTTCCGGCTGTTTACGACGTTTGGGGCGGCCCGAATAAGGGCTTGCGTAGCAAGACCATGGCTGGTAAAATGTGGGTGGAGTGTGGCGTGGGAGGCGTAGCCGACCTAGCGTAGCGGAACCCCGAGGGCGCTACTGCGCCCGAAGCATATACAGTCCTGTTATGCGCAGTGTGCCTTTTTACCATATTATTCTTAATCCATCTTCTTCATATTGTTTTAATAAGTTATCTTTACTTATTAATATCATATCATTTGTTATTGCCTGCCACACTAACATCCTATCAAATGGATCTTTATGATACTCTTTTAATGGAAGTTCATGAAATGTTATAGTTTCCCCTTCTTTCAAATCCATAATTGTAAATCCCATTTCTTGGGCATATTTTGGGAAATCCTTTATATTCATTTTCTCAAATGATAATCTTTTAATGCTTACCTTTAAAGCTATTTCCCAAAATGTTACCGTACTTACAAATATTTCATTATTTCTATTTGAAATTATGTCTTTCACAATTTTGCTTAATTTAATTGTTTCCAATGTTGCCCATATAAGCGTATGTGTATCTAATAAATACGTCATATCCCCAAAAACTCCTCAAGAGAGATTTTTCCATCACCTTCTTCTTTAAATGATGCGATACCATCCAAAACACCTATTTTCCTAGGCGTATTTGTATCCTCTAAGGGAATTATCATTGCAATGGGCTTTTTTGATTTACCATACAATATTTTCACTTTTTCCCCATTTTTCACTTGAAAAAGTATGTCTGAAAAATGAGTTTTTACTTCTGAAACTGTTAATGCTTTCATATTATTATTTTACTATATATTTTTATTTTTGTCAACATACCAACTAAACATTTTTAGGCACATTGCGCCTAACGTTCCGTTAGTTTTAGATAAAATATGATAGTTAATGTTCATTGTCGACTGTTATGTATCTATATATATTATAATGAATTATTAGAAATTTCTTTTATGCCTATTGCGGATTTTAAGCGCCTGTGCTAGAATGTTTTGGAGACGCATTGTAGACAGTGCTGGAGGTTTATATGAGCGTAAAAATCCGTGAAAAGCGCGGGAAACTTTATCTTGATATTTATATCAGCGGAAAACGCACCTGGGAAGCGTTGCGCTTAACCCTTACTCCTGACAGAGCGCGGAACAAAGAAATTATGCGCTTCGCGGAGATCTGTCGATCTAAACGTGAGACACAACTGCTTACTGGTTCATGGGATATTCAAGACCCGATTGCTGGAAGGAAAAAACTCGTTGCTTATCTTGAAGAACAAGCGAAGGAACGAAAAAATAATGACTACATTACTGGCTGTATTCGGCGTCTCAAAAAATACAATAATGGCGGTACAATCCAACTTTCACAGATAACGCCGCAATGGATAGATGGTTTCCAGCAATATTTGCTTAAAGGCACAGAGTTGTCGCCAACTACCGCTTACAATTATTCAAAGGCCATTCGCATGGCGTTGCGCAAGGCCGTCCGAGAGAACATCTTGATAAAAAATCCCGCGGAAAGCGTTAAAGGTTTGCCGGAGCCTGAAACGGATTTAATCTTTTTGAACATAGATGAAGTGCAGAAGTTGGCTAATACCGAATTGTCCGGGGAACTCGGAACGGAAATAAAAAAAGCCTTTATTTTCGTCTGTTATACCGGATTGAGAATATCCGATGTTAAAGGCCTCAAATGGGGAGATATAGAGCGAAACCCTTTACAGATAATAAAACGACAGAAAAAGACGCAACGCGCCGTATATATTCCCCTTAAGGAAACGGCTTGGAAAATAATTGATCATAATCCAGATGATAAAGTTTTCTCTCTCCTCGCGAATACTAAATCGCAGACAAATCAATACTTGATTAAATGGGCGGAAAAAGCCGGGATATGTAAATCAGTAGGTGGCATACGGCGCGGCGCACATTTGCAACGATGGCTTTAGAGAACGGAGCGGATATTTATACCGTAGCGAAGCTGCTGGGACACAAGAACATAAAGCAGGCGGCAAAATATGCACAGGCCACAGACAAGCTGCGCAGGACGGCGGTCGACGCTATTCCTGAAATACGGCTTGTTAATATAAACGCTTTGGAGGATACGCCTTGAAAAGAATGGCGTAGTGTCGGCGCCGGCGTTCGGAGGGGTCTCCGGCTGGCTTAGCGTTTCCGCCGCCACGCCTAAAGACGGTCGGCGGTTCACCAGATACGCCGTCCAGCCCCGCTTTGCAGCGCGCGTCGTCCGACAAAATGGCGGCGCGTGCGTATATCTTCCTGTAATGAATCCTTGACTATGGCGACACTAAAAAATTTCCGCGCCCCTTGCGGCATTTGTTTCTGTTCGCGTGTCTCGTAGGCTTGCGAGTGTCG
>JAIROG010000017.1 GCA_031257675.1 Treponema sp. | reverse complement strand
GATAGCCGAACTGTGCGATCTTATTTCGTTTCTAGACTACGACGTGGCGATAAACAAGGCTAATGAGATAAGAGAGGGCATAGCGCAAACCGGCGCTGCATAGGCGAAAGACGTGAACGCCGCCGTAAAACTACGGAGGCCGCTCCATTCTCCTTCAATCCGCCCGGACAATGCGACTTATGGAAGTGGCGCGTTGAAAATACGCTCCGCGCCGCTCTCCCATCTCACCGCGAATTACACCATTAGCGGGCGGCATCCGTCATTTTGTCGTTGTTCTGGAACATGAAGCCCCTCAATCCCGGACAGTTTGTCCATGGGCGGACTCAATCCACAGCGTGTTCTTTGCCCGGTCTTGTTTCAGAGAAAAAGAGCGCGTTTCACGACGCGACATCCTGATTGCGGGCAATAAAGCGCGTGACCAAGCGGATATGGAAAAACCGCGCCACGCGAGGGTGAGATATGTGGAGAAAAAACGTCCGCCAAAGGCGGATTTTCAATTATATGCTCCTAAGAATTCACTTTTTTTTGGAGTCTTAAAGAATTGATCACGCCGGAAGGCATCTTCCCGAAAAATGTTTCCGGTTGGATGGTTTGTTCGCTTTTCTATCAACACTCCTTTCAGATATTTTGAAAGAAAACATCCGCGCTTCATAGTTGTTTGTCAAGACTGTTTTTCAAAAAAGCGAATTTGCAGGCGGACACACGCTTTTTTCTGAAAATCCACTTAATTCGTTTCGAAAACCGCCCTAGCCGACTGGGAAAGATGCGGCGGGCTGAAAATTCAGCCAAAATCAGCTTGCTATAAGATCGGAGTTGCTATAGTATGTCTACACCATGAACATAAAAAAGATAATCATGCTGGGCGATGTGGTCGGCGAACCCGGTCTTGCGGCTCTTGAGAAACAACTCCCGCGCATGATACAAGAATACGAGGCGGACTTCGTTACGGTGAATGGGGAAAACGCGGCGGAGGGGTTCGGCATAAGCGAGGCTGCGCTCAACCGCATGCTCGCGGCGGGCGCCGATGTGGTTACATCGGGAAACCATGTGTGGGAAAAACGCGAATTCTGGCCCATTCTGCGCAATGAAAAGCGGGTGTTGCGTCCGGCGAATTATCCCGCAGGCGCCGCGGGTCGCGGGTGGACAACAATAGAAAAGAACAATGTCTCATATCTCGTAATTAATCTTCAGGGAAGGAAAATGATGACGCCCATTGATTGCCCGTTCAGAACCTTTGACGCCATTTTCACTGCGGAGATGGGCGCCGCCCGCAACGACGCGCAGGTCGCGCCTGTTGTTCTTGTTGATTTTCACGCGGAAGCCACCCATGAAAAGGAAGCCCTTGCGTTTTATCTGGACGGCAGAGCCGCCGTCATAGCCGGTACGCACACCCATATACAAACCGCGGACAACCGCCTGTTGCCTAAGGGAAGCGCCTACATCACCGACCTCGGCATGACCGGCGTAACGGACAGCGTTATTGGCATGGACACCGGAATATGCGTTGAGCGGGCGAAAAAACACGTTCTCTACCACATGGAATGCGCTCAGGGAATGGCTTCGACTCAGGGCATAGCCGTGGAAATCAATGTTGAGACTGGAAAAGCGGTGAAAATTGAACGGATCAACCAGTAAAAGCCGCAGTTGCGGCAACCGGCGCTTGCGTCAGCAGGCTGTTGCAACAACCCGCGCCAGCCGATCTCATATAGTTTCCAGCATCTTCCCAATAGCCCGCGCCGCCTTTGCGCGGTGGCTTATGCGGTTCTTTTCTTGTTCCGAAAGCTCGGCTACGGCGCATCCTCGTTCCGGCAGAAAGAAGATCGGGTCGTACCCGAAACCGCCCATTCCACGCGCCCCGCGCTCTTCACTAATGATCTCGCCTTCCAGCGTTTCCTGCGCAACGAAAAAACGGTCTTTGCTCAAAACCAGCGCCATAGCGCAGACAAAACGGGCTGTCCTGCGCACAGCAATGCCGCCGGCGCCGCTAATTTCTTTGAGAAGCAGAGCGTTTCGTTCTGAAGAAGTCAGCTTCCCGCCGTCAACGCCGCCGTAACGGGCGGAATACACGCCGGGTCTGCCGCCTAAAGCGTCCACACATAAGCCGGAGTCATCGGCGACAACCGGCTCGCGCACTAACTCAAACAAGGCGTGAGCTTTAATAAAGGCGTTTTCAAGAAAAGCGCCTCCGGTTTCATCGGGATCAAAGGCGATGCCCGCGTCCGAAGGGATTTTGACGCTATGTCCGGCAAGTATGGCGGCTAGCTCCCGCCTTTTGTGTTCGTTGCCTGTGGCAAACCAAATAATCATGGATAAAGTATACTGTTTTTATGGGAAAGAGAAAATAGAGTTGCGCAAAACGGGCGTTTTTTGCCGTTCAATCCGTTGCCGGTTGACTTTTTTTCGCAACAAAGGCATTATATAACGCATGAAATTAATCTTTTTAGGACCTCCGGGAGCAGGCAAGGGAACGCTTGCTGTCCGGGTGAAGGAACTCCTCGACACGCCCCACATCAGTACCGGAGCGATATTCAGGGAGGCTATTGCGGCGAAAACCTCTTTGGGACTCAAAGTGAAAGCCATCATTGATTCGGGAAAACTCGTCGATGATGAGACAACCATTGCGCTCGTAAAAGAACGGCTCGCGCAAGCCGACGCGCAAAAAGGCTACATTCTGGACGGTTTTCCCCGTACCATAGCCCAAGCGGAGGCGCTTGCGACTTTTTCCCCGGTGGATAAGGTCGTCAACTTCGATATACAGGATTCCGGCGTCATAGAGCGGCTTTCCGGCAGGCGTGTGTGCAGGAAATGCGGCTTTAACTGGCACAAAGTTTTCAATCCGCCCAAACGGGAGAATGTCTGTGATACGTGCGGCGGCGAGGTGTACACCCGCGATGACGATAAGCCCGAAGCCATCAGCAAACGGCTTGAGGTGTACCGCGAGCAAACCGCTCCGCTTATCGCCTTTTACCGCGCAAAGGGTCTCTTGGTTGATATTGACGCAAGCCCCATGGTCGATGAAATTCTCATAAGCTTCAAAAAAGTGATGGAGTTGCAAGCGTCATAAACCCTCATTCCCGCGAGTGGAGCGCATTTCGCACCGCTTCAAGGAAGCCGCGGCTGGATTCGGTTGCGCCAGAAACGGCGTCCAGATCCGTGGAATTGGACTCAAGGATTGACTCGGTGAGGCTTTCCATAGCCGCTCCGCCGATAGATTCATCGTCTTGGTGATTGATCACTTCTATTGATTGAATGCCATTGCTGTTTGAACGCACCAGCGCCCGAATAAGCCCGCGGTACCCTTGTCCCGTTCCTTCGGACACGCGATCCTGCCCGGCGGCTGGCGCGGCGACCGAAGAAGCCGGACCTGCGCAGGCCGCTGTCATAGAGGCGCAGAGAAAAGATAGAAATAATAGATTTGTCTTCATATTATATAGTACGGACTTCACGTGTGAAACGCTTTAAGCGGCGCATTCGCGCATTTCCCTATGGTTTCCGGGCGCGCCGCAAATTACTTTGCTTTTTCCCTTGACAAGCCGAAAAAACAGCTTCATTATAGCTATAATACTTTATCTATTAGGAGTTGATTAATGAGTTACGGTATTGACATCATTAAAAATGTTTCCATTGCCGGACATGGAGGAACCGGCAAGACCACCTTGTTTGAACATTTGCTTTATGCAGGCGGAGTGATTCAAAAAGCTGAACCAGTTGAATCCGGCAAAACCGTTTCGGATTCAAGCCCTGAAGAAGTTGAGCGGAGAATCTCAATTCATACAGCTTTGGCGCATGTCGCATGGAATGGCAAAAAAATTAATTTTTTTGATACGCCCGGATCTTCGGATTTTATTGGAGACGTGTCACTCTCATTCAGAGCGTGTGATATTGCCGTTCTGACCGTTGACGGACGCTCCGGCATACAGATAGAAACCATAAAACTATGGCGGAAGCTTGAAGAAGGACAGAAGCCGCGAGGTTTTTTTGCCACCCGGCTTGATGAGGATCGGGCGGATTTTGACAAAATCCTGCGTGATATAAAAGATAAATGCAAAGTGGCGCCGGTGCCGGTCACCTTGCCTATGGGCGCGGAAGCGGCATACAAGGGCGTTATTGATGTGCTGAACGAGAAGGCGTATTTTGTACAGGGAGACGGAAGCGCCCTTGAGAAAGAAGGCGAAATTCCGGCGGAATATGCGGAAGCGGCGGCGGCGGCGCGGGAACGGCTCATTGAGGCTGCGGCTGACGGGGATGATACGCTCATGGATCGCTACCTTGAAAAGGGATCGCTTGACCCCGAAGAAATGCACACGGGACTCATTGAAGCGATTGCGGATCATAAATATGTGCCGGTGTTTGCGGGTTCGGCGGTTAAGAGTTCTGGTCTTATTCCGTTCTTGGACTTCATGGCCGATATTGCGCCTTGCCCGAAAACCGCAAAAGACGTTGTGGTTGACGGGGAAGGCAATAAGAAAGATATTTCCATAGATCCTTCGTTGCCGCTGGCGGCGCTTGTAATCAAGACGACTTACGATCAATTCTCCGGCAAACTGTCATGGGTAAAGGTTATCAATGGGACGCTTTCCGGAGATTCCGAAGTGTACAATGTGTCCGAGAGCAAAAAAGAACGTATTGGGAAGCTCTTCCTCTGCCAGGGCAAGCGGCTTGAGGAGACATCCGAGATCGGTACCGGCGATGTCGGCGTCATCGCAAAAGCCGCAAGCCTCAAGACCAACGATACGATTACGTCAGGCGGTTCGTCTTTCACCTTTTTGCCCTTGCGCCTGCCCGAACCGGTACATTCGGTGGCCGTGAACGCTGCGGCAAAAAAAGACGATGACAAACTTGGCGCGGCTCTTATCCGCGCCGCTGAAGAAGACTTGACGTTCCGCTATACGTTTAACACGGAGACCAAGGAAGCTGTCATTTCCGGCATGGGCGAGTTGCATGTCTCTATTATTCTAGATAAAATTAAGACATCCCACAAAATAGAGGTTGAGACGCGCATTCCCCGCGTTCCGTACCGTGAAACAATTACAAAAAAAGCGACCGCCGAATACACGCACAAAAAACAGAGCGGCGGTCACGGTCAATTTGGAAGGGTGACGATTGAAATCTCCCCGCTTCCCCGAGGCGAGCAGTACAAGTTCAACAACAAGATTTTTGGCGGCGCCGTTTCCAAAGGCTATATTCCCGGCATTGAAAAGGGCATCCATGACGCTATGGAGCGTGGCGTTATGGCGCAGTATCCGGTGGTTGACGTGGAAGTGAGCCTGCTTGACGGCAAGGAACATCCGGTTGACTCAAACGAGCTTTCGTTCAGGCTTGCCGCCCGCAATGCGTTTCGTGAGGCCATGAAACACGCGGGCGCGACTCTGCTTGAACCCATCACCAATTTGACGGTCTTTGTGGAAGACAAGTATTTGGGTGATGTGATGAGCGATCTTTCCGGCAAGCGCGGCAAAATTTTGGGGCAGGACACGGTTGGCGGCATCGGAGAGATCAGGGCGCAAGTCCCTCAGTCCGAGTTGCTCCGGTATTCCATAGACTTACGCTCCATCACGAGCGGCACTGGTTCTTTCAGCGTTGATTTCGATCACTATGCGCCGATTTCCGGCAAGATCGCCGACGATGTGATCAAGGCGTCCGCCGCGTTCCATGTACATGAAGAGGAAGATTAAGCTGTTTGCGCGTGGGGCTTTTTCAATGAAAAGCCCCCGCCCTATGCTGGCGCTGAAATAGCGGGACATGCGGTCATCACAGACGGCGAATATTTCAACTTTATGGGGCATTTGCCGGCAAAGCCGGGTTGCTAATTTTAAGAGCCACGCTTGTACATTCTTTTACGATCTGTTGGGAATATATTAGAATGGACTTGTTCAATAACTTCAGTTTAAAAAACGGCGGATTTGACGCATTTCCGCAAGAAATTTGTCAAATCCGCGAGGCTTGTTCAACAACCAACCAGGTTGTTGAACAAGCCTAATAAAGCGGGGACGCATCTTTGTCAGTCAAGTTGACAGGCGTATCGTGGCGTCGAATTTTTCGCTCAAATCCGCATTAGCGTCCGCTGATGCGCCGAAACAGAGGTTGCAAGGGGCTTTGACCGCTCTCCAAAAAGCCCGTCCGAATGAGGATGAAGCCTCCTGACATAATTTTCGCCCTTTTCATGTGAAATTTAGAGTTCCGCATTACAAACTCGCCTGCGTCTGGCGTAAGGGAAAGCGTTTTCGCCTTTGACAAACGCGCGGTTATGCGCTATATTATAGTTATGATAAAAAAAATAGCGGCGTTTGTTATAGTTGCGCTTGCCGCCTCGTATGCCGCCTCATGTGATTTGTTGGATTTTGAGGCGCCGCCGGATTCCAACCTTCCTTCCAGCAAAGAAATGTCAATCGACAACAGCGCTCCGGTTTCCGAAGTTGATTTTTCCGGCGTGTCGGGTTCGGTATCGGTACGCATTAATAATCTAGAAAACAAGAGCGTCTATCTGGTGAAATACGCCGCCGCCCGCGTCCCGGCGGGGCAAACGGGATACGCCGTTTTCAATGAATATTCAGCGCAACCACTGGCGGCGGCGGTTTCTCCTGAACGAAGCGCGGCTTCCGGCGTGTTTACCGCCGGGGACGGTTCGGTGGGCGTCCGGTACGACCATCTTGCCGCGCAACGCTTCAATGGCAACCCGCCGCCTGCGTTTTCCGGCGGCGCCTCCCGCGTTGCGGCGGAAAACGCACAGGCAATCCGTAAGGTATACACGGAAGACGGCTCGACCGGACGGTTTTGGGTGGAAGCCGATTCGTCTGGAAAATGGATACAAACGCCCGCTGTTTTGCGGGCGGAGAGCAAGTATGCCGCAGTGTGGGTGGCGGATGAAAATTTCACGCAATCCGCATCTGATGATTCCGCTGACAACAAGATCACACGGGAGCAAGCCGAGTCCTTAGCCTCTCGATTTGATGTCATTTATCAAAAAGAGACGCCTATCTTTGGACATGAATACGGCGGCGGCGATGGCGGCGATGGCGGGCTGGATGGAGACCTCAAAATTCAGATATTCGTCTATGATATTGCCGGCGATTATGGGCGCGAGCAGACCAGCGGCGTTTTCGGCTATTTCTGGGCAAAAGATTTTTATACGCAAGCCGACATTGACCGCATGTACAATTTCGAAGCGAAGACTAACGCCGCTGAAATATTTTATCTTGACGCGCATTTCGCCGACAAGTATCCGGACGGAGCGATCTCGACTCTGGCGCATGAATTTCAGCACATGATTAATTTTAATGAGAAAGCCGTAAAATCCAGTTTCAAGTTGTCTTCAGAAACATGGTTCGATGAAATGCTCTCAATGCTTGCGGAAGATATTATCGATCCATTGTCCGGAGTCGCCGAAAGCGAATTTCCGTATAACCAGCGGATGCCTTTGTTTTTAAACGTATATTCAGAGTGCGCTCCCACCACATGGCTGGGAGGTGAAAGCGCGTTGAACTCATACGCCAATTCCTACGCTTTCGGCGCGTATCTCACAAGGAATTTCGGTGGGGCGCGTCTGATACAAGAAATGATGGCGAATGGCAAGGTTAATGAAGAGTCCGTGGCAGCCGCCGTAAACGCGGTTTTGCCGACGGCTGATCAGGGAGGCGACTGGGATTTTGTGGAGATCCTATCCCGCTATGGGGAAGCGCTCATTTTCAGCGGGAAAGAAAAGCCGTCAAGCGTCTTTTCTTTTGACAATACCACAATTGACACAATCAATGGTACGGAATATACATTCACCGGTTTTGACATTTGGCGGATGGATAATCCTCTCGCCGGACAGAAGCTGTCCTTTAAATATAACATGTTCTATCCGTCACAAGGTCCGCTTGTCATAGACGCCGGTTATATCGTTGACATGCCTAAAGACACCTTTGTTGTTCAGTCAAACGCCGCGTGGAAAAACAAGACGGGCAGTTTGACTCTTACGCTCAGGAAGCCGGCGTCAAGCGCGGTTGCGGTTTTTATAATGATCAAGTGAGGCTATTTCAACCAATTTCCTCCGCCTGACCGGTGGATCAGGGCGTCTTGCCGGAAACAGACGGAGAGCAGCCTGCTGATACTATGCGGAAAAGCGGCGGCGCCGCCGCGCGACAACTCTATATGCGGCGGATCGAAAGCTGAAGGAATCGCGGCGATGAAGCTGACCAGCGTTATGTTAATTGACAAGCGGCCGCCATGCCTCCCTGATGAAAGAGGATGTTTTCGTCCTTTTGACCAAACAAGCGGAATTGTTCTTTGCGTAGTTAGTATGTATGGGCATAATTTCCGCTTGTTTTTGATCCCAATTGTTGACAATAGCGGCATTTTGCGCTATATTGTTTTGTATGAATATGTCTACCCTGTGGTTCAAAGCGATGACATTGGCTAACGACAGCCGCCCTCTGATCTCCGCGTATTTTCCGCGATCCCGCGCCGCCGCAGTCCGATGGGGGCCCGGGCCCCCCCGCCCGGGCGGGGGCGCGGAAGCCGCCAAGGCGCGCCAACAACACGCGCCCCCGGCCCCGGCCGC
>JAIROG010000117.1 GCA_031257675.1 Treponema sp. | reverse complement strand
GCGGCCGTTTGGTTTTGCGTGAACTTGTTTTTCGCGACGTCTATCCACGTCTCGTATGCCGCTTCCGCCCCGCGTTGACGCGCGCCGACGCGGACGGCGGCGGTAAAAAAAAACTCCGCTCCCGCTTCACTTTTTCAATAGCCTTGCGCGGGTCGCCCGCGACTTCCTTGAATTCGTTGGCGGTCGCGGTGAAAAGGAAGCGGTCGTCAAGGTCGCATATAAGAACTTCGGCGTCTGAGAGGAGGCTCTGGCGGACAATCGCCTTCCGCCCCGAATAGGACAGGAGCCGCTCATTGTAGTAGCCCACGCCCCGCAGCCACACCTGCGACTTTCTGACGCCCATCGCCCGCACCTGGGTGAGGGCGAACTCCAGCGCCTCCCTGTCGGCGTGGCGGATGTCGGACGGCAAATTTTCCTCGAACACTTGGCTCGCGGTTTTGCCGTCCATGCCCTTCCCGCCCGAATGAAAATCGTTGTTGATGAAGGGTATCATGGCGTTTGCCATGCCTTTAACGTCTTCCCACGAGGGGAGGTTGTTGCTCTTTAACTGCCCTTGAACGTTGCGGAAAAAAGCTCGGAACTTTCGGGGCGCGTTACGGTGTCGCTGCCGATGTAAGCGCCGGACTGCTTTGCGATGTATTCCTGAAGCATGCGGTAGTAGCGCTCCTGACGGACTTTGGACTTGCCGTTGTAGGTTTCGGTGAAATGAACCTCGCTGCCCACGATCTCGAACAAGCCCCGGACATGCGACGCGACCTCCTTATAGATGCGTCTATTGTTGTTGTCCAAAACGTTTCGCTATAGCCGTTGAGGATGCGCGAGCGGTAGTCCCTGCCGTTGTCGAACAGCGCGGAGCGGGGAATCCCGTAGGTGATAACCGCCATGAATTACATCGTTTCGGCGGAACTCCGCAGGAATGCGATTCGGGTGTGAAAGGCGAAGCGCCTGCGTGTCACGCCGCGACTATATGTGCGCCTTGCCAAAATAAAACGCATCGGATATAATGGCTCATCTTCATTACAAGAAGCTATTATGCAAGAATATATACACATTCAAGCCATACTTCGGAATCACCGTACAGGGGCGGACGATGCAATTCACGTACATTGATTTGTTCGCCGGCATAGGCGGTTTTCACCAAGCGGCGGACGCACTCGGCGGGGAATGTGTTTTCGCAAGCGAAATAGACTCCGAAGCGAAACGCGCTTATACGGAAAATTATAATATGGCTCCTCGCGGCGACATAACGAAAATTGACGCATCGGAAATTCCAGACCACGATGTGTTGCTGGCGGGATTCCCATGCCAGCCGTTCAGCATTATCGGGAAGAAATTAGGTTTTTATGACATGCGCGGAACATTGTTTTTTGAAATCGCCAGAATATTAAAAGAAAAGAAACCGGGTCTGTTCGTCCTTGAAAATGTGAAACAACTAAAAACGCACGACAAGGGGAACACCTTAAAAATCATTCTGGAAGCGTTGGAAGATTTGGAGTATAAAGTGTATAGCGGAATATTAAACGCGCTGAATTTCGGACTCCCGCAAAAACGGGAGCGGATTATTATTGCCGGATTTCTGAATAAATCTGTCAATTTCTCTTTTCCCAATCCAAAAATTCAGGGAAAGCTGGAAGATATTCTGGAAAAAGAAGACGCTGTTGATGCCAAATATTTTGCGAGCGAGGAAATAGTCAGAAAAAGAAAGGCGAAACATGCCAGCGTTTATTCCCCCGGCATTTGGCACGAAAACAAGGGCGGCAACATATCAAGTTATCCGTATTCATGCGCTTTACGCGCCGGAGCGTCATACAACTATTTGCTTGTAAATGGAACGCGCAGGTTAACCCCCCGTGAAATGTTGCGGCTGCAGGGTTTCCCCGATTCATTTAAAATCGTATGCGCCGACAGCCAAACAAGAAAACAGGCGGGAAACGCCGTTCCTGTCGCTGTAATAAAGGCCGTGTTGCAGGATGCGCTTCATGCGGATGCCAGAACAGCGGGACAATGAACCGCCCGTCATGCGATTTTACAAAACAGACGGTACTTTTTCCTTGACAAAACGTCATAAAAGGGTTGTACTATAAAACAGTAAAGGAGGTTCTTCCGTGTTAGCCCAGACTATGAGCCAGCGGCAAGATTTACGGCTTACCACACAGCTTGTTACGGCGATCAGCCTTATGGAAATTCCAGCGCTTGATCTGAGGGAAAGGATAGCGGAAGAGCTTGAACGGAATCCGGCTCTTGAGATTCAGGAGGAGCCGTCCGGCATTTCCTTTGAAGACGCGCCGCCGGTGCGGGAGGAAGACGCATACTTTGAGGCGACATCCGATCCCGGTTTTATCTACGAAGACGGCGAAGAAGCGTCCGACCGCCAGTTTAAATTTATTGAAAGTGCGCTTGCCAGACCGGAAAGCCTGCAAGAGCATCTGCTGTGGCAGTTGCAAGTTGAGCCACTAGACGAAAAGACCCGTTCCCTCTGCGAAACGCTCATCCAAAACCTTGACGAAAACGGCTTCCATGTGGTGGGCGTAGACGAATTGCTTAAAGGCGAAGAAAACGGCCGCATTCAAAACGCCTTGCGCATTGTCCAATCGCTTGACCCCGCAGGTGTCTGCACCGCGAACTATGAAGAATCCCTGCGTACGCAAATAAGACTTCTGCCTGACGCGCCTGAAGGGGTGGAAGAAGCGCTTGGTTGTCTTGACTTGTTGCAAAAAGGAAAATTCGCCGTTGCGGCGAAAAAAATAAACCGTACGGAAGACGAAGTTCGCTCGTTTTTTGTATGCATCAAGGAATTAAACCCCTTTCCCGGACGTCTTTTTTCATCAAAGAGCGTCCGGTTTGTCGTCCCCGACGTAAAAGTCGTCAAAAAAGAGAGGGAATTCGTCATTATTCTTAATGACGAGGAAATTCCGGCGCTTGGCGTCAATCATTTCTTTACGAAAATAGCCGAAGAAAAATCAGACAAAAAGGCGCGGCGTTTTGCAAAGGAAAGCATCAGGGAAGCGTTATGGTTTATCAACGCCATCAACGAGCGGAATCAGACCCTGCTTAACGTTTCAAGGGCAATCGTCAACTATCAGCGGCTATTTTTCGAGAAGGGACCGGGCAACCTCGCGCCCTTGACCCAGCAGACCATAGCCAATGAACTTGACATCCACGAATCCACCGTGTCCCGCATAGCAAACGGGAAGTACATGCAGACCGAATGGGGTCTCTTCAGCATAAAACGCTTCTTTACCAACGCCATAAACCGCTACGGCGCGGAGGCTTCGCCGTTTTCCAAGGAAAGCGTAAAGGCGAAGATCAGGGAAATCATCAAAAACGAAAAGGGGCGCCTTTCGGATCAGCGCATAGCGGACAAGCTCGGCGAACAAGGCGTCACTGTGGCGCGACGCACGGTAACAAAATACCGGCAGGAACTGGATATGGGATCGTCATTTGCCAGATAGCGCGACGCATGGCGAGCGTCGCGCCACAGCGTACGCCACGCCGCGCCGTTTCGTCACTATTGGGATTCAGCCCGTAAGGGCTTGATATATTTTTCTTGGAGGCGCCTTATGAATACAGAAATTAAAGCCGTTCACTTCACGCTGAGAGATGACACCAGAGCGTATGTTGAAAAGAAACTTTCCCGCATTCACAATGCGGAGAACATGATCATTGATCTGCTTATCACCATAACCCACGAGAAGGAATTTTCAGCCGAATCTACGGTCAATTTTCGCTGGGGCTTATCGGTTCATGTAAAAGAAACAGATTTTGATCTCCACGCCGCTATTGACAAAATGCTTGACATCCTTGATGAAAAAATAAGCAAAGAAAAAGAAAAATTTAAGGAAAAAAGATGACGCTTTCCTGCCGCTTCCCGCGTCTGAGCAAGTCCGCCGCGACGCTAAGACCTGTAGGAGAATCCGCCGGTTCGTATCCGCAGTTCAAATTGCGGTTAGGGGCTGGCGGGTTGAAGCTGATGTATAAGAGAGAGTCGCAGAGCCGGCGACAGGCCGGCGCGCGACCCGGCGGACAGCCTGACGCGAAAATTCCTTATTTCCCTATAGACTGAAGATTCCGCCGCGTTTGCATGTCGCGCCTGTCAGCTGGCTTGTAAAAATTCTTCACTGCGGAAAGACATCAAGTATCCGGCTTTTTCAAGAGGACCCCGTTCTCATTTTCCAGCAGAGAATGATGGCGCGCCGCTCCACAGCATTACGGCGGACATTCATTTTTTGAGAATTTCGTCTTAACTGTTGTGCGGACAGCTTGAGCTGATATCGGGATTGAAGCGCAAATCCGCTATAAGCCAGAAGAAATGGTCAACAAGCCGCCGTTTGAAATGCAAGGTTTTAGCAAAGAATAGCATCGTCCATTTATGTCTCGCGGTATTCACGCATTAAATCCGCATAGCGTTGATACAGCATAATTTGATGCGGAATACGCCATGTAACGTAAAGCGTTGTCACGGCAATAACGAGAGCGGCTATTGCTGTTATAGCGCTAATAAAAGTAATATAATCATTGAATTGCAAAGTATTCCTCCTTTTTATTGGAATGTGTGGGTGTAATACCCCGCTTTTCACAGCGTAATTTTGCTACTCCATAGCTGGATGCGGCGGTTCATTGTTGTCATTTTCTTTAAGATTTCCTAACACATAACATGACCTCTTAAAAACCAAAACCATAGTAAATAAGATTAGTACGAGCGGTAAAAATAATAGAACCGCATATTCATTTCTTACTGCGTCTCAATATACACGAAATCATCCGCGGTTTTCGTTTCAGCCTTCACATTCGGGGTATAAACTCTCGTTCTTTTGTCATTGGCGATGAATTATAGAAGATATTGATATTTTCACCGAATATCTCTCGCAAATCAGCAGGCGCATTCGCGCCAAGCGTAACGCTCGTCAGCTTGGCGCCGCTAAACGCAGAATCCCCGATGAAGATAACGCCGTCTGGTATAACTTCGTTCGTTATATCAGTGCCTACAAACGCACTTCTTCCCGTTACGCGTTTGCCGTTAATCTGCGAGGGCGTCACAACCTCCGTATCCTAGCCCACATAGTTGTAATGGTTAGACTCCCGTCTTCGTTTGCCTTTGTCTCAAAATCAGCCGCATTTTGCGAGGACGCCTCGAAGCTTACGATAAACGCAAGCAATACTGCAAAATCTTCTTCTAAACTTTCCTTGTGTGCAACGGTTCCATCCGCCGCCCGCGCTTGCTTGCGCCCCGCATACGCAAGGCGTGTATAACCCGCCCATATGGGCGCAAGTTCACTTGTCAGAGCGGGCTGTCGCAGATGGTTCTTACCGCCGCTTTTGTACGGGAAAACGACGCGGCACGCGCAAAGCGTGAAAGCGGCGCACTGACTTCTTCTTATGGATAGAGACGCCTCTTTGATACGCGCCTTCCGCATGAGGTAAATAGGTAGGATAAAGCTTTGTCCTGATACGGCGCAATTTCTGCCGCCTTAAAGACGGCGTTAAACGAGCGTTTTAGGGTTGTTTTAAGAGCGTCTTCCATACGCTTTCGGGCGGCTTTGGTCAAGTCGTCGAGTTCCGCTCTTTTAGCGCGTTCTTCCCGCGGGGCTAGACGAAGATCTCGCGGAGTTTTTTTTTACCGCCGCCGTCCGCGTCGGCGCGCGTCAACGCGGGGCGGAAGCGGCATACGAGACGTGGATAGACGTCGCGAAAAACAAGTTCACGCAAAACCAAACGGCCGC
>JAIROG010000089.1 GCA_031257675.1 Treponema sp. | reverse complement strand
GCCTTCCGCAAGAGCCGGCGGACCGTCTTCCGGCGCGGCGGCGACCCCTCCGCCCAGCGCGTCCGCATCAGGCGCGGCGCCTTCCGCAAGAGCCGGCGGACCGTCTTCCGGCGCGGCGGAATCTGGCGGAATTGCATTGATTCGCGCCATTGGATCGTAATCAGGATCCCCGTTTGAAATTTTGTTCTCCAAAGGAGGAAGCATCGTTACCGGATCAACGGCTTCCATTACGCGCACTCTGCCCGGGTAATTCGCGGACAGGGCTATAGCATCGGCAGCTTCTTTGGAGAGGAGCATCAATACGCTGGAATTATCTAATGTCGCAACAACAGTAACATGGACGATTTTTCCATTTTCAAGATTAGTAACAATCACCGTAGTGTCTTTCGGAAAAAAATTGGCGGCCGCGTAATAACCGGCGTCAGGCAAAACGCCGTCAGGCGCAACCACCGCAGTTCCTTCCCAAATGGAGTCGCCGACAAGCATCCCGATAGCCAAGAGGAAAAAAGGGACAATGGCAACTCTCTTGCAAACCAATTTCATATTAATTTTATCGACAAAAAAAATGCAAGCCTAAAGGGTTCCTGCCAACGCTCCGCTATTTTTACAGGCCTCCGCAAACCGCCGCATGACTCGCAACTTGACTTTTATATATAATCATCTTATTATTGGTAGAGTTATGACAAATGGCGCGGACTCTTCACATATATCAGATTTTTTTCCCAACAACACCACCTATTCTTCAGATGCGCGTGATTTTATCATTGACAACGCAAATATAGGCATTTGGGAAATGCGTCTCCCCGAAAAAAAAAGATGCTACAACAGGCAATACGAAAGAGCGCTTGGATATGATGAAGGTGAATTTCTCCGCAAAAACGAACTATGGGAAAATATTGTGGCGCCCGATGACTTTGATAGGGTAAACCGGTTGCTAGATGAGTATCTCGCCGGCAAAGCCTCTTCATACAAGACGCAGTACCGCATCCTCCATAAGAATGGCAGTTTTATCTGGGTGCATGACAAAGCTTTTATTGTGGAACGGGATGCGCAGGGGAATCCGTCGCGGGTACTTGGCACGATTGAAGACATAACTCACCTTAAAATCGATGACGAGCAGATCAAAGAGCAGAAAGATCAGATAGAGTTCATCTCAAAAATAGTGGGTTTTTCATATTGGGAATTGGACATTGCCAAAGGCGCGATCTTGTTCAAAGGGCGCCAGAACGTGAATGTCGCCGTCTCTAAAGAGAATGTACATACGCTTCGGGCGTGGTCTGACATCGTACACCCTGAGGATAAAGAGCGGATAAACCGCGCGTTCTCTTCTTTGTTGTCCGGCGAAACCGACTGTTTTAACGAAGAAGTCAGGCTTTACGCCGCAACCACCCCAGCCGCCTACCTCTGGAGACAGATTGTCATTCAAATCGTTGAGTGGGGTGAGAAAGGCGTACCGACCCGCGCACTCGGCGCCACCCTTGACATTAACAAACTCAAGCGAACTGAGGAGCAGCTTCAAGCCGCTCTCATTCAAAAAGAACATTACAACGAACACCTCAAAACAAACATTAATACGGCGATGAAAACGCTGGAGGAAACCCAGGAATTCAACCAGATTCTCCTTGACACCAATCCCGAAATAAGTTTGATTTTCAACGATAAGTTTCAGCTTATCGACTGCAACCCGGCCGCAGTGAAATTGTCCGGCTGTTCCACCAAAGATGAAATGATACAAAACGGACACGCAATCATCACCAATTGCATGCCAAAGTATCAGGCGGACGGGTTGCTCTCAATACCGCTTGCGGAGCGGCTTGTTACCGCTGTTCAGATCGGCAGTCTTGATTTCGAGTCCGAATTGTTCGTGCACGGCAAACCGCATTCTTTTCGTGTCATTCTCAAAAAAATACCGTACAAAGGCTCATTTGTCCTTGTTTGCTTCGCGGTTGATTTAACCCTTGTCAAAGAAACAAGACGGGAACTGGTTCATCAGGACAAGCTTTTGCGGATCATCAACGCGGAAGCGTCCCGTATAGTGATGACCGACGCCGCGCATTTTGCCGAGGTGGCGTGGGAGTTCCTAAAAAACATTGGGCAAGGCGTTGACGCGAACCGCATTCTTATATGGAAACATTGCGTCACTGAAAACGACAGGTTGTGCGCCGACGCTATTTTCGAATGGTTTGAAGGCGTTCCTCCTTACACAGACCGTCTGTCTAGCGCCAAAGTGGACTATTTACGGGATGTGCCGACATGGTACGCCGCGGCAAAAGAAAACAAATACATAAATCAGATTACGGAACGCTATCCAAGCGGGGAGGAACGCGCGTGGTTTGAAAAGCGCGGCGCAAAATCCACACTGGGAATCCCCATCTACTTCAAAAATGAATTCTGGGGCTTTTTCAGCCTTGACGACTGCAAGACCGGACGTGTTTTTTCCCCGCAAGAGGTGAGCATCCTTCATTCCGCGGCGCTTCTTCTTGTGGCCGCCATTTTGAAGAACGAGACGACACTCAACCTTATGAAAAGCAGGGAGGAGGCTATTTCCGCGTCACGGGCGAAGACCGACTTCCTTTCCCGCATGAGCCATGAAATTCGCACGCCCATGAACGCCATTATCGGGATGACCACCATAGCGAAAAAAGCGACCGACACGAAACGCTTGCAGTACTGCCTTAACAGGATTGACATAGCTTCCAAACAGCTTCTGGGGCTTATCAATGACATTCTCGACATGTCAAAAATTGAAGCGAACAAACTTGAGATCGTGGCGAGGGAATTCGACTTTGAAAAAATGATCCAGAATACGATAACTGTCATGCATGTCAAGTTTGAAGAAAAACGCCAGAAACTTATCGTTGATTTTGATTCGTTGTTTACACACGCCATTGTGGGCGATGAACTGCGTTTCTCTCAGGTTTTGCTCAACTTGTTGTCAAACGCGAACAAATTCACGCCCGAAGAGGGAACCATTATCATCAAGATCGTCCATACGCCAATCGGTGATACGCGCGTAAAGCTCCATGTCGAGGTGGCGGACAATGGGATCGGCATATCGCCTGAACAGCAGGCGAAGCTCTTCCAGTCTTTTGAGCAGGCGGACAACAGCATCACCCGTAAATTCGGCGGCACGGGACTCGGTTTGGCCCTCTGCAAAAAAATTCTGCAACTCATGGACGGGGATATTTGGATAGAAAGCGAACATGGAAAAGGAACGACCTTTATTTTTGAATTGACTCTTCCCTACGGCAAAGATTCGATACAGAAAATCACCTTGAAGCAGCCTTCTGGCATTAAGGCCTTGGTTATTGACGACAGCCAGGACGCGCTTGAATACTTCACCCATATACTCGCAACCTTCTCAATACGATGCGACGCCGCTATTTCCGGCGCAAAAGGCATAGAGCTGGTTAAAAAGAGCTGTGAAAACGAAGACGCATACACCATCGTGTTCGCCGATTGGCAGCTTCCCAATGAAAACGGGGTGGACGTGCTGCGTGAGATACGGCGCATTGACAAAAACACCGCCCTTGTGCTTATGTCGGTCGCCGATTGGTCGGATATAGAAATGAATGTCAGCCCCGCAATTGCCATCGACCATTTCATGCCAAAGCCCGCGTTGCCGTCAACGGTGTACAACACCATCGTGAACCTTTCGAATCATGGCGGAATCGTCGGGCAAAAAACCTCTTCCAATGTCGATCTCACGGGGAAACTTGAAGGCAAACTGGCGCTTGTTGTTGAAGACATTGAGATCAACCAGGAAATCTTGAGCAACATCCTTGAAGAAACCAAGATTTCTCTTGAATTTGCCAATAACGGAATCAATGCGGTTGATAAATTCAAGGAAAAAGGCGAGCGGTACGATTTGATACTTATGGATATACAGATGCCGGAGCTTGACGGAATCGGGGCGACCCAACGGATACGCTCATTAGGCACGGACGTGGCGGCGAAGATTCCCATTATCGCTATGACGGCAAACGCATTCACAGAGGATATTGACGCATGTATCGCCGCGGGAATGAACGGGCATCTAGCGAAACCCATTGACATCAACGAGTTGATGTCAACGTTGGCAAGATATTTGTGCCGCTAATCATGGTTGGCGCGTCGCGCTAGACCTGTCAGGGCACTGTCCCTGACAGCGCCGCTATCACCTCAAATACTGTTGAATAAGCTCCAGCTTCAGGGTGCGCAATTTTTCCGTAATGGAAACCTTGTAAATATGGGGGTTTAGGAACCGCTTATAGCTTGGATCAAAACGGTCAAGTCCACTTTGAACATGGCTGCGTATATCAACAAGGCGCGGGTGTTCAATGGTCTGAACGCCTTTGTCCAAGCGGAGCTTGAGAAGCGGCTCAACGCCCCCGTCTATAGTATGGGAGAAATGCCGGTAATCCGCAGAAGGGTGCCACAAGGCGTACCGGTTTCCCTTTTCGATTGCATCCTCTCCGTCAAGCCCAAGCGCATCCGCTACAGTCATGCCGTTTGCGTCTGTAATGCGCCACACCTGTTTAACGCCCGGGGTGGTGGTCTTGTCAGGATTATCCGAAAACTTCATAGCCGGAATAAAACCGCCCTTTCCGTCGTCGCGGGCCGCAAGTTTATATACGCCGGTGAAAGCCGCTTCTTCGCCGCCCGTCACCATGCGGGTGCCAACGCCCCACGTATTGACCGGAGCGCCCGCGTCTTTAAGCGCCTGAATAATGGTCTCGTCAAGATCATTGGATACGGTTATGGTCGCGCCAGTCAAACCCGCCGCGTCGAGCATCTTCCGCACCTCAATGGAGAGATAGTGAATATCGCCCGAATCAAGCCGTACGCCGAAATTCTTGCCCTTTTCCACCAGTTTCCGTCCCACTTTAATCGCGTTTGGGGCGCCGCTTTTCAACGTGTCGTACGTGTCGATAAGAAACACAGTCTTGTCGGGATACAGTTCCGCGTACGCCTCGAAAGCGGACTCTTCGCTCTCATGCGCCATGATCCACGCATGCGCCATTGTTCCCAGCGTAGGAATGGCGTACTCCTTGCCCGCAAGCGTATTGCTCGTGCCGCACGCCCCGCCAATGAACGCGGCGCGGGATGCGCTCATCGCCCCGTCCGGTCCTTGGGCGCGGCGCAAGCCAAACTCCATGACCGCCCCTTTGCCCGAAGCCAGCCAGACACGCGCCGTTTTTGTGGCGACAAGCGACTGAAAGTTGATCGCGTTGAGCGCCATGCCTTCGACAAGCTGGCACTCGATCAAATCCCCTTCGATCCTGACAAGCGGTTCCTGCGGAAAAACAACCGTGCCTTCGTCCATAGCCCATAGCGATCCTTTGAACCGGAAATCTTTGAGCCAGTCAAGAAAGCCGTCCTCAAAAAGGCGCAAATCCCTTAAATAGAGAATATCGTCTGGAGAAAAAGCAAACGCTTTAAGCCGCTCAAGCAGGGTCTCAAGTCCGGCAAAAATGGAAAAGCCGCCGGAAAAGGGTTGTTTCCTAAAAAACATTTCAAAAACCGCGCGGGATGTCATCCGATTCTTCCAGTAGCCGCGCGCCATTGTAAGAGAATAAAAATCCGTAAACAGCGCTGAAGTGTGTTCCATAGCGTTTCTCTTAGTTTTGCAAAATATCGGAGGTTGTTATCATGCCAATGCCAGCGACTTTCATAGCGCTGAGAACCTGTTCAACAGACCCTTTGGGATAATCCACGCCGCGTACAGCGTCTGTAAACACATAGGTTTTGTAACGCAGGCGCATCGCATCCATGGCGGTGTAAAACACACAGTAATCGGTCGCCAAACCGCCCAGAAATACCGTGGAAATCGAAAACGCCTTCAAGTAGCCGTCAAGACCAGTCGTGGTCTGCCGGTCATTCTCAAAAAAAGCCGAATACGAATCCAAAAGTGGGTTTGAACCCTTGCGGATGATAAGATTTGCCGGATCAAGGTTGAGTCTGTCGTGGAAACGCGCCCCTTCTGAACCTTGTATACAATGATCGGGCCACAAAACCTGAGATTGCGCTGAACCCAGATCTATAAAGTCTCCCACTTTCTTGCCGGGATGCCCGGAAGCGAACGAAGCGTGGTTCTTGGGATGCCAATCTTGCGTCGCTATCACTTTTCCATTGCGCTCCGCAAACTCTTTCGCCACCGCGTTGAGCGGAGCGCACACGTCGCCGCCGGCTGCCACCGCAAGCGAGCCTTCGGGATAGCTTTTCCCGCCCGATATATAGGCGGGGCAGAAATCGTTTTGTACGTCAACAATAATCAATGCCGCAGACTGGTAATCTATAATCATGGGTCTATTCTATCTGAGCGGTGTCAAAAAGTCCAGTAGGCGGGCGGTTACGGCGCCCGCCTACTGAGCCGCTCCCGCCATTCGCCTGAAGGTTCCGCGTACAAATAAACTTGTCAATAAACTGTCGCAAAAAAAGCGCGTTTTTTGCGGTGAAACCTACACCCAAGGGGATATACCTCCACAGATGGAACTAGTACGAGGATAGGGCGGTTACAATTCTTTCAGAGGATCACTATTGAAAACCTACTGCCAAAAAGGTTTCAGTACATAGAACGCGCCAAATCGCTCGACATTTTCAATGGCTGGTTTGGTGAGGATTGGATTTTTATCGGGATCAACCGGGTAGACCTTCATTCCATCAGAATATAAAAATTCTTGGAAAAACGACAATTCATTTCAACAAAACTTCCGGCGCCGGCATAGGCGGCGTCTTCGGCTAAAAAAATCGAAGCCAATGGCTCTGAGAACTCGCATTTTTCCATAATTCCACTGTACCAACGGACCGGGAAAGAAATGGAATGATCTGAAACCAATGGTTCCCGCTTCAATGGAGAGTCCAAAAACCTTGAATGGATAGGACAACCTCACATCGAAAGAAATCGATTCTTGAATGTTTCCAAAGGAGCGGACAACGAGTGGTTTTATGAGGCGGAATATACAACGCCACTCCGCAGGACGGTTTCTTCCATAGCCGTAGCGCGGCGTGGAATACAAGGGGGAAGAGAAAAAAAGATAAAAAATGTAAAAAAGATGAATTTACGCTGTCATGGAGTTGACAAAAATTATGTGGCATCCATAATCGCTTGCCCGCTTGGGGCGAGGTCTGTAGGAGGTCCGGGTTATAGCTGGCCAGCGGTTTGCGTTTATAATTGGGAGTGTTTATACAAGAAATAAAAAAATATGCAAGCGGCGGCAACATATTCGCTGGCGTTTTGCGGAATGCGCCGCTACGAATCGGCTCATTCGTATAAATAAAACGGTTGCAAGAAATCCGCGCGGTTTCAACGCGCCGTTATATCATCCTACGGCAACATCGGGAGGTCAATTAATCGCCCCGTTGGTTATTGGCTTGCTAGCGGCTTGTTATTTTGGATTTTTCTCATCATGGTATTGAATCAGCGTCCGTACCGGTATGTTCGGGAGATTCTTTTCATAATTCAGGAAAGGAAGCCCCACAATGCCGAAAATTTCGGGAACAACAGCGCCCGCGCTGGTTAAGAGGTCATGAGCGGCCCGTAGCGTCCCGCCCGTAGCGATAAGGTCGTCCATGAGCAAGATCCGTTTGCCGGGCGGAATGTCATCAACGTGAACCTCGATCTCAGCCACGCCATATTCAAGTTCATAGCGGACTGAAAGTTTTTTGCCGGGCAACTTGCCTTTTTTGCGGATCAAGACAAGGGGTATGCCCATACGATCCGCAAAAGGCGCCGCAAAGAGGAAACCTCGCGCTTCAATGGCGGCGACCGCTTCTATGCTTTTGTCCTCATAAAGCTCAACCATAGCGTCAAGGCAGTGATCGAAAGCGATTGGCGCGGTGAGTATGGGCGTAATATCATAAAAAAGTATGCCCTGCTTGGGAAAATCCGGGACTTTTCCAATGTAATCGTCAAGATTGAACCCCTGCCCTTTATGGATGACCTGATCCGTCCACGATTTTACGCGATCAATATCCTTCTCAAAAAGGGGGATTGCGTACAACGCGACCTCAGAGTCATGCGTCAAATTTGAAAGGTACGCTATCGCATCTTCCGATTGGGGTGAAAAGACACCGCACGGTCTGCCGGCAAGGTTGATATGTTGCAATACATTTGATAAATACGTGAAAGACGCTGGTTTCGGCTTCTCGCAACCAAAAAAATAGACCTCCGCGGGGAGTATGTCTTGCCCGCTGAAATCAGGCGCTACAATAGAAACAACCTTCGCTCCCTTGAGAGCTTTTGCGATTTCAGACGCCATGTTTTGCGTCGACCCGGCGCCATCTGTAACAATTAGAACATTCTTTCTACTTTCCACAGTGGCTTAATAATAAAACAATCTTTTTGTATCGTCAATACTGTTTCTAATAAAAATTTAGGTCTGTTCCCCAATTGGCGAAGTTTTTTATGCATTGCCGCGCTTAACGCGCTTTTTGCCCCGTAGTATGCTTTTATATACAAAAGAGGCGTTGTCCTGCATGAAATCTTGGAGGCGATCCAGCGTGAACACGCTCCAGATTATTTCTGAGGCAATGCGCTCCATTGCAATTATCTTTTTTTTCCGGTATACTCCTCCCATTATGCACATTCGGGATCGTTACGCTCCAAGCCCTACGGGGTTGCAACACATTGGCGGAGTGCGGACAGCGCTTTTTAATTATCTTTTCGCGCATTCAAAAGAGGCGCGCGGATCGGACAAGAGCGCGTTTATCCTCCGGTTGGAAGACACGGATCGCGCGCGTTCTGATCCGGTTTTTATACAAAACCTCTACGATACATTCTCATGGCTTGGCATACACTGGGACGAAGGGCCCGATGTTGGCGGGACATGCGCCCCGTACATTCAATCAGAGCGTTTTGAACTGTACAAGCGATACGCCCTTGAACTGATCGCCGCAGATAAGGCGTACTACTGCTTTTGCCCGCCTGAACGACTTGAAAAGATCAGGCGCGAACGGGAAGAGTCTCACTCCAGTGAGACCGGCTACGACCGCCATTGCCGCTCCATTCCAAAGGATGAAGCCGCAGAGCGCGCGGCAAGCGGCGAACCGTTTGTCATCAGGCTTAAAATCCCGCTTGACACAACGACCGTCTTTCACGACCGTCTTTTGGGCGCCATTGAATGGAAGAATGTGGATGTCAATCCGGATCCGGTGCTGTTGAAATCAGACGGCTTCCCCACGTACCACCTTGCGAATGTGACGGACGATCACCTCATGGACATAACCCACGTCCTGCGCGCACAGGAATGGCTTCCCTCAACGCCGCTTCACGTCATCCTGTATGACAGTTTCGGCTGGACCCCGCCTGAGTTCTGCCATCTTCCCATGGTGATGGGTCAAGACGGCAAGAAACTCAGCAAACGGCACGGGGCAACCAGCATTGATGAATTCCGGCGGCAAGGGTATTTGAGCGAAGCGCTGGTAAATTATGTGGCGCTGTTGGGCGCTTCATACGAAGAAGGAAAGAACATCTACACGCTTGAGGAGCTTGCCGAACAGTTCAGCCTTGACAAACTCAACAAGGCGCCGGCTGTGTTTGATTACAAGAAGCTCGCGTGGTACAACGCCTCGTATATCCGCATGAAACCCAACGGGGAGCTTGCGGAACGCGCCCTGCCCTTTGCCGTTGAAGCCGGCGTTTTTGGAAAAGCCGGGTCAAAACCGGACGCGGAACAGAAACGCATTTTTGTTGAAGCCATGTCCCTTGTCAAGGAGCGGGTGAATTTTCTCACCGAAATTCCGGCGAAAACAGCCTACTTGTTTTCAGAGCCTGTACTGCCCGATGCATCCGAATTCTTTCCGAAAAAGGCGGACATTCAGCAAACCATCGCTATTTTGACGCTGGGGAAAGGCTTGATTGCGCGTATGGCGGCGATGACCGGCAATGACGCCGAAGCTTTTGTGAAAGCGGAAGCCGAAAAAGCCGGCGTGAAACCCGGCGACCTGCTGATGCCGTTGCGGGTGGCCGTAACCGGGGCGCGGGTAAGTCCGCCGCTTTTCGGCAGCCTGAGTCTGCTCGGCGCGGAAACGTCTGTGTTGCGCGTGGAAAAGGCGCTGGCAAAGTTGCGCGCTTGCGCCGGTTAAACCGGCGGTTTAACGGACAAAGGCGAAGTACACCGCGCCCAATACAAGAGAGGCGATTATGAGGTTTAAGGCAATGCCCAGTATAATATAGAAAACAAGCGGTTTCATAAAAACTACCCGCATTATACACCATATGCGGGGTTTGTCAACCGTTCTTTTTAAACACAAGGAAACCTATGGTATATTTAACCGGCTTTCACGCCATTGAGGAACACATAAAATCGGGCGGAGCGACAGGCCCCCTCTTGGTCGCAAAGGCGAATCCACGCGCGCGGGAATTGCTCGATCTTGCGAATGTACACAAGATGCGTGTGGAGCGTACCGGGACGTTTAACCTTGACCGTCTTGCGCCCGGCAACCGCGGCGTCGCCCTGCGCGTTGACGAAGGCTCCGCTTCTTCCGGCAAGAACATCGCATTGAAGGAATTCATAGCGGATATTAACGAAGAAAACCGCGAGGATGTTCTGGTCGCGGTGTTGGATGAAATCACGGATCCGCACAATTACGGGGCTATTCTCCGTTCCTGCGATCAATTCGGCGTTGATTTGACGATCACCAGAAACCGCCGCATTGCCAAACATGCCGATGTCATCTCCAAAACGTCAGCGGGCGCGAGCGCGTGGGCGCCGGTCGCCGAAGCCGCCAACCTTTCACGCGCTGTTGAAGATCTCAAAGAAGCCGGCTTTTGGATTTACGGGGCGGACATGGGCGGCGACGCGGTGTATGCCAAGAACCTTTCGGGGCGGGTCGCCCTTATCCTTGGCGGCGAAGGCTCCGGCATTTCCCGCCTGCTCCGCAAACACTGCGACGCCCTTGTCGCCATTCCTTCACGGGGCCGCGTTGATTCGCTCAATGTATCGGTCGCCGCAGGCATATTGTTTTACGAGGCGTTGCGCCAACGGAATGCCCGTCAGTGAGTCGCGTCGCCAATCAGAGATCGCAGACGCGGGGCGATGATAATTGCGGCAACGGTTTTTATAGCGTCTCCAATGAGGAACGGCGCGCAACCCGCGAGGAGCGCCGCCTTCCAAGTCATATTGTAAAGGATTTTCAACTGGATAACCCCCGGAACATAAACAACCAGCATGCCCACGACAGCCGCCGCGATGATCCGCCAACGCCGCGTTTTCTGTTCCGCGCGGGGGCTGGACGCTATGAGTCCCGCGACAATCGCAGCCAGAAGGTAGCCGTAAAGAAACCCGCCTGAGGGCGCCGCAAAGTGGACGAAGCCGCCCGCGCCGCCCGCAAACACCGGCGCGCCGATTGCGCCGGCGGCAAGGTACAGCAGAACGGCGCCGCCGCCCAAAAAGGGTCCAAGCGACAGTCCCGAAAGCATAGCAAGCATATTTTGCAGTACTATTGGAACAGGGCCTACAGGGATGGCGATAAATGCGCCGGCCGCAGTCAACGCCGCAAAAAGGGCGACCAATACAACGCGGGCGAGCATCCGGTTTCTTGTGCTGTTTCCCACAATACAACTCCTACTACAAACATAGAGATTATGAGCCTTCCCACGACCTGTTCGCCCATAAACGGGCGCATCTGGGAAGACGATTTTCTCCACAGGGCAAGGAAGCTTCTGAAACCCTCAAGTCTCAAGGGTTCCTATAATATAAAAAAGGAAAATATATGTCAAGGCTTTCTTATGACAGGGTTTGCCGGCAACTCGCTTATTATGCGACAATAGTATAGTGGAAACATAGTGGAAAAACGCATGTGTGAAAAATACGAAAAAAGAGGACAACGCCGCCTGTCACTTCTTTTTAAACCTTCTTAAAGACCGCAGTCTTCGGCGCGCCGTTTCCGCCGCGGCAAAGAGCGTTCTGAGAAACGGCTTGTATGCGTAATCCCAGCTTCCGGGACGGTGGACAGCCACGCCGCCAAAGCTGGTTTTGAAGCGATAAAGCCCTGACATGGGGCGCTTTGGGTCTTCATCCGGCGGTATGCCGAACAGATCGTAGACCGCGCACCCCCTGGATTTGGCGTAGGACATTGCCGTCCACTGGAGCAGGTAGGGCGCCATGAAGTTGCGCTTGCAATCCGCCGACGCGCCGTACAGGTACACCGCGTCTTTGCCCCGGAAAAGCGCCACAACGCCGGCAAGAAGATCGCCCTCGTGTTCCGCAAGGTACAGCCCTAATTCCATACTTCCCGGACGGCTGTCAAGAGGATCAGGACGACCGGAAGCGTCAAGGTAATTCTTGTAATGTGAAAACAAGGTTTCGTAATATTCAAAGCCGTGAATCGCTATGCCGTCCCTTTTCGCGGTGGTTTTAAGCAACGAATAAAAATCGGGAAGCCCTTTTTCATCAACTCGCTTGACAACAACCCCTTTTTTTGCGGCAAGTCTGATGTTGTACCGCGCCTTGCCCTTCATGCCGGCAAGGATGGCATCTTCAGTGGCGGTCAAGTCGATGAACACCGTATCGGGCGGCTGAACATCAGCGCCCGCGCGGCGCAAAGGTTTTTGTATGGCCGGAGGCGCGCCTATGGAAAACCATGGAAGGTCAAAGCGGACAAAGGCGGTGTCTTCGGGAAGCAGAGAGCGGAGCGCGACCGCAAGATCAACAAGCGCGCGGTTCCGTTCTTCATCGCTGGCGGGGAAATTATCCGGCAGTTCCGGGCCCCACGGAATATACGCGAAGGAACATCCCGAAGCGAGCCGCCGCCGTATGACCATGAGGGACGTCTGCCCCAATGCGCCCCAATCAACCAGAAATCCCCGCGCATTCCACCCGAAACGCGCCTTGAAACTGCCCCAAAAACCGGACTGCAAGAAGGACCGGGCGGTATTGCACAAGGCCAATTCCATCGGCACAACGCTTACAAGACGGTTAACGTACTGCGCCATTAATGACGACCTTTGTAACAATCGGGTTTCTGGCCGCGCAGAGCTTTTTCCCCTCCGCCATAACCACCCGGTCTTGCACGGCAATGGGCGCCGCCAGAAAATCATCAATGGTGATTTCAGCGGGCGGCGCGGCGGGCGGGACAGAGCCTTCAAGCGCGATCCTCGTGCCTACAGGCGCATCTCCCGCGTCTAGAACCTCGACAATCTCCCCGCCTTCGGCGTCCTTCACAGACGCGGCGAGCAACATGCCCCGGCTTTCAACCCCCCTCAACTTCGCGGGCTTCAGATTGTAGGCGATGATGATGCGCTTATTGAGGAGTTCTTCTTCTTTATAGAAAGGCACCAAACCCGAAACGATGATCCGCTCCTCGCCTGCAATATCAAGGGTTTCAATGTAGAGTTTATCCGCTTTGGGATGGCGTTCAATTTTGACGATTTCAGCCACACGGAGATCTAATTCAGCAAAGGCGCGTTTGACGGCGCCTTTCGCTATTTCGCTCTCAACCTGATGTTTTTTCGCCGGTTTTCCTTCCTGTTGAACGCCATTTACAGCGTTTTCCATAGTCTGCCGCTCTTTCTGGGTTCCCGAATAGGTCTGGCTCAAACGCTTGACCGCATCATCTTCCAGCTTGGAGAACAGCGCTTCCGGCGTCGCCACGCGGTGTATGCCTGAGAGCTTGCCGACATGTTCCCAAGAAAGCGAAGTTTCTCCAGAAAATTCGGCGCCCTTCATGGTTAAACCGAAAAAAGACGCCAATTTTTCCGCTGTATGAGGCATATACGGTTCAATAAGCGCGGCAATATCCCGAACAACAAAACAGAGGTCTCTGATAAGGTTCGCCGCGGCGACTGGATCCGTCACACGCTTCTTCCACGGCTCTCCTTCCTGAAACACCTTGTTCGCATACGCGGAAAGTTCGAAAATGGTATGAAATGCGTCGCGGAGATCGGCGCGTTCCAATTTTTCCGCAATATCGGTTTCGTAGCTCCTCACCGTGTTCCAGAATTCTACGTTTTCGACGCCATCCGGTATCTTGCCGTCATAGTAGCGGGTTACAAACATGAGGATGCGGTTTACAAGGTTGCCCAGATTGCCGATAAGCTCGCCGTTCACCTTTTCCTGAAAATCCCTCCACGTGAAAGTGGAATCCGATCTTTCGGGCCTATTGTAAAATATGTAGAAACGCCATACGTCCGCAGGCACGCCGGTTTCCATAGCATCGGTGCCGAAAACGCCCCGCCCTTCGGACTTGGAGAATTTGCCGGTCTCGTAGTTGAGGTATTCGGTGCTGCTCATGTGGTGGAGCATGGTCCAGGGGTCTCCTGATCCGAGGAGGCTCGACGGAAAGATAACCGTATGGAACGGGATGTTGTCTTTGCCGATAAACTGAAAAAGCTCCACATTGTCGGGATTTTTCCACCAGTCATCGACAAACGCCCTCCAATCCAGCCCTCTCTCCACAGCAAGATTGCCGGTAATGGAAATGTAGCCAATGGGCGCGTCAAACCACACGTAGAAGACCTTGTTTTCATACCCGGCTTTCGGCACGGGAATTCCCCATTTCAAGTCGCGGGTGATGGCGCGTTCTTTAAGCCCGTCCCGTATCCATGCATGGGTCATGGCTACGGCGTTATTCGCCCAAAAGCCTTTCTCTGACGCGCCGTGTATCCAGCCTTCGAGCAAGCCTTTTATTTTCGGCAGATCTATGTACAGATGGTTCGTCTTCTGCGCGACAGGCGTTGTGCCGCAGGTTGAGCAACGCGGATCTTTAAGTTCAGTAGGGTCAAGGAGTTTGCCGCATGACTCGCACTGATCGCCGCGCGCTCCTTCATAACCGCAGTGCGGACATACGCCGCGCACATAGCGGTCGGCGAGGAAGCGCCCGCACGTTTCGCAGTGAAGCTGCTCAATAGAACGCTCCACAATATATCCGTTGGCATCCAGTTTCTTGAAAATATCCTGCACAATTTCGGTCTGAATGGGCGTGGAGGTGCGTCCGAATATATCAAAAGCAATGTTAAACCACCGGTAAATCGCCGCGTGAATGGCATGATACCGGTCGCACAGTTCGCGCGGCTCAACCCCCTCTTCGGCTGCGCGCGTCTCCGTAGCAGTGCCATATTCGTCTGTCCCGCAGACATAGAGCGTGTCGCAGCCGCTGAGCCTGCAAAAGCGGGCGAAGGCGTCCGCGGACAACACTTGTATCAAGTTGCCCAAGTGGGGGACATTGTTCACATAAGGAAGAGCCGATGTAATAAGTCTACGTTTCATAAGGAGATCATTATACCAGAAACCCGAATTTAGCGCAAGGCGGCGCAAGGCGGCGCGGCTTCCATTAACGCAATTGTATGCTTACGCACACACGTAATTACACACCCTGAGAAACCTCAGTTTCCTGCTTCATAGGATTTCTAAACTAACTTGTTTATAAAGGCGCCCCATGAAGTGTCAACCATATTTTTTGCATTTCTCAAAAAACCTGACATACCTTTCCAATTAATTCATATTTTCTAACTAATCTGAGTGTTTCCTTTTCGATATAATCAAGCCTTGAATTTCCTATATGGTTCTCAAAACGAGCAACCTTAATTCGAGTTTTTTCTTTGTTTTTACTCTCTTTTTGCTTTTTAGCCAACCTCCTTTTCAGTTTTTTCTCTTTCTTTTTATGAGCTTGTTTTTGAGCGGCATAATTGAAATCCTTGCCTGAATTTCCATTGCTATCTATGTACAAATCAGCAAGTGGAAAATCTAAGCCTATTACTTTATTTTCACTGCCTGAATATGTCTTTGGTTTTCGGATATACTCACGTTCAAAAAGTAAAATAGCATAATATTCGCCTGCCGGGTTTTTACGAACTGTAATAGATTTCAAAATCGCTCCTTTAGCGGTAAGAAAGTCATTTATTTTTCCCTTATGTCGATATTGAACCTCCCCTAATTTTGGAATTTTTATAATTTTGTCGCCTCTATTCCATGCAGTTTTACTTGGTTGCCGCTCTCGATAAGAATAATTATGTGTTTTTTGATTTAAATTTGGGTTTTCCTATTTTTTTTCCTTTTCGCTTTTTTATGAGCGAATTAATAAAATTACTGTACGCTGTTTCAGCATTCAGAGCGGCTGAACAAAAGAGCTTGAGCGGAAGCTTCTTTGAGGTATGGAAATTGTCTTTTAGTTCTTTTTCTGATGAGAAACATACTGTTTTCCACAGTTTTTTACGTTTTTGTTTTGGGTTTAATAATAGAGTTGTTCAATAACTTCAATTATTGAACAACTTCCGATAAAAAACTGGCGTATTTGGCGTATTTTTTCAAAAAACACGCCAAATCCGCGAGACTTGTGAGACAACCAACCGGGTTGTTGAACAAGTCCAATATTTTCATAAAAAGTTTGTCTTTCAGCAATTCTGTTGTTGTAAATTTTTCTAACACACCCAAAAGTTTTATTGATTAGGATTTCTTGTTCTTTTGCAGGATAAACACGTAATTTGAGAGCTTGGTTTTGCAAATTTGTTTTATCTACTAATTTAACAGCCATATTCAAAATCACCTTTGAATTTGGTTAGAAAGTTGCGGGGGCTGCTAATTCCTACAACTTTCGTTTTCTGCTTAGTTAGTAAAAAAAGAAAAAATTTATTAAGGAATTCTTGTTGCAAACTTTCATAAACACACTGTTTTCATTTATTGTAAATAAAATAAAAATTCACTAAATTGTTCATATCCATTTATTAGCATACTATGAAACTTTTTATCGAGCTCTTTTTCTATTTTTTCTCTTAACCATTCTTTATATAAAAAATCCTGTTTTTCAGATAATTTCTCAATTCTATTTTTTAAATAAGCGCTTATATATTTTTCTTTCTTGGTGTGAGTTGCACTAACAACATCAGTCTTATTAGCGTTAATTATTAATAAAACCGAATTAGAAGGGTTTAATTTTTTCATAATACTCTTGTCATTTTTAATACTGTTAAAATTAAGGATATTTTTAAAAGGAATTGTTGCAAGAAATGAAGAATAAGTTAAGTTGTCATTAGTTGTATAGGATTCATCAGAATAAGCGAACTTGTAACATTTTTTGTGTAAACGGAAAATCATAGGGGGACTCTATCTTCCCCGTAAATGATTGCGAATTGATTGAGGGCGGCCCCCCAATCCCTGATGGGCATTGTCCATTTTCTTGCAATGTTTTTCAAGCCCATGAAAATTAACTTCATCGCAGCCTGGTCATTCGGAAATGACTGGCGATGTTTAATGATTTTTTGGATCGTGAAATTAACCGATTCAATGGCGTTGGTCGTATACACCGCCTTCCTGATTTCAGGAGAAAACTTGAAAAACGGAATGACCTCGTTCCAGCGGCTCCGCCAAGACTTGGCAATCATCGGGTGTTTTTGGCCCCGCTCCGCAGCGAAGCTGTCCAGAGCCTCGGCGGCCAATTCCGC